>JAXHUC010000126.1:0-18695 GCA_034189805.1 Cyanobacteriota bacterium
GGGTTCGGGGGAGTAGAGGGGCCCCCGGCGGGGGGTTTGGGGGGAGACCCCCCAATTCCGGGTTTTCGGTTGATTATTGACAGGTTGACAAAGTGAATACCACCTTAACTTGTCACCAATGGGGGGAGAATGAATGCAAGATGTAAGATTCAATATTCTCCATTCTCCCTTGTGCCCCGAAGCTCCCTTTTCCACAATTTTTAATTTTTCACTTTTAATTTTTCATTCTTCACCCCTTGCAACTGCAAGAAATTTTCCCGTTGCGACTCCATATTCGGGGAAATGCCGCCGTAGCGCCAGCGAACGTACGATCGAATAATGGACTCGATCGCCTCTGCCACCTTATTGGGATAATGTTTTCGGGCAGCGCGGGCGTATTCGAGCGGAGTTTGGGAAGGATGTTTGGGAAATCCTTTATTTGCCGACCACCCGAGTAATTGCTGGTAGAGACGTTCCATCGCTGGCAGCTTGCCCAACCAACACCGTCGCCGCCACTGCCGCCAACCCTGCCAACTCAACCAGCCCAAAAATCCGAAACTCACCAGGGCAATCAGTCCCGAGAAAAGGCCGACCCAACCTCGGAACAAGCGACCGAGCAATCCGCCTAAAATTGCAAACAGCGCTCCGAGGGTATCTTCCAACCATGCGGTGAGTCGCGCGGGGAGGAGTCCGGCCACCCAACGCCAAAACTGACGCAGGACGCTGAAGGCTTCGTAATCGTTGACGGAAGGAGGGATTAGCTCATTGCCGGGAATCGGATCGAAGGGAAACCAGCCGTAATTGGGAAAATAGACCTCGGTCATTGCATAGGCATCGGTATTCCAGACCTCGTACAATCCGGTGAAGGGGTTAAACTCTCCCGGCGCGAACCCAGCTACCAACCGAGCGGGAATGCCGATCGATCGCAGCATCATCGTCAGGGCAGTAGAAAAATGATCGGGATAGCCGCGAGGTCGGCAGGTGGTAGAGTCTACGCCTTCGCATTGGAAGAGAAATCCTTCGACTAAATCGCGATCTTCTTGGAGCCATAACACTTCCAAGGGATCGGAGGCCATTTGATAGTTTTGTTTGAGATATTGCCCCAAATACAGGGATTTCGAGTAGGGATCGGCGAGCGGTGGGTCGGCCCGATCGAGGATTTCTTGGGTATGCTGTCGCACCTTCTCGGCAATTTCGGGAGGAATTTGCAAGTAATGTTCTCGAATCGGATCGGCATATTCCGTGGAAGCGTTTTCGAGGGCGGTTCGATCGCGGTAGGGAACTTGGGAAATGACGCTGTAGGTTAACCCTTCCGAGAGTTTGACGGGCGATCGCAATCCTCCTTCCGTATCGAGAGCCACCTGTCGCGTGGGAAAATACAGTTGCGTGACTCGATCGAGGGCGGGAACTAAACTGGGCAGATCGGCGGCCAGGGTGTAGGTTTGAATCACTTCCTGAGTACCGCTGGGGGGATAGAAGCGGGGCAGCATGAAGCGAAACGTCCAACTCGATCGATTAAATTTTTCTACGTCGTCGAGGCGGGAAACCTCCCATCCTTTTCCGGTGTAGCGATCGAATCCGAGAACTCGCCAAAATCCCTTGGCTTGCGATCGCACCCGCATTACCAACTTCGGGGTCATCTGTCCGGAGCGGGTTTGGTCGATTTGATTGCTAAAGCCGTAGTAGGATTCCTCGTCGATTTCCCCGGAACCGCTGCCATCTTCTCCCGTCGCCGTGCCGTTGCCGCCTTCGCCGAACTCCCCTTCAACGGGGTTAATAATATTGCGACCGTCAAATTCCCCTTGAAACTCGATCGTGGAACTGACCGGAAGCGATCGCAGTTGATATCCGGGCATCCGAGGCATCAGGGCAAACAGTAACAACCCCAACACCGCCACCACGGGAATCAGGTAGAGGGTCGATTTCATCCCCACCATCAACTTAGCTTGACGTTTGCCTTTGCTCTGAGTCGGAACTAAGCCCAATCGCGAGCGATAGTCGAGGACGAAGGTGGGTAGGGCCAGTGCCAGGAATAGCAACAGCAACGGACCGAAGGCCAGGGTTTGGCTTAACGTCCCCGCCACACCGAGGAGAATCAGTCCAATGACCATCGAGTAGCCCAAATCTTTGCGCCGGGGTAAATCGAAGGTGTGGAGGACTTGGATTTGAATCAGTAACTGTGCCAGAACCAATCGCGTATCGTTGAGGGAACCGAGCAACTCTCCCAAAAAATTGGCCAGGGCGAATAACATGGCGAACGCCAGAGCGAATTTGGTCACCACATTGCGATCGCGCCGACGATACCAACTCCAGGTTGCACCCGCGATACTCAGGGGAACCGCCCACAAACTCATTTGCTCGTTCGCCGCAATGTCGGTGGCAATGACCCCAACGATGACTAAGGATTGAACCAGCACCCGCAGAGCGATCGAATCTTCGGGTACTGGCGGTGGCAAGGCTTCAAGTCGCTGCCAAAACTGACCGATGAAGGGGAGATTTCGCCACGTTCTTGACTGAGCCATGGTAATGCAGAACCTGTTAGGAGAACGACTGAAAAACGATGGTTAAACAATTTTGCGAATCGGTCGAGCGCGCTCGATCTTTAAAGTTCGATCGAAAAATGGCGACACTTTCAACACAATTGCGATAGAAGAAGTCAAACGGATTTCTCGATCGTAGCAATTTCTATTTCAAACGTCTCAGGAATGGGGAAGGGGGAATGGGGGAGAATGAATGCAAAATTAAAAATGCAAAATTAAAAATGCAAAATGGGGAACGGAGAATGGGGAATGGAGTGTGGGAGACGTTAAATACCCACTCTCTCCCTCATCTCCCTCATCTCCCTCATCTCCCTTTGCCTCCAAAGCCTCCCAAACTCTAAATCCCTTGAAGCGCGCTGAGAGACTCGTTAATATGACCCGGTACGTTCAATTGAGAGTTGAAAATGTGGCGTACGATTCCTTCCTTGTCGATGATGTAGGTGACTCGACCCGGCAAAAGTCCGAAGGTAGACGGAACGCCGTAGAGTTTGCGCACTTTATTGCCCGCATCGCTCACCAGTGTAAAGGGAAGTTGGTGCTTACTGGCAAACTGCTGGTGGGAATTCACCGAATCTCCGCTAATGCCAATCACTTCTGCGCCAGCATCGGTAAAGGCTTCGTAGCTGTCGCGAAACCCACAGGACTCGGCGGTGCATCCGGGGGTGTCGTCCTTGGGGTAAAAGTATAGGACAACGGCTTTTTGACCGCGAAAGTCACTCAGACTTACGAGTTTTCCCGTTTGGGAGGAAAGAGTAAAATCGGGGGCGGTATCGCCAACTTTGAGGGCCATCTGCAAAACTTGAGGTTTACTTTACATATCTTAAATAGTACTGCCGAGCGAGTCCTGAGAACCGCAGTGATTTTGGCGACAACTGAGTTTTGGGTCTCATTCGGCTAAGGTAATGAGTTTGTGGATTGGATGCTGACGGTAATGACGACTCTTAGGAGTCAAGGTCACTGATGGCTTGATTTTCTGTAATCAGGTCTGAGGCGATTTCTCTTCTCCTACGACCTTCTCTATAATCCCCCCTGAACGGTTACCTTGAGTGAGAGAATCCTTAGATAAATTGAGAAGTTCAACCGAGCATAACTAACACAAAGTCTAGTTAGTCCATAGAAAGGCGAAAGCCGACTTATCTCCCGTTCGGATAATTTATTACAATTAAGTGCGTCCGCTTCACTTTTTCTTCATGTTTTACCTGATGCTCCCCCAGTTCTCTTCACGGTAAATTCTAAGTATTTAACCGAACTCGATCTTATTGGGCAAGCTCTCATGAAAAATTTTCCAAAATTGGCAAGTGACTTTCCAAAATCGGCAAGTGATTTTCCAAAATTGGCAAGAATTTATATATTTTTTTTGAGATACTTGTGAAGCTGCTACGCATTGAATTTTCTAGATCTACCCATCTCAGAAAATAGTTTCAGACAATAAATTATTCAATTTAGATGCGTGTTAGCTTAGCTCGGGGTCAGACACAGGACTAGAACGGTTATTTAGACAAAGTTTGCTGCATCTACATTTTGGAGATATCCCCTCGGCCATGACCCCGACTCATCAAAAGCCGTGTGGTGGAGTACATCAGTCGATCGATTTACCAACAGTCAGGGGTGAATTTCGATCGCCAAATCAGACCAAATCCGATTCCTAGAAAACTCTGATTCTCAAAGAGGTTAAACATTCAATAAGTCTCACTCTCACCGCTTCTGAACGTCCTCCGAATAATCCGAATAAGGAGGCTTTATAAAGCGGATTTAGTATCCGTTCGGAAAATTGAGTTGAGAGAGCGCACTGAAGCAACGATTACAGGTCGCTTGAGCCAACATACCAGCCATGACTCTTTTGTTCGGGGTAAAAACCCGAATGGAGCCAGTCGTGACTCAATTTTGAGTGACTTTGTAGAGACAATTCTGCGTTTGGCAGCTCCGAATCTCGAGGAGGTAAGTAGGGGAACTCTCTCAAAATTCTATGGAGTGGAGTACTAGTCTTAAGTCTCACATTCCTTGATGTTGCACATTAATCTTCCTGATTTCTTCGATTACTCAATTACATTCAATTGGAGTAAGAAAAATGAAAAAAATCCTAGCCTGTTTTATGGCTTTTTTGGTGGGTTTGGGGGTATTTATTACCCATCCCGCACCAGCAATGGCTCAATATGGTTATGGTGGCTATCAACAACCTTATAACCAGGGAAATTTTCAGCCCATAAGAGCGACTGGATCTATCCCCAACCAAACGGCAAAAGTGGGTGAGTATTTTTCCTACGTGCTTCCACGCCCGGAAGCACTATTCGCGTTTTCTAAAAATGCGAATCATAACTTTATGATAACTGGAATGCCACCGGGTTTAACTTATTCGAGACCAGCAGTAACAGGGGGTGGGCAAATTTCAGGTACGCCAACAACACCCGGAACCTACACCGTCAGTTACACAGGAGTCGATAAACAAGGGACACGAGCAGAGATTCGCTTTTACATTACCGTACAGCAAGCCTCTAAACCCATCCGAGCGATCGGATATGTCCCCAACCAAACGGCAAAAGTGGGTGAGTATTTTTCCATGACACTCCCACGCCCGGAAGCACTCTTCGCGGTTCCTAAGAATACAAGCACTCGCCTTAATCTAACTGGAATACCACCGGGTTTAACTTATTCCAGAGTCACATTGGACGGGAAAATTTCAGGGACACCAACAACACCCGGAACCTACACCGTCATTGACGAAGCGGTCGATAATCAAGGGCAACGAGCAGAGATCCGCTTTAACATTACCGTAGAGCCGGGTTACCGTCCGCAACCCCTGGCAGAACAACAAGCAGAAGAAGGTAAACCTTTTTACTTAAAAGTTCCCCTCAGCGCTTTTGATACATCGCTGAGCATGGCACGGAACTACACTGCATTTGGGTTGCCCAGGGGATTAATTTATGGCCCTGGATCGAATCCAACTTCAAACGAGGTGATTATTCAGGGTACGCCTGCGATCGGTACTGGCGGACAGACTTATAACGTTCGGGTCAATGCTGGTGACGATCGACGTTCTGGCAACGCCTCTTTCCGGTTAACCGTGCGACGCAGTCCCAATCGTCAACCAGAATTAGTCCGATCGATTCCCACCTGGTACATCAAATCCGAAGAATACGCTCGACTCGATTTATCCCAATATTTCCGCGATCCCGATGGAGATCGCCTGACCTATGAAGTGTTTCGCACCGTACCCGATGGTCTCAACTTCAGCGGTAACACGATTTCCGGAACACCTCTAGGAGCTAGAACCACAGAGCACATTGTCCGGGTTAGCGATGGTAAAGGAGGAAAAGTCGAAACGACATTTCGCATCGTGGTGCAACAGGGGAACCGACCGCCAACCGCAAACAATATTTCCGATCGAACGGTTACCGAAGGACAAAGTATTACCCCCATCAACCTTTCGGGAGCCTTTACAGACCCAGATCGAGACAACCTCACCTACACGGTGTACGGACTACCCGCTGGTTTGAACTTTAATCCCAGCAACAAGACCATCACGGGGACTCCAGCATCCGGGACTGCCAGGACATACTCCGTCACAGTCAGGGTAGATGACGGACACAGCCACTCACTGAGCCAGTCATTTCGGATTACGGTGAAAGCTGGTAATCGACCCCCGAGCTACAACAACAATCCTTTACCAGACTTGACGGCAGGGACAACCACGAATTTGCCTATCGACCTCAACAATTTCTTCACCGATCCCGAAAATGACAGTCTTACCTTCAGTAACGCTGTGGGCTTACCCAATGGTTTGAGTTTAGCCAACGGGCAAATTACGGGAACGCCAACTGCTGCTGCTGCTGCTGCTGCTCAGCCGATTTCCTTCACGGTGGATGTGAGCGATAGCCACAATCCCACGGTGACACAACGCTTAACCATCAGGGTGAACGCCCCCGCCAACCAGCCCCCGATCTACAACAACAATCCTTTGCCAGATTTGACGGCAGGGACAACCACGAATTTGCCTATCGACCTCAACAATTTCTTCACCGATCCCGAAAATGACAGTCTTACCTTCAGTAACGCTGTGGGCTTACCCAATGGTTTGAGTTTAGCCAACGGGCAAATTACGGGAACACCGACTGCTGCTGCTGCTGCTGCTGCTCAGCCGATTTCCTTCACGGTGGATGTGAGCGATAGCCACAATCCCACGGTGACACAACGCTTAACCATCAGGGTGAACGCCCCCGCCAACCGTCCCCCGACACCCAATCCAAGCTTCAGCTTGCCAACGTTAACTGAAAGTAGTTCAACCAATTTGCCGATCGATATCTCAAATGCCTTCATCGATCCAGATGGAGATACCTTGAGCTACGATATCCGCCGCCCTCTAGTTCTAAACCTACCTGGTGGATTAACGTTCGATCGACCAAACAGTCGCATCATTAGCGCTCCAACGACTCCAAATGGTCCATCACCAGGAACGGCGGCAAACTCGCCATGGACTATTCCCGTCACTGTTGACGACGGTCACGGTCACTCGAGGATGCGAAACCTTACTTTGACCATCGTTCCGTAACCTTCCCATGATTTTTTCAAAGCAAAATCCATGAAACGACTTCTATCTTGTTTAATGGTTTTGGTGTTGGGCTTAGCCACTTGGATGGTTGAGCCAGCCTACAGCCAATCTCTTAATGGCATTCATCGGGTTGAAGCCTCAAGCTTCAATCAGTCTACAGCCCGAATTACCTTGGATGAACTGCCCTCCGCTACCTACAATCCGGTATATACACCCGATCTATATGGTGCGAATGATACGGCTCCCAGCCTTACCTTCAAGGCCATGTTTGAGGGTCAAAGCTATTCCGGAAACGCGGCACAAGATTGTCAGGGGGCATCGCCCTTTGGTTGCATCATTGGCAACCCCAGCAACCCGTTATCCCTGTCTAGCGATCGGTACACTCGCATCACACAGATTGTCTCCAACCCCGATCTCTCCTATGGTCAAGGCTTAGGGACTCAACAGAACGCTGCTTACAGTATTTTGTTCGACAAAGATATAGCCAGTGTCGGCGTTACTGTTGCCGGGTTTGACGCAATCGGCAGTACTGCGGTTAAGGTATTCGATCGCGCCGGAAAGCTCTTGGGACAGGCAACCAATCGCCAAACCGGCACGGAGTTCTTTGGTTTTGCGACTGACGATGGCGAAGACAAAATTGCCGGAGTCCAAGTCAGCATGGTAGCCCCCGAAGACGATGGCTATTTTATCGGCGACATCACGTTCGTCCAAAAAGCTTACCAACCCACCGTTGAGACCCCCAAAGGCGTTCATCCCGTGGAAGCTTCAGATTTGAAGCCGCCCACAGGCTACATCACGTTTGATGAAGTCTCTTATGCCACTTTTCATCCGCTCTATACCCCAGATGTCTATGAAGCAAATGATACGGCTCCAACCCTCACCTTCAAAGCCATGTTTGAGGGTCAAAGCTATTCCCGAAACGCGGGGCGAGATTGTCAGGGAGCATCGCCCTTTGGTTGCATCATTGGCAACCCCAGCAACCCCTTATCCTTATCTAACAATCGCTACACTCGCGGATCGTATATCAATAAGAATTCCGACCTATCGGACGGTCGAAGCTTAGGCACTCAACAGTACGCTGCTTACAGCATCTTGTTTGACAAAGATGTAGCCAGTGTCGGTCTGACGGTTGGGGCATTGGATAAAGTCGGCAGTACTGTGATTAAAGTCTTCGATCGTACCGGAAAGCTCTTGGGACGGTCAACCAACCCGCAAACCGGTAACCAGTTCTTCGGGTTTGCGACTGACGACGGCGAAGACAAGATTGCCGGAGTCCAAGTGACCATGGTGGCCCCTGAAGACGATGGCTATCATCTTGGTGACATCACCTTTGTCCAAAAGGCTTACACTCCCCCCAACCAGAAACCCGTTGCAGGTGTCATTCCCGATCGAACGGCGACCGACGGTGAGGTCTTCAGCTTCACCATACCTGACGGGACATTCACCGACCCTGATGGTGATGACAATAACCTCAGCTTCACAGCCACTCTCGAAGATGGTTCTCCAATCCCTAGCTGGTTAACCTTTAATGCCAACACCCAAACCTTCTCCGGTATGCCCGATTATCACGATGACGGCACTTTCACCGTGAAGGTCACTGCTAGCGACGGTCAAGGTTCGGCCTCAAGTACCTTTGACTTAACCGTTGAGACCATCGAGTTTTCCTCGATCGTTGACATCGATCCCACCCAGAACCACGACAGCAGCACCGCTCTGACTCGCAACTTGCCGGCAGGGGAATACCAGGTGGAAGTGATTGGCACTGCTGAAGGCGGTCAATTTAATGCCTGGAGCAGCACGTGTAATTGTAAGTGGGATACTTATTACTCGCGTCGCTTAGGTTCCTCAGGTTGGAAGAAAATGGGGAATCCCAACAAATATAACTCCGTCGCCGAAGCCCTGGCGAACCGAGTTCCTTCCACCAGCTTCACACTAACTGACGATACCGATGTGAAATTCTACACCTACAGCACCAGCGCGGCCGACAACATTGGTGGTGTCTCGATGCAAGTGGAAGGGAACGGAATCAACCAGTCTGTGGATCTCGATGCGACCCAAAATGTGAATAAGGAACACGCAAAGGTTTGCAACTTACCGGCTGGGGACTACACCGTCACCCTACTCGGAACCGCTGAAGGTGGAAAGTACGATGCTTGGAGCAGCACCTGTTCCAAAAAGTGGCACCATGCTTACAAGATCCGAGGCGATGCCCACGTGACGGTCACCGAAACCGGTGTCTATGGCAATGCGGGTGAGGCATTAGCTCATCGCCCCGCAGCGGAAACCTTCCGACTCGACGATCCTGGAGAGGTGAAGTTTTACACCAATAGCACACATCCCGAGAATGATTGCGGTGGAGTCTCCCTCAACGTGACTCGCATCGGCAGCTAAGATACCCGTTCGTTCATGTCCGATTCATTGATTTGAGTCCATGATGAACCCGTAGCAATCCCTACTGGTCAGGGGGACACACCGTTCCCCCGACCGGAGTTGGAGGGCGATCGCTCTTGTGAGCATCTTGTGATTTGACCGGTGAGATGCGATCGCCTCAACCCCAGCAATAGCAATACCCATCGGATGGGTGTTGCATTCAGGTCGTCTAAAGAGATTTCGGCAAGCAACGGTTTTGTCGTTTGTTGGGTTATACATCACTCCTAGAACACAAAATCGTTCCTTGCTCATCCTCTGCAAGTTCCTGATTCTCTTAGGAAATAAAACATGAAGAAATACCTAGAGAGAAGCTTTCAAGCTTTTCTGATGGTGATGCTGTTGATAATTTCAACAGTCTTGCCTGCGACGATCGCCCCCGATCTGGCTCTGGCCGAACAGAGCACCCTGTTTTCGGAGAACTTTGATGGTATGGCAGCCAAGTTGCCCTCTGCCAAATGGACTCACACCCCCCCAACCGGATGGAAGCTTTCTAACGATCCTAAAATGCCCCAAGGCGATGCGCCGTGGCAGGGTTGGAGCTTGACCACCCTCGATGTTTGGAAAGCTGCCGATAGCAACATACAAGCGCGCGACGAGTTCACAAAAGCCAGTGGCGTGTTTGCCGTTGCCGATCCCGATGAGTGGGACGATCGCAACAGTCCAGGGAGCAAAGGCACTTTCAATAGTACCTTGGCAACTCCCTCGATCGATGTGGTGGGTGCTAACAATCTGAAACTGACCTTTGACTCCCACTGGCGACCTTACGATGAGCAAACGGGATTGTTACTAGCCTCTTTTGATGGTGGTACTCCTGTTGAATTACTCCGTTACGATAGCAACAACACAGACGACTCCGGATTTCGCAATCAGACGATTACGAAAGACTTCAATGTGCCCGATGGTGCCAGCAAGTTGGTATTGAGCTGGCAGTTGCTCAATGCTAATAACGATTGGTACTGGGCGATCGATAATATTGCCCTGACTGGAGATGCGACTCAGCCTACAGAAACACTGACGAATGTTGCCCTCAACAAAACAACTTCCCAATCGAGCAACGCTTATGGAAGTAATAATGGCATCAAAGCGGTAGATGGCAAGACCACCGGAAACTATTGGGATGACAGTGTGACCCATACTGCCAACAACCCACAAGAATGGTGGCAAGTAGACTTGGGTGACGTTTATGACATTGATACCATTCGTGTCTATAACCGAACTGACTGTTGCAGCGAGCGCCTGAGCAACTTTGCGGTAATGGTCGCTTCAGAGCCTTTTCCTACGGAGCAAAACTTCTCCAAAACCCTGGAAAAATCAACTTGGAGCCAAAAGTTCTCTGAAACAGCCGGGGTCAAAGAAGAGTTTCCAGTCAAAAGTTCGGGTCGCTACGTGCGGATACAACTAGCAGGAACCAACTATCTTTCCTTAGCGGAAGTCGAAGTGTTTGGCACCCCAGCTCAAACACCAGCTGGTATTTTAGATGTCTCGACCATCGTCAACATCGATCCAACCCAGAACTACGACAGCGACACCGCTGTGACTCGCAACCTGCCGACCGGGGAATACAAGGTCGAAGTCATTGGTACTGCCGACGGGGGCCAATTTAATGCCTGGAGCCGCAAGTGTAGCTGTAAGTGGGATACTTACTACTCCCGTCGCTTAGGTTCCTCGGGTCCGAAGAAAATGGGGAATCCCAACAAATATACCTCTGTCGCCGAAGCCCTGGCGAACCGAGTTCCTTCCACCAGCTTCACACTGACTGACGATACTGATGTGAAGTTCTACACCTACAGCACCAGCGCGGCCGACAACATTGGCGGTGTCTCGATGCAAGTGGAAGGGAACGGAATCAACCAGTCTGTGGATCTCGATGCCACCCAAAATACGAACAAGGAACACGCAAAGGTTTGCAGCTTACCGGCTGGAGACTACACCGTTACCCTGCTCGGAACCGCAGAGGGTGGAAAGTACGATGCTTGGAGCAGTACCTGTTCCCAGAAATGGCGCAATGCTTACAAGATCCGAGGGGATGCCAAGGTAACCGTTAGCGAAACCGGTGTCTATCCCAGCGCGGGTGAGGCATTAGCTCATCGTCCCGCAGCAGAAACCTTCCGACTCGACGATCCTGGAGAGGTGAAGTTTTATACCTATAGCAAAAGTCCCGAGAACGATTGTGGTGGGGTCTCTCTCAACGTGACTCGCATCGGCGACTAGGACCCGCGGGTTCGTTCGTATCCGATTCATCGATCTGAGTCCGCGATGAACCCGTAGCAATCCCTGCTGCTGGTAGGGGGGTACGGCGTGCTCCCCTAAACCTGACACATCTACGTCACACCCTTGATTTCTCGTGCAAAGTCGATGACTGACTTGACGGCAGTTCGAGGTTTGTCGGCGATCGCGCTTGGCGAAAAACGAGTCCGGGACAGTGACAAGCAGAACACAGACCGAGCAAGGCTTTAAGGTCTTTATCTGGGGCACTCAGGTGGGAAAAACCAATAAACTCGTGAAATGTCAATAGAACCTAATGATAAAGGTAAAGTTATTGGATTGGGCGATCGAAAAAAAGCGAGTTCGAGAGTCCGACCGAGACCCAAAAGAAACGGTCAATACCGTGCAAGCAACAAATCTAGCGATCGCCATCCTCATCATTTTAGGACTATCGTTTATCGGGATTCGCAGTTGGAGCCAAAAGGATGTTTCGCTATCTGTTTTGACGGGAATCCATCACATGACACTGTTCTCTCCAACAGTCACCTCGCTCTCCGACCGTTGGATGGCTTCGGACAAGGCAACCTGGCTCGAAATTCTCGACTTGAAACGACTGCCGCTCGACCTGCAACAAACCTTATCCCGGTTACTGCTCTTACCGCTGGGCGCACTGATGACCGCAGTTTGCAGAAACATCATTGGCTTCACCACTTTTGGCACTTTTGTGCCGCCACTTCTGGCTTTGGCTTTAGTCTTAACGAATTGGAAAATTGGCTCGATTTTAATCTTGACCATCTTGCTGCTGGGTATTGGGATTCGCACCTCGATCGATCCACTTAAGCTGCTGATGATTCCACGGCTGGGAACAGTCCTCACCTTTGCGGTTTTGTTCCTCGTCTTTAGCATTTCAGCGGTGAATTATTTTGACCCCAATACCAGCCAACAAATGGTGTTACTCCCGGTCGTCATCCTGACCGGGCTGATCGAGCGATTATTTATTACCCTCGAAGAACAGGGAACGACCCACACCCTCCAAAGATTGGTGGGGACTATTTTGGTTGGATGCAGTTGCTATGCGCTTCTGAGTTCGAGAGAATTGGGAGAATGGGTGTTAAGCTATCCCGAAGTTCACTGTTGGACTTTAGCGGGGATGGTTGGAATCGGACGTTATTCTGGCTACCGAGTCTCAGAACTCTTTCGCTTTGGCGACTTAACAGAGTCGATCGCTTCACCTCCGGGTTCCATCCCATTCCCAGTTCAACCAACCTCAACCGCATCTGTACCTCAGACTCATTCCCCAATCTTCTCAAAGGAAGCGCAAACACAGAAACTCCCAAACGCAGGAATTGAAAACGTATTAGAGAAAGCACTAGAGAAACCGATCGCCACCGGGATCGATGGGAGTGGAACTCTTGCAACCCCACACTCGAGAAACGCTCCCAAACCCTTGCCGTTGATTTGGCCAAATCGACTCAAACAGTTAGGAATTGTGGGTATCAATCGCCGCAATGCAGAATATGTTTTGCCCCACAATCCCCGAAAAGACTACCCGATTGTCGATAACAAAGTTCTGACCAAACAAATTTGTCTCCAACAGGACATTCCGGTTCCCGAAACCTACGCAGTCATCAAACATTTTGGTGACATCCAACGGTTGCCCGAATTGCTGGCGGGACGAACGGACTTTGCCATCAAACCCGCTCGCGGATCGGGGGGTCGCGGCATTCTCGTCATTGCCCGGAAAACCGATGGCATATTTGAAAAGCCCGATGGGACAAAAATTACTCCCGCTCAAATGCGATACCACCTGTCTGGGATTCTCTCTGGTTTGCATTCCCTCGCAGGCGAGTCCGATGAGGTGATTATCGAGCAACGCATTGCCCAACCCCAAGCCTTTGAAGCAATCTCCGTGGGTGGCACGCCAGATATTCGGGTCATTGTGTTTCGAGGGGTTCCGGTGATGGCGATGACTCGATTGCCAACCCAAGCATCGGGGGGTCGGGCGAATTTGCACCAAGGGGCGATCGCCACTGGCATCGACTTACTTTCGGGCAAAACCTCGGGTGGGGTTTGCCAAAATCGAACGGTCTGGGTTCATCCGGATACCGGTCATTCCTTGGAGGGATTCCAGATTCCCCATTGGGACACCATCTTGGCAAGAACCATCGGGCTGGGGAACAGCTTGAATCTAGACTATATTGGGGTGGACTTCGTGGTGGATGCCAATCTCGGTCCGGTGGTACTCGATGTGAATGCCCGTCCGGGTTTGGCAATCCAAGTGGCGAACCGTTGCGGTTTGCAGCGACGACTGGAATTTATCGCAGCCCAACCGGCACAGATGCTTGCGCCGGAACGCTGTCTGGAGTTGATTCCCCATCTAAGCCGGATGATGTGAGTCGATCGCTTGAATCGAGTTGAGTGCCAAGAAGATCGCGGCGATATTTTTCGACCAAACTCTGAAACTGCATCAACTCAGGACCTGAATGCAATCGATCGGGGTGTTCGCGTCTTGGAAAAATCTATTCTCCACTCATCAAGATTGATTGCGCATAGAGTGTGCCCCCAGATACAGTTTGCTCCACTCCGTCATCACCTGCGAGGGTTTGAGGTCTGTCTCTCGGGCGATCTCTTCGGCAGATTTCCCATCGCGGAAACCGTCGAGAATTTGACGCTGCTGGGAGTCGAGGGTGGCTAAATATTTTTCCCAGAGAACGGGGGTGAGACCCAAGCTGTGTTCTTGGAGGGAGGTTTCGAGCCAGTTTTCTACCAGACCGGGTGCTTGCTTGAGGGCAAAGACGCGAATGGCGTGGTAGCTGACTTTTTCTCGCAGGCGATAAATTTTGGAAATCGGCACGTCTAAAGTGGTAGCGATCGCCTCTTGGGTATGACCTTGAAGATATAGCCGCAGCCATTGAGCGGCAAGCGGATCGACTTTTTCCTCGAGGTAGGCTTCAAATTCTTCTTGAACTTTAACCCGCAAGGTCTGCCGTTCTTCCCAAGCTTGCCGATCTTCGTATTGTGCCAGGGTTTGCGTATCGACTAAATTAATCGAATCTTCGCGTTCGGGGGTTCCCACTTCGGCCGAGACCAAACGAATTAAATCTTTGGTGGGAACTTGGGTCAATCCCCCTCGTTGGGAACGGCGCAAGTAGTTGAGAAATCGATAGACGAGTAAAGGTTGGTTGCGAATCGGACGCAGGCAATATTCTTCTAAACTCGCCAGGAGAAGGGAATTGCGCAAGCGTTCGTTGCGGGTGCATTGGGAAATCCATGCCATCTGCTGCTGCAAGTAGCGATCGCTGTTGAGCAGTTCTTGGACGATTTCTTGAATCACGTTAATTACCGTCCGATGGCGATCGCGACTCAGGGCCACCCAAGTGCGAATTTTGTTGCGTAACAACACTAATCCCCCCAATCGCCGAATCAGGTTTTGATAGGCGGTTTCGGGTGTCACTCCCAAATAGCGCTGCTGCAAAATACTGTAGCGAAATTCCATCGACTGAAGGACAATTTTTAACTGGCTATCGTCGAGGTGATTGAGTCGATCGCTATTTTCGCCAATCGACCAACGAACGACTCCTTCATGGGTGGTCCGACTTGCATCGGGATAGTCGGTTTGCAGTCGTTTGAGCCATTTATCCGCAATTTCGCGATCCCTAACCATTACCCGCTCCTAATTATCGATCCTCACACCGATGTAGCCTGACCCGCAGCGTATCTTTAGCGTAAAGTTGCTAGGCTTGCGAGGTCATTGATGGCTACCTATTTTTAGTGTAGAACTTCGATCGAACTCCTGGTGGGGGTCAATTTCTATTTTGAATCTCGTACTGAATCTTGTATTGCATCGAGCGATCGATTTCTCCTTAAAACGCCAATAAGCCTAGCTACGAGAAGCTAGGCTTAGTGAACTACAAGCGACAGATTTTTCAAAGAAATCGACTCTAAGGATTAGAGGTTCTGAAGATTAACAGTTACACTTACTAGGTGTTTTCATTGCCTTCAGCACTCACATTTAATTTTTCTCTCTCAATATTGCCTTTCCGGGCTGGGGTTTAGCTTTGCCTGTCGCTTCGTCTATAAAACTCAGACAACTCTACAACTTTGTAATCGAGATAAGAACGAGAACTGAAGTCGGGCTAGGGCAGAAAGATATCGTTGCCTTGGCCTCGCTATTTCCTTTAAAGCAACTCTCTGCTTTGCTTTTTTCGATATCTTGATTATTAATGTAACATAGCTATCCTTAATCAAACCTATAAGTTAACTTAAATTCACATTAAACTTTCGATCGAGAAACCGGACAACGGTGTGGTACTCTATATAAGGTTAAAAAACTACGGCTCAGTAGCTCAGTTGGTTAGAGCAGGGGACTCATAAGCCCAAGGTCGGCAGTTCAAATCTGCCCTGAGCCATTTAATATGCTGCAAAAATTTCAGACATTTCAGGTACTAATCTTAGCAGTACAAAACAATCGGGTATTTTCAGGTGGATTTTAAGCTTGAATGGCGATCGGCGCAATCTGAGGTGGGTTACTCGAATTGAGCCTCGGAGAAAGGATCGTGCAAGGTCGTATCGGCGAGTCTGCCAATGAGTTCGCCGAGTGGAACATACCGTCAATCTTGCAGAAACCGCACCAACTCCTGCAACTTATCCCACGCCGCCCCGCTATCGAGGATTTCTTTGACCCGAGTCACTCCCGCTTGATGGTCTCCCAAGGCGATCGCACCGGCAACTTGCAGTGCCAGGG
This sequence comes from Cyanobacteriota bacterium, assembly GCA_034189805.1. Taxonomy (GTDB): domain Bacteria; phylum Cyanobacteriota; class Cyanobacteriia; order Cyanobacteriales; family Geitlerinemataceae; genus Zarconia. The sequence continues at coordinate 16,445 of JAXHUC010000126.1, forward strand.
AGGCATTCAGCGCCACCACATCTCGTTGTGCCGTCGTTCCTTTTCCTTGCAACACAGCCGTCAAAATCTCGACGTTTTGCGCCACTTCTCCCCCTCGCAAGGCTTCAGTTGGGGCAGAAGATACACCGCATTCTTGGGGAGTTAACGCCGTTTGCGTTAAGTTTCCGGCGGTTAATATGGCTAAATCCGTGCCATCTGCCAACCCGGCTTCATCGAGTTTTTCCCGTCCGTGGAGGACGATCGCCCGTTCGATTCCCAATTCTCCCAAAGCGCGGGCGATCGTTTCTAGCAGCGCCGGATCGTAAACTCCCATCACCTGTCCTTGGGGACGCAAGGGATTGACTAGGGGTCCGAGTAAGTTGAAGATGGTGCGGACTTTGAGGGTGCGTCGCAGGGGAACCACTGCCTTCATTGCCGGATGCCAACCGGGGGCGAACAGAAAGGTAATTCCCACTTCCGCCAGGGCCGCCGAGACTTTCTCGCTGGGGGCTTTGAGATTTACGCCCAAGGCTTCGAGAACATCTGCCGAACCCACTTTACTCGAGGCCGATCGATTTCCGTGTTTGGCGACGGGAATTCCGGCTGCGGCGGCGACGAAGGCAACGGTGGTGGAGATATTAAAAGTGGAGGCCCCATCGCCCCCCGTCCCGCAGGTATCGAGAACGGGATAGGAAAAGCGATCGGTTGACGGTGGAGTGGTTGCCACGGACTGCCCTTGAAGAACCCGCGCCATCCCCACCAATTCATCAGTGGAGACTCCTTTCATTTGTTGCGCCGCCAGAATCGCCCCGGAGAGGACTGGGGGAATGTCTTCATCCAGCCAACCCTGCATCAGTTGGCTGGCTTGGGTTTGGGAGAGGGATTGTCCGTCAAGGAGTTGTTGGAGTAAATTCGACCAGTTGGTTGGGGTGGGGGATGAACTCATATTCGGGTCGCGTCAGCACGGATTCGATCGGCAGGGATGGCGAAAATCCTATCACGATCGAGGTGGCGATCGGGCATTCTGTGGAGATTTCGGTGTCGGGTTCGATCGCGCGGACTCTCGAGAGCGATCGCATTTTCCGGATGAAGCGGAACTATGCAGGAATTTGTATCTTAGCCTGGATTATTCATGAGCCGGTGGGGAAGATGCAATTGTGTGTCGGTCTTGGGGGGCGATCGCTATCGGAATGACCTGTGACGGGGTTGAAATGAGGAAGAATGCGGAAAGCGGAGCCTCAAAAATCCCTTTTGCGAAGAAATTAGAGACACCAATCCTATGGTGTAGAAGGGATTAGCCCAGTTGGAGAGCAAAAGGTTCACGCAATCGCTCTGAGATAGAGCGAATTTCTGGGGCAAAGGGACAAAACGTAGCTAACTCCACCAGAACTCTGCGAACGGACACCCGGACTCGGGCAGCCCCTTTAATCAATGCGCTGCGAAGTTGTTCGACTTGAGCGGTTGCCAAACGTGAACCCGAAGTAGCTCGACGCAAAGTCAGCATCAGACGCAAAGTCAGCATCAATAGATATGCCGCCTAGGCTAAAAGTAGTCGGAATTGATTGGCCACAAAGGTTCGACAACTGAGTCGTCTCATCTGAATCCCTAGCTTGAGTTCTTTAATCGGATGTTCGCGCTTCTGCTCCCCGTCGAACGTAAAAGTCATCATAGAGTTCTTGTGCCAGGGTGAGATTGGTGACAACGAATCGAGGGTTAGCCCCCTTGAGGAGCCATTAAGCTTTCATCACCAATCTTCGAGGTTCCGACCAACTGGCTGCGGCGTAATAGACATCATCGAACAAGCGAGCTTTCTTCTGAGTGAGGCAATAAACCACCCGAGCAAATTCCGCGTAGATTGGCAATTTTGCGTTTGAGCACAGCATTACTCGAAAAGCCAATGGCGCGCGCTGACTCCAGAACGTTCGCACACCCACAGAATTTCGGGTAACGAAAACCCCGCGTCAGCTCGCAAAGTGAGCCTGATCTCAGGCCAGGCTCATCTCAAACGCCAAAACAGCCAGCGTAAAATTCCAGCGACCCCTTTACCCGGATGACTATTGCCAGCTCTCTACTGCGACACGATTGGATAGCTACTGCTGGCTTCATTGATGAGTACCGGGAAGTATATCCCTCTTCTGTCACTCTCCGAAATCAACGAATATTTAGAAGGAGTGACTATGCACTACTAAAATGATGATGTAACTGAGTCACCGATTGAATCAATCGGTGAAATCCCATTAACAAACTGTGATTGGGAAAAACTTCTAGCCAA
>JAXHUC010000127.1:0-18298 GCA_034189805.1 Cyanobacteriota bacterium
CCCGAACCCCCCGCGCACAAGAGTGACACCGTGGAAAATATTAGCATCAAAGGGGTTTAGCTATTCAAGACCGTCAACTTGACACCCGACAAAACTGCTTAACTTGTCACGAATGAGGCGTTATTGATTTGTCAAAATCAGATATTTCGCATCGTCAGGCATGGAAAAGCGAACCCGATCGCCCTCTCGAATTAACTCCACCTCTCCAGTGGCCAAACCGTTGGCATCCAAGACGATCGCCCGCGTAATTCCCGGATTGTTGAGATTAAAGGTCAAATCGTTGCGAACTAACTGCCAGGGTGCTGTGCCGTAATCGACCACCTCGAACCCCTCCCGGTCTCGACCGTTGTTATCTTCCCAGGTCACTTCTCGCTGTTGCCACCCGGTCGGTCGGGCGACAGTTCCCGCCTGGACCAAAATTTTCTCGGACTCGGCGATCGGTTTGTCATCCATCGACACCACCATCGCCGTGGCGTAGTCATTTCCCGAGACGATCGTCACGTCCGCCAGGTCGATCGACGCTTGCCGATCGAGAAATCCCGTTGCCCCTTGAGCTTTGGGGGCATCCACCGTACAAATGCCTTTGCCGTAATCCCACACCACTTCCCCAGTGACCGATCGCACGACTTGGCTGTCTTCGTCGATATACTCTTGAAAGTCGATCGCCGAACTTTTGGCGGGGTCGGCATCGTATTCCACCTCTACCGGCCCGACTAAAAACGCCAGGGGATGCACCGCAGCCAGGGGGTTATTGCCATCTTCTCCTGGGGGGCGATCGCGGTTGGGATCGAAGCTGCGAGTTTCCGCAATCGAGGGCAAGCGACGGTTCCACAAATCCTCGAGGCTGCGTTTTTCTCGGACCACCGCCTCTGCTTCTGCGATGTAACCGCGACGGTACATCAGGGAAGCCGCCGGGAAATTCCCCAACAACTCCGGCGTATTGACAACCCACTTACCGATCGACGGTAGAAATCCGTTGGCAGAAGCCGGTTGTCGCCACTGGGGTTCGTGGACGGCAAACCAATAGAACCCATCAACCCCCGCCAGAGATTGAAAAACACTCGTCAAAAACGGGCCTTCCGATTGGTAGCCCAGGGGAGGAACCCAGGAACTTTCCGGGACGATGGTGGGATGTCCGCTGACCTGCTTGATATTTAGAGGTAACTTGTCGGGGTGAAGCAGGACCGATCGATTGCCAAACTTATCGCCATTGACGATCGCCCAACCCCGTTTTTCTCCTTCGTGAAAGCCGCCGTTGTAATACCGATTCACGCCGATAATTTCCGTCGGCGTGTAGGAATAGCGTTCCCCATCGTTGAGTCGCATCGGGTCGGCCGTCTTCCAATTCCCCGCGTTGATAAGTTGGCGAACGCCCACCTCTTCGCGCAAGAAACGCACCATTTCCCCGTTAAACTCGCGCATGGTTTCGATCCAAAACTCCGTCTGGTCGGCTAAACGCTTCCCCCGACTCCCATCTTCAGAGACGGTTTGAGTCATTTCGTAGATCGGATAGAAAGCGACGATGTTTCGATCGAAATCATCCCCCTCCAAAGTTTCTCCCTCCCAAGCCCGAGAAGCCTCGGCCAGGGAACCGTATTTCGACTCCAGCCACGCGCCAAATCGATCGCCGAGCAATTCCAAATCCCGACCTTCAATCTTATCGACCGTCCAAAACAGCAGCGAATCTTCGTTTTGCAACTGGACGATCGCCACGGCCGGTTCGTCTTTGAGGGCGATCCCCGTATAAGGATTGACCGTCTCGAATAAATCCCGCAGCCAACTTTTATAGGCTTCTTGGACTTGCGGGTCGAAAAACAGCAATCCCTGCATGTTGTCGCTGTCGCGGGGAACGCCCCAATTCGATCGCGGCTTGACGGTGTTGGCGTAGTAGGGAGAAATGGTGGTATAGATGCCCTCTTCTTTCATCGCCGCCACCAGTTGCCAGAGTTTGTCTCGGGCCTCTTCGTCGAGCCGATCTAACTGGGAATCTTCCCCTTTGGGGTGAACGCTACCGTGCCAGCGAACGACATTTACCCCCCGTTTTGCCAAAAATCGAGCGTGGTCGGCCAGGGCTTCGGGAGTGCGAGCCCACACCATGGAATTAACCGCCCAGAACCGAATCGGCGATCCGTCGCCTTTAACCAAATCGTCCCCATCGGCAGAGAGACCCACGAATCCCGATTGCCCCGCGACGGTCTCGTTGAGTTCCCGCAAATCCAACAGGGCTTCGGTGCTGTAGCGGTCGGTTTCCGGCTCGAAAGTCCAGGTGTCGGCAGCGGCAACGGCGGCTTCCTCTAAGGGGGTTGTGGGTCGATTATCCGCGCAGGCTGGCATCAGCCACATCGCGATTCCAAGTAGCCCCCACAGGCTCGGCCGAACGTGCGGTTTTGGGACGTTGTAGCAGTTCTTCATAGATGGCGACCATCTTTTGTGCTTTGGTTTCCCAAACAAAATCTTTCACCCTCTCGAGCGCCATGGCTGACATTTTAGCGCGTCGGTCTTCGTTTTCGATGAGTGCGGCGAGACTCTCGGCAACCTGTTGGGTCACGTGTTCTCGAGAAATCGGATCGATCTTAAATCCGGTTTCTTCGCTGACGTACTCTCCGATGCCGCCGTGATTGACGACGATACAGGGCAGTCCGCAGGACATGGCTTCGAGGACCACTGCCCCGCCAAACTCCCGGATGGAGGGGAAGCAGAAAATATCGGCTTGGCGGTAATAATCGAGGGTTTCGCTTTGGGGAACCCAACCGGTAAAACAAACGCGATCGCTCAAATTCAATTCTTGGGTTAAGCTTTCGAGTTTCGTTTGTTCGGGACCTTGACCGACGATGGTGAGCTGAACTTTTTCTTTGAGGGTGGGGGATAATCGATCGATAGCTTGAAGGACAATATCGGCACATTTATAAGGCACTAACCGACCGACAAACAAGAGGTTAATTTTGTCTGTAGATTTAGCCGCCGGTTCGGACTCGAGAAAACTGCGATCGATCCCATTTTCACAAAATAATTCCAGACGATCGGCCGTGTCGGGAAAAAGCTCTGCCAGCAGGCTTAAGGTATAAGTCGAACCCGATAAAATTCGATCGGCTTTCTGATAGGTTTGGCGATAGCCGGGAATCAACCACCGACCCACGGCGCGCAAAAAATTCAACCGGGCGTTTTCTTTTTTCGCCGTTTCGCGAAAACCCTTGGGGAAGGGAACGCCACCGTTGACCGGTCCGAGGACAAATGGTGTCGATTTGCACGCTTGGATAACTTTGACCGGATATCGCGGCATCATCGGGGTGAGGGTATGCACGATATCGTATTCCCCGCGCTCGATGGCATCTTTGAAGGTTTGATGGACTTTGTAATTAAATTCGGCGTAAATCGGATATTTGAGAGCGTGATAGAGCGGCCAATTCACTTTCCCGTTTATTTTGCTGATTTTAGCGGTCACGCGACTGTATCGGGAAACCCAGGGGTGTTCGCTCATATAAACGATCGACGCATGGGGATGGGTTTTCTCGAGCGCCCGCGCATTTCGTTGGTGGGTGACGAGGGTGACATCGGCTAGCTGAGCGATCGTCCGAAAAAAGTTATATCCGACTAAGGGGACCGATGTAAATTCCGGATTGCATTGTTCGATAACGAGTAAGACTTTGAGGCGTTGACGCATATTCATAATCGTGCGAGCGCATTGCGCATCTATTTATTATCTTGATGACCGATCTGACGATTGAATATAGAGTACCGTGAGGAACAATTGCACCTCAAAACGGTAACGCTAGACAGAGAGACAATCTTTCGATCGATGTAAACTTCCCGATATTTTTTCTGTTATAACCGAACTCAATATATGATAATGCGCATTTTTTAGCTATCAACACAGATGCTGAAAATTATGTACTCATCACAAAAAATATACAAAAATTTACGTCATAATTTACGCGAGACGATCTTGCCCGATCGCCAATTTCAGGGTGTCTGTAAAATCCGGGTAAGAAATGGAGGCCGCTTCCGCCCGGACGATGGTGGTGGCATCCTTCGCCATCAACGCCGCGATCGCCAAACTCATCGCAATCCGGTGGTCGTTATGACTATCGACCTGGGTTCCCGTTAGAGGCGTTCCCCCCTCGATCTCCAATCCGTCGGCACGTTCGGTCACTCGCGCCCCCATGCGGTTGAGTTGAGCGGCCATCACGGCCAGGCGATCGCTCTCTTTGACTCGTAACTCCGCCGCATCTCGAATCACCGTCGTGCCCCGTGCGAACGTCGCCGCCACCGCCAGAATGGGAATTTCGTCGATCGTCCGGGGAATCAAATCCCCCGAAAGCTGACAGGCTTGCAGTTGGGTGTGACGCACGTGTAAATCCGCCACCGGTTCTCCGGCGACTTCGTGCCGATTTTCCAGGGTAATATCGGCTCCCATCATCTCCAATGCGTCTAAAATCCCCGTCCGGGTGGGATTGACCCCCACATTTTCAATCGTTAACTCCGAACCCGGCACGATCGAGGCGGCCACCAACCAAAATGCAGCGGAACTGATATCCCCCGGAACCACCACCTCTTGTCCTTTAAGTTGTGCCGGTCCGGTGACGGTGACGCTGTGGGTGTCTCGATCGACCCGAATATCCGCCCCAAACGCCCGCAACATTCGTTCGCTGTGGTCTCGCGACAGGGCCGGTTCGGTGACGGTGGTTTCCCCTTCAACCCCCAATCCCGCCAGCAAAATGCAAGACTTCACTTGAGCCGAGGCGATCGGCGATCGGTAGTGCATCGGTTCGAGCTGCCCCCCCAGGACGGCCAGCGGCGCGATTTTCCCCCCATCTCGACCCCAAATCTTTGCCCCCATGCGCTCCAAGGGTTTGACCACGCGAGACATCGGTCGCGATCGCAAAGATGTATCCCCCGTCACGGTAAAAAACTGCCCCGGCGATGCGGCAAGCAACCCCAACATCAACCGCAGCGTCGTCCCCGAATTCCCGGCGTTCAACACGTCCCCCGGTTCTTGCAGTTTCCCTTCACAAACGCCCACCACCCGCACGAACTCAGAATTGAGCGGCGAAATTTGCGCCCCCATCGCCCGAAAGCAATGGGCCGTCGATCGGGGATCTTCTCCCAACAACAAGCCCCGAATCTGTGTTTCTCCCGAGGCGATCGACCCCAACATCAACGCTCGGTGAGAAATAGACTTATCTCCGGGGATGCCGATCCGACCTCGCAAACTCAAGCCCGTCCTGGGAGGTTGTAAAATCAGACTGTCGTGTTTTTTTGAGGTTTCGACTGTTACGATGGGGTAAGGCATTGGGTTCAACGATTTAGGGGGTTGCCTAGCCATCCTACCGCGTTCCTCAACCCCAAACGTTCATCTAATGTGATGTCAAAACTGTCCCCTCACCGAAGTTTATGCTGACGCATCACCGCAAGCCCGCCTGTCTTTCTCTGGTCTCAACCGATCTGCCGATTTGGTCGGTGGTGGAAACGGCGGCAACTCTCTACCAAAAAGACGCAGAGCGGTTTCACGTCCTCTTGAGCGAACCGGCCGTGCGCGGATGGCATCCCCTGGGCGAAGCCGGAGAAGCCAATTGCGAGACTCAGGAAAACCCTCGATTGCTGTGGTTGGAAATTTCTCCCTACCGCACGATCGTCACGATGCAGCACAAAGGAACCTACAGCTACCGACATCTCTTGGAACGGGGAATGTACGGCATCAGTCGGTACTGGTTGCGCAACGAAACCGACAACAGCCCCAATCAAATGCGCCTGCGTAACTATACCCGCAGCCTGACCCTGTCGGGATACCCGTTTCCCGAACACCTTCGCCTCGAATACGAATTGTGGACGGGGAAGGTGCGCTTGGGACGATACGTTCTGAATCTAGAAATCCAGCACTAGTGCCGCTACGGGTCATGAAAAATGCGCGCGTTAAAAATGCAAAATGCCGACTGTACATAGCTTTTAAAGGTTAATGTCGGGTCGTTGATTTTTGCCGCACCGCACGAGAAATTCAGCCCCTAAAATTCAACATTCATCGAATCGGCGATCGAGTCATGAATGGCTCGACGCGCAACCTAATCATTCGGAAACGCTCAAGTCATGCTTGCATCTACTCAACCCGCATGGGTAAACGCTGTCACTCCTCCCGCCCGAGAATTTGCACCCACGGAGTTAGAACTTCTCGGTGGCAAACTTCCCCCCGGATTGCGCGGAACGCTGTATCGTAACGGTCCGGGGCGGCTGGAACGAGGCGGGATGCGAATGGGGCATTGGTTTGATGGGGATGGGGCGATTTTAGCCGTCGAATTTGGCGAGGCTGGGGCGACGGCGACCTATCGCTACGTCCAGACGGCCGGATACCAGGCAGAAGCTGAGGCCGGACAGTTGCTCTACGGAAACTACGGCACGATCGCGCCGGGCCCGATTTGGCGGCGATGGACGAAATCGGTGAAGAATTCGGCGAATACCTCAGTCCTGGCATTACCCGATCGGTTGTTGGCATTGTGGGAAGGGGGAAAACCCCATGCATTGGACTTGCAAACCCTGGCAACCCAAGGTCCGGACGATCTATCGAGGTTAGGAGAAAATGCCAACTATTCCGCCCATCCCAAACGCGATCCCCACACGGGAGACATCTATAATTTTGGGGTGAGCGCCGGGGCACAAACGACGCTCTATCTCTACCGCAGCGATCGCACCGGAACCATTACCCAGCAGTCGGCTTTTCCTCTAGATCGGGTTCCCCTGATTCACGATTTCGTCCTGGCGGGAAACTATCTGATCTTTTTCGTCCCGCCTTTGCAACTCGATATCTTTGGGGCGTTGGTGGGCTTGAAAAGTTTTAGCGATGGGATGAAGTGGCAACCGCAACGGGGCACCCAGATTTTAGTGTTCGATCGCCACGCCCTGACTTTAGTCAGTCGGCAAGAAACCGATCCCTGGTTTCAGTGGCACTTTGCCAACGGCTATCAAACCGAATCTGGGGAGATCGTGGTGGACTTGGCTCGTTACTCGGACTTTACCACCAACCAACGCTTGAAAGAAGTCGCCGCCGGACGCACCGAAACCATTGCCGATGCTACCCTGTGGCGGGTGCGGTTGGACGCACATACGGGGAAAGTCTTGGGGATGGAGGAGTTGCTCGATCGCTCCTGCGAGTTTCCCGTCGTCGCCCCCCAGCACGTGGGTGAAGAATCGCCCCAGATTTACCTCTCTCTGCACCGTGCCGATGCCGATCGCGCGCGGGACTTATTCGGGGCGATCGGACGTTTCGACGCGGATTCAGACCGCTTAACCGTCGCCGACTTGGGCGAAAATCGCTATCCTTCCGAACCGATCTACGCCCCAGATGCCTTAGAGGCCGATCGCGGTTGGGTGCTGACGGTGGTATACGATGGCAACCTCGATCGGTCCCAAGTGTGGGTGTACGATGCCGATCGACTCGACGACGAACCGACCTGTCAGTTGGCACTTCCGGATGTTGTCTCCCTCGGATTTCACGGGACGTGGAATCCTGCTTGAGATTGGGTTGTTGGTAGCTGATGGCTGACACGAATATGATGATTGCTATCGATAACCACGCTTGTTTATCGTCCCGCCTAAGCTAAATACATGTAAGCATTCAGCCATTAGCCGTCAGCTATCAGTTGGTTTCAAGTCTGCAAAGCTATAACTTTCACGACTTTTCGGACCGCAGACTCTAAATTTCATCTCCGAAACGAGAACTTCGATTCAATAAATACGCTCGTGCATTTTCTGGCGATCGCGCTCTTGCCGTTCGCGTAGCAACTCCGTACGGAGTATCGCAGAGTGCTGAATGCTTACAAATCATGGGTGACAAGTTAAGGCGGTATTCACTTTGTCTACCTATCAATAATTGACCGAAAACCCGGAGTTGGGGGGAGACCCCCCAAACCCCCCGTTGGGGGACGAACGCCTCCCCCAAACCCCCTGCGTACAAGAGTCAGCTCGCTAAAACGCTTTATTGACAAAGGGTTCTATCGTTCGAGCTAGTCAACTTGACATCCGACCAAATTGCTTAACTTGTCACGAATGCTTACAAATATATTCATAAAACTTCTCGAATTGTATCTATCTAAAGATAGCTAGGAAAATGCTAGAAAAATCCAAAAACCACTTCTAAAGAGAGATTAAATACAAAAATCTCAATCTTAGAATACAGCTATGTTTCAATGAGAAGAGAGAGCGCGTCATGCAACAGTATATCTGTAATGTTTGCAACTATATTTACGATCCGGCAAAAGGAGATCCCGATTCTGGAATTGAGCCGGGGACACCTTTTGAAGATATCCCCGATGATTGGGAATGTCCAGTCTGCGGTGCGAAGAAATCAGACTTTCAGCCAGTCCAGAAAGAACCGGGAACACCCAGCGAAGTCTCGGCTTAAATCCGTCGGTCGATCGTTTATTTTGAATCGATCCTAAATATTTAATTTGCTTAATAGAGAGTAGATATGAATAGGCAATTGGAACACATTAATTCTAATTGTCTATTTTTCTTATTGTCGATCGAGACTTGAAAAATTTATCGAAACAAACAGAAAAAGTCAGGAAAATAAATACTGACTTTTATATATAAAACTGGTTAGAATTTATCATTTCATACAAGTTCGCCAACCCGATCGACTCGATGGCTGGCTTGAAGCAAATAGCGGTTTATCTTAGGATAAGAACGCACGAGCAACGATTTGCCCCTAGGCAGTTGCCATAACTTAATTCTTCCCTAACTTATTCTTCCCTAAGTCGATCGTGCTTCAAGCTCTAATTTTCGATGTTGATGGCACTCTTGCCGAAACCGAACGCGACGGACACCGCGTTGCTTTCAACCAAACCTTTGCCGAATTCGGACTCGATTGGGATTGGTCGATCGACCTGTACGGTGAGTTACTAGCAGTTTCTGGGGGCAAAGAACGGATTCGCTTTTATCTCGATCGATATCGATCGAACTTTCAACCTCCCACGGACTTAGACAGGTTTGTTGCCACCCTCCACGCGGCCAAAACCCGACATTACCGGGAATTGCTCGATCGCGGCGAAATTCCGTTGCGGTGGGGGGTGCGGCGACTGATTGAGGAGGCACGAAACGAGGGGATGCGATTGGCGATCGCCACGACGAGTGCCTTACCCAATGCGATGGCATTACTCGATCGCACCCTCGATCCGACGTGGTTTGAAGTCATTGCTGCTGGAGATATCGTCCCCGCCAAAAAACCCGCACCGGATATCTACCATTACGTTCTCGATCGCCTGGGATTGACGGCTGGGGAGTGTTTGGTTTTCGAGGATACTCACTACGGCTTGCAGGCGGCAACTCAGGCGGGTTTGAATGCTGTCGTTACGTTGAACGATTACACCCTCGGGCAAGATTTTTCCCCAGCCGCGTTGGTGTTAGACCATTTAGGAGAACCCGATCGACCGTTCAACGTCAAAGCTGGGAACGCACGTGGGGCGACTTACTTCGATCTGACCCTAGCATGGCACTTACATTCAGAACTAGCGGGACTGGGCGGATTCGAACCGCCGACCTAGCGCTTAGGAGGCGCTTGCTCTATCCATCTGAGCCACAGCCCCAGCAAATTTGGCAATTTCTAGCGAGAATCGCAGGTATTATCTTAGCAGACGGCTCGATTGAGGTCGAGAGCGAATTCTTAACCCTGACTGCGCCAGGTTTCATCCCAAGGACTGCCGCCAATTTCTAAGCCACAAACCGAGCTGCTTGCCTGGAGAATCGTTTGCCATTGACCCGACAGCTTTTCCTCGAGTTTTAAGTTGAGTTGGCCGCGCATCGTATCGCGACAGGCAAAGACCAATCCCTGATTCGTGGGGGCGCGCAGGGGAGTTCCCGGATGTGCTGTGGTTCCGGTTAACTCCACGGTAAAGCGAGCGTTCGTCGCCCGCATCTGCCAAAATCCCCAAGGTTCGATCGTCCATTCCACCCGCGAATTCCAGGGGACGAACTCGTAAAACTTGCCCCGATAGTGAATGCCCACCATCGCTACCGACTCCATCCAGGCAACGACTTCTCGCTTGCCGCCACCCGCAGTTAAAGCTAAGTCCGGTTCTCCGTCAAAAGCGTTGCAATTAAGCCAAAACCATTTTTGCGGAAAAGAGCGTCCCCAGTTTTTTTCCCCGTAAGCTGGGACTTTGGTAAACTCGTAACGCCTTTCGCCCCATTCGATCCAACCCGAAGCCAAGCCGTGAGCCATCAAAATCTGCCATCCGGGTTCAAAAATGGGCAGAAACGACAGCCAGCCAGCCGTGGACTGTTGAACGCGATCGCGATCGCCCCAGCCGTAAATCGGTTCGATGGCGTACTGCCACCGACAGCGAGTCCCCGTTTGCGCATCTTTGAGGTTTCCTTGATGCCAGGTTGCGGTGCCTTGATATCCCTCGAAAACATGACGATCGAATACCGAAGGTTCGAGAAACGTGGGCGTACTCGATAAGTCCGTCGATCCCCAATGCCCCAATCCCAGGCGATCGGGATCGGCCCAAAATTGCCTCACCTGGGAGAACGTTTGGTAGAGGTACTCATCGTCGGGTCCGAGAATTTGCGCGCCCCCCAGACTGTAGGGGCTACCGCCAACCGGATCTTCGATCGAGTACATGAATGCAAAAGTCTGTTCGTCCTCGGGAAGGGTAACGCGATAGTACCACCCTTCAAAAAAACGACGACTGACCCCATCCCAGTGATAGCCACTGTGGGGAGTTTGTTGGGGATCGAGTGCGGACTCGGGCCAGAATGTTTTGGGAAAATCGGCAAAAATCAAAGGTTTGCAGGACAAATCAACAAGCTGGGCGATCGCTCCCACTCTCAATGACCGCAGGCCGATCGCTCTAAATCTATCGATATCTATTTATTCGCTTTGGCGATCGCCAAAGAGACTACCAAGAGGTCGGCACTTCAGCGACGGTTTCCTCTGGGGTTTCGCTACCGGGAACCTCACCTAAAACATCGCCCTCATCCCCTTGGGCATTCGGCGCGACATTGGGAACGCTGCCAGGTCGAGCGGGTTTATTCTCGGCCATCCGCAAATTCCGCACCAGTTGTGCCAAACCGTATTCGAGCTGTCGGCCCGGATCGAGATTGACCCAACCCTCTTTGGTGAGTTTGCGCATTTCAAAGTGGAGGTGCGGCCCGGTGGAGAGTCCGGTGCTGCCCACGCGCCCGATCGGATCGCCTTGTTTGACCGTTTCTCCCGCTTTGACGAAGACCTCAGATAAGTGAGCGTAGAGAGTTTCCTCAGTGCCTTTCTCGTGCTCGAGAACCACTGTCAAACCGTAACCGCCTAAAAAGTCAGAAATTGCCACTTGACCCGCCAGAGCAGCAACGACGGGGGTTCCCATCGGCGCGCCGATATCGGTTCCCGTATGCATCCGAGGCGTACCCAAAACCGGGTGCATCCGCCAGCCGAAGGCAGAGGTAATCGGGGCGGGAATACTCAGGGGAAAGATGAGGCGAGAACTGACCTGGGCGACTAAATCTTGAGGACGGATGCTGCGATCGCGCAGGGCTTGAGCGGCAACGTTGTAGTAAGAATTATAAATTTGTGCCGAGTCTTCGCCAGGTTTGGGGATAAACCCACCGGCTCCGAGGATCGCACTGAAGTCGATTTCCGGAACCGCCGAGACGGGATAAGAACCGAACACCGCTGCTGGATATTCAACAGCCTCAACTCCCGCAATCGCTGCGGGCGTGTAGGGAATGGGAACTTCGAGTTGGGCAACGGCAACGGGTTCTCCACCTTGCGGGGGAGCTGCGGTTGCGGTGGCGCTGGTCTGGACGGGTTTGGTTTGCAGCGTTGCCTGGGTGGGAGCGGGAGTCGCACACACGCTACCGGGAACTTCCGCACCGGCGGTCACCGTCGCCGCACATCCAGTCGATCGCTCCGACAAAACGACATCCGGGGGTTCGTCATAGGCGGTGGTTGCCCCGAGGCTGTAATCGGTGGTGTCGATGTAGCTGTGACCTTCCGGGGTGAGGGCCTCTTCCGTATAGGCTGGTTCTACATAGGCCGGTTCGACGTACTCGGGTTCGACATAGGCTGGTTCTACGGGGTCGGGCGCGACGTACTCGGGTTCGACGTACTCGGGTTCGACGATCGGCACTTTGACGGGGTAGCTCGGCGCGGGAGGTGCCTCAAAGACCGACTCGGCCGGGACACCTCGAAGATCGGGCTTAGCCTTGGCAATGGATGGGTCTACTTGGGCGCGGGTGGGTTCGGATGGGGCGAAAACAATCCCGCCGCTTAAGATACCGAGACTACCGATCCAACTCACGCTGCGGATGACGAGGGGCGCGCGACCCGAATCCGAATTAGCCGAACGTCTTTGCATGGGTTACTACTGAAGTGAACGATTTACGAGGTCTAGCAGGCAACGCGATCGAAATTACATCATCAAAACATTGTTTATGTTAATGGATATTAACGCAATTGACTAGAAGTCTGGGGAGATCGAGGTCTCGAAGGCTACGGGAACAAGGGAGCCGTCGATGAAACGGAAAACGCTCCATACTCCAGACCCCGTTTTCCGCTTCTAAATTTTGCATTTTTAATTTTTAATTTTTAATTCTCTCCCCGTTCTCCCCATTGCTATATCCCAGACTTATCGTACCGGGCGATCGAATAATTTCTAGTTGTGTGTCTCCCGTGTCGGAGGTGAGGCGAATTTTCAAATTGCCCGATCGATCCACTCCAACAACAGTACCCGAATTTCCTTCGATGGCGACAGACTGACCGAGGTTGACGAGCAAGGCTTCGTAGGCGCTCACCAAGGAGTCGATACCTTGGTGCTGGGGGTACTGCATTCCTCGAGTCAATCCGTATAGGACGATCGCCCCGAGCATTTCGATCGATGAAATGGTAGGAGAGTTGCCTCGTTCTGGGGAGGCTTGCCAAAACGATCGCAAGTTAATTCCGGTTTCGGGAACGGGGTTATCCCAGTTGATGCCGACACCGATAACAGCGCGATCGATCTTGCCTGCGCGAATGCGAGTTTGGGTGAGAATGCCGCCGAGTTTGCGATCGCCCAAAACCAAATCGTTGGGCCATTTGAGCCGTACGGGAATGCCGCGTTCTTGCAAGGCGATCGCAATTCCCCACCCACTACAGACCGTCAGGAGATGGCTTTCGGCGATGCTCGTTGGCGGTTGCCAGTCCACCGAGAGATAGAGTCCCCCCCGATTCGACTGCCACTGACGACCCCACTGTCCCCGCCCGGCAGATTGTTCGGCAGCGATAACTACCGTTCCCGGCGGCGCACCCGCTTCGATGAGTTCCCATAGGGTTTGGCTGGTGGAGGGGAGACAATCGAAGTGATGAAGCTCGAATCGAGGATGGCTCGTTGGGGATGGATCGGTGGTTTGCAAAACTTGCAACGCGGCTTCGAGACGTTCTAGGGAGCAGGTGTTCAAGGGAAAACAAAGGGATAATAGGGGAATGTCGGATTTGGCAATGCGATCGAGTTACGATCTCCGGGATTTTGCCCAGACCATGGATCTAAAAGCAAGATCGGGGTCTAAGCTACCATGAGGTGTGTACTTGTCCTCAACGAAAGAATGCACACTTGGCACTGGCAAACCTGGGAAGGAATGCCCTACCTGACTTGCAGCTTGCTAGACTCCTGGCAGCACGGTTTTTTTACCCAACAATTCGCTCCTCGAACTCCTGTCGATTTAGTTGAGGTTCTCCACCCCCACGCTGGGGTTTATCGCACCAAACAGGTGCATGGCAACGTCGTCCCCCTCACCAGCGAACTTGAACCGCTGTCTGGTGCGGATTCTCCGGCACCGGAGTTATACTTCGCCGACGGCATTGTCAGCGATCGCTCCGAGGCTTCAGTGTGGGTTTGCAGTGCGGATTGTACCCCAGTTTTAATCGCAGACGATCGAACCGGACAAGTGGCGGCCGTCCATTCCGGCTGGCGAGGAACGGCGGCAGGGATCGTCGGCGAGGCGATCGCTCGATTGCAAGCAGGGGGGTCGAATGTCGCGGATTTGCGAGTGGCGATGGGACCGGCAATTTCGGGGGAAATGTATCAAGTCACTCGAGAGGTTGGCGCGAAAGTGGTGGCGGCGTTCGCAGACTGCGAAGGGGAAGCAGAGATTGAAGTGCAACTCGATCGGCTGATGGCATTCCCCGATTCTCCCGTCTTGAAAGATTCGGAACCCGGACGCATCCGGCTCGATATCCGCAAAGCGATCGCCCGACAGCTCGATCGACTCGGTGTCGATCTCGATTGCGTTTCGA
This sequence comes from Cyanobacteriota bacterium, assembly GCA_034189805.1. Taxonomy (GTDB): domain Bacteria; phylum Cyanobacteriota; class Cyanobacteriia; order Cyanobacteriales; family Geitlerinemataceae; genus Zarconia. The sequence continues at coordinate 14,252 of JAXHUC010000127.1, forward strand.
TCGCTCCTCACTGTACTTATCAAGAGCCAGAGTACTTTTTCTCCTATCGTCGCACCGCCGAGAAAAACGTGCAGTGGTCGGGAATCGTCAGTCGAGAATTAGGGGAATAGGGAATGAGGGGATGACAAACCCGGATTTTCAACTCTGCTGAGGGTCGATCGTTGAAGGCTTAGAAAAATTTCCCATTAAAAAACCCCCGTAGCAAACAGCATGAGCCACGGGGGAAGAGTCTAGCATGCCTATCTCTAGTGTTCTGGAGTTTAAGTAGGGTTTGTCAAAGGAACTGCAAAGAAATAGGCGATCGACTTTAAAGATTTACGGTAAGCATTCAGCCGTCAGCCGTCAGCTTGTTGCAGGCTCTAAAACCAGAAACTTGAATGGACTCGCAGATCGAGACGATGAATTTTATCCGTCTAGAAAACCCGCGCTTCGATCGATACTTGCAGCGTTTTCGTCCAAAGCCGTTTGCCGTTCGCGCGTGCGACTCCGCACGGAGTATCGCGCTCGTGCTGAATGTTTACGATTTGCGTTGTATTTTTTTCTTCAATCAATTCCAGAAAGCGTAAGAGCATCTCGATCGCAACAGAAACGAGATGCTCTTAATTTAAATTCTCAAATTAAATTCTCAAATTCTCTCGGGTAGACCCAGACGACGAGAATTGCTGTAGAAAACCCTTAAGCTTTCCGGCGACGGCGACCGAACAAACCGAGTGCAGAAAGTCCTAACAAAGCACTGGTCATGGCGGGTTCGGGAACGCTGGCCGACACTTTCTGCATGTGGCGCAAGTTTCCTTCACCCACATCCACGGCGAATACGACATCGTTGTAGTCTTTATCGCCACCGCCGGTGAGGTCTTCCCAAGCCAGGACCAAATAGTTCTCGAACTCGTAAGCCATTAAGTGTTGGAGTCCGTCGCTATTTTTGCTGGCATCGCCATACCAAGTGTTGTAGTTGGTGCGATCGAAAGCATTTTGTCCCAACCAGAAATCTAGAGTGGTTCCAGCGGCGATCGTCCCTAAATCGACGGCTTCGCCAGCTTCTAAACCACCATCAGCAACGGGTTTGCTGCCAGAATCCCGATAGCGTTTGTAGGTCGAGCAAGCATCGGTGATGCAAGTAATATCGTCAAAAAGTAATTGGTCGATTTCAGTCGTTCCCGTGGTGGTTACGCCTAACGTGTTGCGAAAGTTTGCTCCTTCGCTAATGAAGTGAACTTTAACATCGTGGTCGTAAATCAGATCTAATTTGGTGGGATCGAGGCTGCGATTTGCCACAAATTCGGAATCGAGTGCTTTGTGCTCGGTATGTACGAATGTTTGGAACCGGCTGACATCAAATGCAGCAGCAGGATTCGCCGCAGCGATCGTCCCAGAAATGGCAACGGCACTTGTCAAGAGAGTGGAGAAAAGTTTAGTTGTCACGATTTTAAGTTCCTTTGAGAGTTTCTTCTGTACTGATTCTGACTCTCACAGATTTTTAGCAGCGATAGATAGAAGGTTCGATTGGCCTCAAACTGATGAATACAAAAATGTTGAATGTCTATCTTGACTGAAATAAAATCTGCGCTTGAGATAATCTCAATCTACTCAATACTATTTCAAAGTGTCTGCACTTTTTGAAGTTATTTATCAGTTCTTTACGTCTTAACGTTTTTCTTTAAATTTCGTATTTCGATCCGGATACCCCCTCTCTTTAGAAAGAATAAATAGTGGAGTTCACTTCGGTTGTGCTTAGGGTGTTGTTATCCGTACTTTACTTTCGCATATCGTCTGCACAGCTTATATATCAAGTTTTTTCAATTTATTTCTTGAATGCAAACATCAACAAACACGAACGCATACACTTCCAAAAACGTTAACTCAAAATAAAATTATACATCAAAAAAATTAGAATGAATTAACCTCAGTTCGGGCGAAAAGATGTCAGAGCGCGCGGAGATGATGTCGGTGTGTATCTCGGCATCAAGCGCCTAACACCAGAGAGAATCCGTTCCTCGATCCCGAGTTCTCCGTTCCCCCTCGATCGGCGGCACACAAGCTTAATTTGTCACCAATGGATGAGGGTGCGACACGACCGAAATAACGACCTAGTTCTCAACTGCTGAAAGCTATGTACGGCAAGCATTTTAAATTTTTAATTTTGCGTGCATCGCGAGCGGTGTCGGTTTCCGTCCCGTTCAACTTTTCAAGACGCATTTTTAATGACCCGTAGCGGCACTAGCTTCCCCATCTCCACGCCGCCTCGAAAAAATCCAACTCGCATTCCATCGCATACCGATAGGTCGATCGAACCATCGCATTATCTTCCGCATATCGATCGACGATCGATTCCAACCGTGCCACCAGAGGGGTAAACTCATCACCGCTGTAGGTTTCGATCCAGTTGGTATATTGATGTTCTCGGATACCATCCTTAGCGATTTCCCGACCGAGAAAGCCATATAAGCGCATACAAGGAGCCATTGCCGCTGCTGTGACCCCCACCTCTCGCTGCCAGGCGATCGCCCCGAGAAAATCCGTGTAGCGCCGCGTAACCGTTCCCGGTTCGATCGTCTCGAGATCGATTCCCCAGTTTTGGGCGTATTGGCGATGCAGCCGCAATTCTTCGAGAACGCCGCTTGTCAAATCGTGAAAAATCTCAAATCCTTCCCAATCTGGGGCCTTTGCTGCTGCAATACTATAGGTGCGAGCAAACGCTTCTAGAAAAAAAGCGTCTTGTCCGACATAATAAGCAAATCGATTGCTTGGCAGAGTTCCTGTCGCAATTCCTCGAACGAAAGGGTGTTGGAGACAAGCGATCGCAATTTCTGTGTGCGCTTGCCAGAGTGCTTCAGATACGCTCATTTTGTTGTCACCATCTAGCTTTTGACGTGTCCCCCATTCCATCCATCCAATTTGGCTACCGATCGCGCCTCGACTCCCTCGATGTGTTTCGCGGTCTGGCGATCGCGGCGATGATTCTCGTTAACAATCCCGGTAGCTGGAGCCACGTTTATCCTCCCCTATTACACGCCGAGTGGCACGGTTTCACCCCCACGGATTTGGTGTTTCCCGCCTTCCTATTTATCGTTGGCGCGGCCATGGCTTTTGCCTTTGCTCGATACACCCAACACCGCACCCCTCCCCAAAAAGAGGTGTATCTGCGCATCTTGAAGCGATCGGCGATCCTATTTGCGCTAGGACTGTTTCTCAATGGATTTTACACCTACGACTGGTCCACCATTCGCATTATGGGGGTGTTGCAACGTATCAGTCTGGCTTACCTGCTGAGTTCGGTTGTCGTCCTCAACCTCTCCATTCGGCAACAAATCGTTCTGGTTGTTGCGTTGTTGGTGGGATACCAACTGGCAATGCAACTGATTCCCGTCCCCGGTTTGAGTGCGGGGAATCTATCGCCGGAGGGGAATTTCGCCGCTCATATCGATCGCCTCGTTCTGGGAACGCAACATTTGCTGCGTGGCGGCCCCTACGATCCCGAAGGCTTATTCAGTACCCTGCCTGCGGTGGGAACGGTGTTGCTCGGTTACTTTAGCGGTTGGTGGTTGCGCCGCCAAACCGTCACCTCGAGAACGGCGATGTATTTGGGGATTGCCGGATTGGTGTGTTTGGTTGTCGGCGGATTGTGGGGATTGATGTTTCCGATTAATAAAGCCCTGTGGACGAGTTCCTACGTGGTATTTAGCGGCGGATGGTGCTTGCTATTACTGGCGCTATGCTACCAAGCCATCGACGTATTGGGTTGGCGGCGTTGGGGATTTCCCTTTCGCATCATGGGACTCAATGCCATTTTTCTGTTTGTGGCCTCGGGACTGGTGGCGCGAATTTTAATTTACACTCGCATTGGCAGCGGTGAAGAAGCCCCGAGTACCTATACCTGGATTTACGAACGCGCCTTCCAATCTTGGGCGGGCCCCACTCCGGGTTCTTTAGCCTTTGCGATCGTCACAGTGCTGCTTTGGTGGCTGGTGGCGTATCTAATGTATCGGCAACGTTGGTTTTTGAAAGTGTGATTGGGGGGAATGGGGAGATGGGGGGACAAGGGAGATA
>JAXHUC010000128.1:0-18201 GCA_034189805.1 Cyanobacteriota bacterium
AGCTCAACCAAAACCGACAGATTTTAAAAGCATCGAAACAAATGGGTTCGTGGCCTCATTCGGGAACGACGCGAATTCCCGTCGAAATCGTTTCGCTCGTCCATAACTCCAAATCCGGGTTGAGAATGGCTCGTTCGGTAGCAGATCGCACTTGTTGCGCTTGGGCTTCCGACTCAAACAAGGCAAAAACGCTCGGACCCGAACCCGACATCATCGCCCCAAGCAACCCCTCGCTCACCTGTTGACCGTCGCTGCGTCCGGCGAGCACCTCTCGCAACTGTTCCACTTGAGGATACTCTGGCAACACCACCCGCTCTAGATCGTTATACAGTTCCCGACCGATTTGCGATCGGTCACCGCGCGCGACTGCCGCAACCATCTCGTCGGAATGTACGCGCCGCCGTCGCTCCTCCAATCCCGCTTCGTCCGAGATATACCCATCGCCGAACTGCTGGCGAAACGTTTGATATGCCCAGGCAGTAGACACCTGCAAGCTCTGATACTTCGCCAACACTAAAGACAATCCTTCCACACTAGGTAACGGCGAAATTTTTTCCCCGCGTCCCGTTGCCAGAGCCGTTCCCCCTTTGATGCAAAAAGGAATATCCGACCCCAACAACGCGCCGATTTCTTGCAGTTCGGACACCGTCAAACCCAACTCCCAGAGTAAGTCCAGACCAAAAATAACCGCTGCCGCATCAGTCGATCCCCCAGCTAACCCCGCCGCCACCGGAATGTGTTTGTCGATAGTAATTTCTACGCCTCCCCACCGTCGAGATGCTTCGGGAAAGCGTTTGGCCATCAGGACGGCCGCTCGGTAAGCCAGATTGCTGCTATCGGTGGGAACGTCCGGATGGGAACACAAGACCCGAGTGGTTTCTCCTGCGAGAGTTCGCAACTCAACGCGATCGGCCAGGGCAATACTTTGCATCACCATCACCAGTTCGTGATACCCATCCGATCGATCGCCAATAATTTCCAGATACAGGTTAATTTTTGCCGGAGCAACCAGAGAACAAAATTTCATCTTAATTTTTTGGGTTGGCGACTCTCACCATAACGTGAAGCACGGGTTAAGCTACAGGCGGTCATCTCCGCTCTGGGTGAGATTTGAGAGTTACCCGAGACAATTTCTAGCAAACATATCGGAACCGAGCGCACTACGGGGGATAAATTTGCGAGATGGTTCAGAGGGGAATCCATTCCCCGTTCCCCGTGCCCCGTTCCCCATTTCCCATTGCCCACCTTCACCGGAAACTGTCTTACCCTGCGCCTAGACGTTACCATAGCAAAGCTTAGGGTTCTGAGGAAAGTACGAGTGCGCCTCTTGACGCGATCCGATCGTCCAACCGATCCCCATCGCAATTTTGAGGAGATCGGCGACCGATCGTCTTCGATCGAATCGTGAGAGGATTTCAGAAATTTAGGTATATTATTGTGGGTATAACTCTCAAAATAGAAGAAAGCTATCTGTAAAAGAATAGCTTCGACGGCAAAGAATAGCGTTTAAAGGGATCGACCATGTCTCATCGCTCGTTGGCTACCTGGCTGCTTCTCATTTCCCTCGGAATTGTGGGAATTGTCGGCTGCGGATCTGGCTCCGAAGATACCGCCACTACAGAAGGCGACCAAACCACAGAAGAAACAACCGGAGACGTTGCCCAGAACGGGGAAGACGGCGTGCCGGTCGAACCCTTCTCGACCGAACCCACCGAACCGGAAACAGAACCCCGGACTCAAGCCGCTCCGGCCGGGTTAATCAATTCCACCAATCCCGACGAGCGCGTTCAAGAAGTTCAATCGAGAATCAATGGCAATGGCGCTCGAAGTCCCGAAGATCCTTTTGAAGTACTCACCGTCGAACCGCTCGAAACCCTAGAACCGCCCGAAGAAGCTGTCGCTCAAGCACCCGCAGGCACTTCTCCAGGAGGCGGCACCACGGCTAATAATGCCGGAGGTGGCGGTGGCAACGGCGGCGGCACCACGGCTAATAATGCTGGAGGTGGCGGTGGCAACGGCGGCGGCACCACGGCTAATAATGCTGGAGGTGGCGGTGGCAACGGCGGCGGCACCACGGCCAATAATGCTGGAGGCGGCGGTGGCAACGGCGGTAACGGCGGTAACGGTCAACCGGCGGTTTCTCTACCGCCACTATCGCCGACTGTGGCTCAAGTCGCCGAACCTTTGCCAGACCAACCCGACGGACTTTTTGCCCCCCAGAACGAAACGGCGGTCGCCCAACTTCCTCCGGAGTTAGATCTAGAAGCTTTGCCATCAAGTTTGCCAACTGGACCTGAAGGTACTCCACTCGCATTGCCGCCTTTGGAAAGTCAGCCGGTGGCATCCCTACCGCCACTACCCACAGAAATCGGACCGGCCATTCCTCCAGAACCTCCAACTCCCCCGACGATTTCTGAAAATGTTGAGGTCACGGGTGTAGCTGAAGTGGGTGGCGAGGTACAGGTGATCGTCCAGCTTCCGGGCAGCAGTTCCGGTCGATACGTCCGGGTCGGAGATCTAATTGCGGGCGGTCGCGTTCTCATCAAGCGCGTCGAAGGCATTCAAAGTACCGAGCCGATCGTGATTTTAGAAGAAGATGGGTCTGAATATCCCCGATTCCTCGGCGAAAGTCCGACGATCGCCATGGAAGATTCGGAAATGGGTTGAGGATCGGCGATTGAGAAGAGGTTTTAAAGATGGGTCGATCGCAATGGAGGTAAAAATTTGATGAACCATCAGCAAGCGAAACTGGCGGGAAAACTGAATATTGCCTCGATCGCGCTGCTCGGTACGATCGCCTGGCTCGGCATCGGGCAAGGAGCGATCGCCCAAGACGAAGAAGCCGAAAGCGACTACGTTCCGCCCTATTGCCAGCCGGCCATCGAATCTGGGTTTACCCGATGTAACTACGATGATGGTGCCAACTACATCGGCTACATCGAAGATGGGTTGCCCAACGGTCGCGGGACGTACACATCTTCCGAGGGTCGCTACGAGGGAGAATTTCTCAACGGTCGTCCCGAGGGTGAGGGGCGATATATTCTCTCGGACGACTCTCGATACGAAGGCTTCTTTGAGGATGGGGTGATTGTCGATGGGACGGCATTCTTTGCCAATGGCGATCGCTACATCGGTCCCTTTGAAGTGGTACAGAATGTAGACTCTGGAGAAATTAGTTCTCAACCCCAAGGAGAGGGAACGTTTATCTTTGCCAACGGCAATCGTTACATCGGAGAATTTTTTGCGGGCGATCCATTCGGTCGCGGCACTTTTATCTTCAGTGGCGGAGTGGAGTGTAGCGGTCAGTTTTTCAACGAAAATCTAGACGGCAAAGGAACCTGCACCTACCCGAACGGCGACGTTTACGAAGGGGAATGGCGCACGAGTATCCCCCACGGTACGGGAACGATGATTAAAGCCGATGGAACGGTGTTTTCGGGGTTGTTCCGCGACGGACAGCCCTTTAGCCCGTCAGCTGACCCCTAAATGCGGGCGAGTCGTGCTTGAGACATCCGTGGAAAACACAGTTTGGAAACAGTAAGGAAGCGATCGGATTCGATGAAAAAACTCAGTACCCTCGTCATAGCGGCGATCGGCTTGAATGCTGCGGGTCTTCTGGCTCGCTCGTTACCGGCGATCGCCCAAGATGCAGATACCCGACAACCCCAGTGCGACCCGCCCGATCTGGTGACGGGTTTCGGTCGCTGTAACTACGGAGAAGGTAAGAGCTATTTCGGTTACTTTGTTGATGGTTATCCCAACGGTCGTGGCACCCTAACCCTGCAAGATGGCACGCGATACGACGGTGATTTCGTTGATGGATTTCCTGACGGAATCGGACGATTGGTAATGCCCGACGATTCCCGCTACGAAGGCACCTTTCAAGATGGGGCGATCGTTCGAGGAGCCGCTTTTTTCCCTAACGGCGATCGCTATGAGGGAGGATTTACTCTCATCGGACGGACCGAGCAAATTTCCGTGGACGTACCCGTGGGGACAACTTTGGAGGGAGAGACCGTCATTGGGACTCGCCAGATCGAGCGGACATTTTTCAACAGTCAGCCCGACGGTAAGAATGGAAGATACATTTTTGCCAACGGTAACCGTTACGAAGGGGAATTTTTTGCCGGGGAACCCTTCGGATTGGGAACGTTTTTCCACTCTACCGGAACTGTGTGCGACGGATACTTCTTCACCCGCAATTTTGACGGTCGGAGTGCGACTTGCGTTTATCCCAACGGCGATCGCTACGAAGGGGAACTGCGCCAAGGTCGCCCCCACGGCACGGGGACGATGGTGAAAGCCGACGGCACGACGATTTCCGGGGCGTTCCGCAACGGTCAGCCCGTCAGTTACAGCGGTTATCAGTAGTGACGAGGGCGGCTTGATAATCGCGATCGAAACTGGCTAAGAGGGCAGCGCGATCGATATCGGAAGGAACGCAGATGTGGATAATGCAAGTATTATCCGGCTGAATTTGTAGCTCCCGAATCGAGATTTCCCAGCCCCCGTACTTGATTTGTAAATCCTGAAAGGCAATGGCGAAAGCGGGCCAGTCAATCCCATTGGTAAAACTCAGTTCGACTTCCGCTCGGACTTTTTGAAACTGCTCGGAAAATTCTTGAGGCTGGAAGTTCCGCCCGTGAGGACATCGCTCCGTCCCGTCTTTTTTCAAGTAAATATACTCGCAAATCGCCCCGTCGAGCTGGGTGGCGCTGTTGGTTTGCCAATCTTGGATGCAGGCTCCCGTGAGGATCGCTCCGGTGAAATTGGCCCCAAACGCCCGCACGGCACTTAAATCCGCCCGTCCTAAGTTCGCCCCTTGTAAATTCACCCCTTGTAAGTTGGCTTGAGCGAGAGCCGCACCTCGCAAATCCGCGCTTCCCATCTGGGCACCCTTGAGAAAAGCCCCCCTCAAGTCGGCGGCTCGCAAATCCGCCCGTCCCAGAAAAGCACGACCTAAGAAAGCGCTACTGAGGTCTGCATCTTGAAGATTGGCATGACTCAGGGATGCATTTCTTAGATTTGCACCGCTGAGATTGACCTGACGTAAATCGAGTCGAGTGAGGTTCGCCCCGCCCAGATTTGCGCCATTGAGGTTTGCTTGACTGAGATTCGTGCGTTTGAGGTTGACTTGCGTGAGATTTTCCGACCGTAAGTTTGCTCCTCTCAGATCGGCTTTTCGGAAGTTTGCCCCCTTCAGTTGAGTGCCGCCAAACATCGCACCTCGAAATAGAACTCCTTCTAAGTTCGCCTGGGTTAAGTTCGCCCCACGCAAATCGGTCCAACTCAGATCCGCTTTTTTTAAATTGGCGCGATGGAGATTCGCCCGAGCCAAATTTGTCCCGACGAGGTTCGCACGACTCAGATTTGCCCCACTGAGGTTGGCTTCAATCGTCTCAACGCAAGCAAGATCGATCGCCGTGAGGTCTAACTCGGATAAGTCGGCTTGGTTGAGATCGATCGGTTCTCGAACGTTTTCTTGTTTCCAGGTATTCCAGATGGTAACACCGCGATCGATAAGAGCGACATGCATTGGATTCGCCATTCTGTCTTCACCTCAATGCAATCCTAGTTTGAAGTAATATGCATTCAAAAAGCTCTAATATAAAAATATTTAGAAATATCTATTACTTCCTGAGTGAAAGCAAACGATCGAGGACTAACCCAAAAGATTGCCTAATTTTGTGCTTCATATTCTTCAAAAATCCTAATAGCTGCGTCTAAATATCGGTTTAATAGATGGCGATCGGATAAATCGGGTAATAACAATTCAACCGCCATAATAACTTCCATGATGCCAAAATGCTCTTCTCCAGCTTTAAAAGCCCCGATAGACCCCCACACTCGAGATATGGCAGTTTTCACCTCTTCTCTTCGGGGGGAGATACCATATTTCTCGACCAATTTCATAACACTGTAAAGGTGTTAATCTATCGTGCGAACTTAACGCTTTCTGAATATATTTGTTAAGCTCTAAAGGTTTATCTGACTCAAACTTGAGTGAATATATATTTATACATTCTACTGCCCATTGTAGAGTCAGTCTATAGTCAGATTTTTTGAGCTTGAGTGCAACTGGATAAGCCCAAAGTATCTTTTTTCGATCGATATTTTGTTTGACATCCTCAATGATTCCTCTCATGGCTGTAATTCGAGGAAGCGATCGAGTGTCGCTCCCCATTAGTGACAAGCTCAGCAATTTTATTAAATGTCAAACTGACTCGATCGAACCCAATAATCCTTGGTGCATAATGGTTTCACTCTTGCCTGCCGTGGCGCTCGTCCCCATTCCCCTTTGCGCGATCGGGCATCGTCATGCAAGACCTCCTCAATTGGTCTCTTTAACCGGAAAGCGATCGATGAGTTGTATCGCCCGATAGGCATTTTGCTTCACCGCATCATCACAATGGGGCACGTGAGGAATTTGGGAGAGAAAATCGAGAGTGCGGCGCAAAATGCGCACGATATCCCCCTCATCTAAACTGGTATTGGCGCAGAGTTCCGACCATTCCACCCCCAGCGCCCATTGTTCCACCAGTCCCAGACATTCTCGCTCCAACCACACCGGTAGCGTTACTTGGTGGCGGTACTGCACTTGGAATAACTGGCGGCGAATGCCCCGCAGTCCGCGCAACGCTTCGCCCACTTCTGGCGCAACCGGGTAATTCGTCCAAGTGTCGGGGCGAGAAATTTCCGTCACCAACGCCGCACAGGCAGCGGCAAAGTGATGGGGATCGAGACCGTCGAGTTCGCCGCTGGTTAAGGCCAAACCCAGCCACAGCTCGTTGTCGCCGCGAATGGCAGCAGTAGACTCTCCTTGGGGCGTAGGGGCTAGGGACTCTTGCAAGCACCCGAAGGTATGGAGAATTTCGATTAAGTCGAGAAACTCCTCCCAATGGCGGGCGAGATTGTGCTCGACTTTTGCCTGACGATCGTTTAACTCCGTTTGCAATCGTTCCACCCGTTTATCCCGCTTGAGCAAAGAAATCGGATCGCCCCATTCGCGGGCCCGATGGGCTTGCAGTTCGGCTTCGAGTTCCTCGACGCGCTCCAACCACCGATCGACTTCGGGGGCTTTTTCTGGAGGCGGGACTTGGGGGATGCTGCCAACCAAGGGAGCCAGTTCCGGGTCTCCCTGGCGAGAGCGACCCGGTTTGAGAACCAGATCCGGCGGCAGTTCGATCGCATCGACCCCCGGTAATCGGGGGAATTCGCCGTGCAAACTAACAACATCTTTGGCCGCCACCACGTACCAGCGGTTATCTTGGCCCAAACAGACCAGATAGGGCGCTTGCCCCGCCCCTTTGGTTTTACTCACCAAGACTGCCGGAAGCGGGTCGGGAACCTTTGCCCGTCGCGTTCTCACGCTGAGGATGCTCCCGGATACGGCAAAATTGAGTGCCATCACGAGGGATTTCTGCTGCACGTCATCCGCTTGGCGGGTGAGAGTTTTGAGGATGCGCCGTTCTTCTTTCAAACGTTCGTGCAGTTTTTCGTAGCTTTTGAGCACATTGCGATCGACATTCGCCAAGCGAGATTTAGCTTGTGCTAGTTCCCCTTCTAAATCGGCGATCGCCTGTTGCTGGGGCTTGAGATCCAGCGTCGCCAGATACTGACCGAAACTGCGCTCGACCAAATCTTTGGCTTCGTCGAGAGTGTGGGTTTGCAGCAAATTCAGCACCATGCCGTAGGTCGGGGCGAACTGGCTCACCAGGGGATCTGCCGTCGCCAGAGCTAGATGAGCGGCTTCTTTTGCTCCCTCAAAGGGGGTTTGCACCGTTGCTACGTATCCCACCTCATCCATCCCCCGCCGTCCCGCCCGTCCGGCCATCTGCAAGAATTCCGAAGCTTTGAGCAGTCGGTGTCCTTCGTCGGTGCGCTTCGAGAGGCTCGAAATCACCGTCGTCCGGGCGGGCATGTTAATTCCGGCCGCCAGGGTTTCCGTGGCAAATACCACTTTAATCAAACCCTGTTGAAAGAGCTGTTCGACTAATCCCTTCCAAGCGGGTAAAATTCCGGCATGGTGAGCGGCGACCCCGCGATAGAGCGGTTCGAGCTGAGTCGGGCGGACGGCATCGGGATTGCGAGCGACGAAGGCATCGATTTGCTCGCGCAGTTGCTGGGTTTCGTATTCATTGACCAGGGTGAGATTTCCCACCTCTTTAACTGCCCGATCGCAACCCCGACGACTGAAAATAAAGTAAATCGCCGGGAGCATGTCGAGCTTGCGCAACTTCGAGAGAATGTAGCTGATGGCGAGGGGTTCGGAACGTTTTCCCTTACGTTTGGAGGTTCCCGATTTCGGTTGCAACTTGGGGTTGATTTGAGTTTGCTGCCGATTGAGGAGGGGAAAAAGACCTTTGGCGTTGCAGAAACTAAATTCGAGGGGAACGGGACGAAAATCGGAATAAACGAGTTCGGTCGGTCCGTGAACTTCTCGAATCCAGTCGGTGAGCTGGTCGCTGTTAGCAATGGTTGCCGATAGACCCACCAATTGAATATCTGGGGGGCAGTAGATAATTGATTCTTCCCACACCGTTCCGCGAGCGCGATCGTTCATGTAGTGGCACTCGTCGAGAACCACCGTTTCCACCTCCCTCACCGAAGTTCCCACTTCCCCAATAGGCGTGCCGTAGAGCATGTTGCGGAAAATTTCGGTGGTCATCACCAACACCGGCGCGTCCCGATCGATCGAGACATCTCCCGTGAGCAATCCGACTTTATCGTGGCCAAACTGACGGCGGAAATCTCGCAGCTTTTGGTTGGAGAGGGCTTTGAGAGGAGTGGTGTAGAACACTCGCCGTCCCCGAGACAGGGCGCGATAAATGGCATATTCTCCAATTAAAGTTTTCCCCGACCCGGTGGGGGCGCAGACGATCGCGGATTTTCCGGCGTTGAGAGCGGCGATCGCTTCGTACTGAAACTCATCGAGCGCAAAGGGAAAGAGAATCTTCGGGTCTAGCTCTGACATAAGTTGGGGGTAGTTTCACCCAAGGTGAGGAGGGAGGAGTATTTTAACATCATACCCAACTCGGAAAATTGATTCACAACTGACACGCATCACAATTCACGATTCTTTCTGGGTTATTTTCCCAAATGAACGAGACGATCGAGATTTTGCGGATCGATTTGATAGGCCGCGCCAAAACCGATGGCAAACCGACCGCCAGATGGGGTGAGTTGGAAGATGCGAAAGTCGGCGAGTCCGCGCAAAACACCGACAATTTCTCCAAAACGATCGGCAAATTCATCGGCAATTTGAGTCCAACTTTGGCGATCTCGATCGAGTAAAGTGGCGCTGCAATCGAAAGTCAATCGGCGGCGAGCAAAGATTTGGCTGGTTTCGGATTCATCGTCGATTAAGAGAATGCTCGCACGAGAGGTGGCGTGTAAGTTTTGGGTATGAGTAGATAGACCGCTGACGTAAATATAGAAGTTTTTGCGTTCGTCTCGGACAAACGGCGCGTAACTGGCGTTGGGAATCCCATCGGCACTGACGGTGCTCAACATCAGGCTTTCAAATCGATCGGGAAACGTTTGATAGATTTCTTGTGCTTGTTCGAGTTTGTTCATGGCGAGTCGGCGATCGTTGGCATATTTGAGGGAACAAATTTCTATTCTGATACAGGATGGGCGATCGCGCTCGTGCTGAATGCTCCGTGCCATCAAACAAAAAATGGCGAATCCGAGAATTCGCCATTACACTTCGTTAGTTTATTGAGGGTTCAATTTATCGAGCTATCTTGTCAGATTCGAGCTGTTTAGGCTTTGCGACGCTTCAGGGAAGACGCACCTAAACCGACGACACCGATACCGAGCAAGCTCATCGTGGCAGGTTCGGGAACCGCAGCCGCAACGGGTTCGGTGACGATCTGCGTGGCGTGCAAAGAGCCACCTTCGCTATCGAACCAGCTCGAACCATTGGTGAACTGCTTCAAGGTTCCATCTTCGTTGTACGTGGCGTTGGGGTTTCCAGTGGCGTGGAACCAAATGCCCAACTCCTCGCCGAAACCCGTGCCCTTCCACATATCACCATCGAGTTTGGTGCGGTCGGCATTAGCCGAGAGGGCGTTAATGTTATCCACATCGAAGATGGAAGAAACATCGACCGAGAAGTTCATGGAGCGCTCGTTGCCTTCATCCACAATGTTCACGGCATTGTCCCAAGAGCCGAGAAATGCGTTGTCCTGGAAGCTACCGCTGTTATTTTCACCGTTGTAGGCGTAGGCGCTCAGCGTCCCGGTGATGCCATCCATGTAGAAGATGGCGTATTCTTGCTCGAGATACTTGGGGTTCGGCCCGTCGGTGACGACCAACCAACCTCCTTGGGGAGTCTTGTCGCCCTTCTTCTGAAAAACAGAGTCCCAAGTCAAAATATTGTTGACATCATCAAAAGTTGTCGTCACCGATTTGTGGTAACCAAGACTATTTTGAACGCTGAGGATACCACCATTCCCAGCACCATTGTCTAAATCTTTCCACCAATAATCATCAGCGTTATCGTCCGCCAATAAATCGATCCCTTCATCCCAGGTATAAATCGCGGTATCGGCAGCGGCAGGGGCGATCGCACTCAAAGAGGCTGCCAGAACGGTGGAGGCGAGAATTAGACTTTTGGCAACAGTTTTTGTGAGTTTCATTAAATTAATCTTGGGGTAATTTTCTCTGCTTCATTAAATTTAGCTCCGAACTCAAACAACTTTATGAATTATTGCTTAGATGTTACTTTCAGAGCTAAGAATTCAATGTCGATACTCCCATCTTATTGAGGGGCAATACCCTCCATCAATCAAAAAAAATTAAAGATGGTAACGTGTTTTACAAAGTAACGATAAATGTCACTTTTGCGTCTCTATTCAACATTGATAATGTATACGTGTTTTCTCTAGTGTATTTGTAACGGTTGAGTTCGCCTTTTTCGACTCTCGATGCTTTCAGGTTTCTGGTTAAGAAAAACCTGTATATTCTATCTATAGCAAGCTTGTCGTCTCGATGGGTATGAGAGAATCTGTCTGTTTTATATAAAAATAGAGTGCGATCGCCTGAGACTTCGAGACCCACGATCGACAGGCAGTCAATTACGTTCTCATTAGAGCCAAGATCGAATCAGCCAATTTTTAGGTTCGATCGAAAGAATCGATAAATTTGAATGAGTAGATATCGCAAAAAAATAAAATCGTCAATCATTTAACGATTAAGTTATCGTCTCGTTCAAGAAATATTTAATAAATTCTCGATCGTATCTGGGCTTTCGCGCGTATTGTTACGAGCTTGCGGTGTGGAATACTTCAGAAATCAACAAACTAAAGTTACCAGAATCATCGTATTTGACCTTCACCCGTTCGTAGTGGTTTTGGGAAATCGCTTGACCGACAACAACATCAAATGCTTGACCCTGAGTCACTTTTTCGGGTGTGTAGACTGCGACACCATCGGTTAACATCAATCCTCGATCGCCATTAAGAATCGAATCGAGAGTCACAGGTTCGGTAGGAGTTTCCCGAGAGATGTGTAAATCTGGAGTCATCTGGGTGCGGGTTACGTTCCACAACGCCGAGGAATCGAAGTCTGGGGGAGGAGAAGGCGGTGCGGGAAATTCATCGAGTTGCTCGCGGATGTGAAAGATGCGATCGAGCCGACCGACAGCACTATATATAATGACAAGACTGTTGCGCCGATTGCCGTTGGGAATAAATAGTTCCGGACTCGCCGTCCGACCCACCTGCCACTTCGGCGTTATCCACGCTCTTACCCCATTGCCACAAGAAAGCGCTCGCATCGACCCAGCAGCCGGATGAATCAGACCGTTGGGTTGATTGCACTGTTCCTTGTCAATTTGCCAGGATTGCTCCCGAACGCTGCCATTGGCTTCGTAGTAGCGATTGGTGTGAGTAATGACGCTGCGATCGGAATTCGGGTAGAAGGTTCTGATAAATTTCCGGCTGCCAGTCACCTCTCCATCCAAGGAATAGGTGGTGGTAATCGAGTGCCAGGACTCGCCATCGAGAGCGCAACGACCGAATAAATTGTCCCAGTGTCGATCGAGTACATCCATTGGCGATCGCCTCCTCTGTCAGAACGATTGGGGTCGATCGTTATCTTACTGGTTTTCCGGATGCGATTATCGTAACTCCTTCATAAGGATTCAGGTGTCCGGCAAGAGCGAAAGAATCTGTAAGGGCGGGTTTAGATCGATGCTGGGAAACTTGCTTGAGATTTTCTCCACAAAACCCGCCCCTACCCATTGTGACCCTACCTGTATCAGAAATCTCGCCCTGAATCCTTACACTCCTTCAAAGCCTCAGCAAGAGACTTGTAATCGTCGAGGGTGTTGTAAATTTGAGCCGAAATCCGCAGCAATCGTTTCGGTGCAGACCAGGGAAAAATTGGTACTTCAATGTGAAACGTCTCGAAGAGTTTATTTTGCAGGGGATCGATGCGACTTGTTGAGGGTTGAATTGATGTTTGCATGGCAAAACTATCGTCTGGAATGGGAATCGATACCATCGTACCGATCGCATCTTCGGGACTTGGCGGTTGAATCTCCAAACTATCGCACAGCAGCTTCCGCACGGCGATCGCCATTTTACGGTTATGCGCCATCAGTTCGGGCCATCCTCCCGGCAGAAGAGACCCCATAAAGTCGATCGCCTCGGGAACGCACAAATACGCCGTCGGATCGCTGGTTCCCGTCCAGTCAAATTCGACGTGAAACCGGGAGATATCGGTTCTGGGGGAGTTTGCCCCGTGGCTAATCGTCAGGGGACGGATTGCCGTTTGTTTGTCCCGGCGCACGTACAAAAAACCCGCCCCTTTAGGCGCGCACAACCATTTATGACAGTTTCCGGTGTAGTAGGTTGCGCCGAGTTCCAGTAAATTCAGGGGAATCGCCCCCAAAGCGTGCGCGCCGTCGATGAGCGTATCGATACCCTGTAGCGACAATTTTTCGATAATTGCTTGAATCGGGAGTACCAGCGCCGTCGAACTGGTGATGTTATCGAGGAGGACGAGTTTAGTGCGGGGGGAAACGCACTGCATCACGGCATCGATCGCCTCTTGGGTGGAAGCTAGGGGGAAGGGAATTTCGGCAACCACCACTTTTGCCTCGTGGCGTTCGGCAACGAAATTGAGGGCATTGCGGCAGGCGTTGTATTCGTGATTCGTGGTGAGGAGTTCGTCTCCCGGCGCGAAACTCAGGGAACGCAGAATGGCATTGGCTCCCGTTGTGGCATTGGGAACGAAGACGATCTCTTCGGCATCGGCACCGACAAATGCTGCGAGTTTCTCCCGCGCGCGATCGATGAGGGGTTCGTATTCTCGACCGAAAAAGCGGGTGGGTTCGGACTCGAGTTGCTGCCGCCAGCGCTGCTGTGCCTCCAACACGGGAATCGGACACGCGCCGAACGCACCGTGATTGAGATAGGTAATGGTGCGATCGAGCGACCAAAATTTGTGCCAATCGGAGGCAGATTTATCGTTCATCGAAGACTCTCAGATGTACCAATATGAGCTAGATTGTAGGCGCTTTGTGGTTTCATCTGCTCGATCGACCGATTCGATCGACCGCAACGGGAACAAATCGTTTACCGCAAACGATTCATTAAAGAGGCTGACTCTAAAAAATCAATGAGATTGCTTCGATCGGGTTCCGATCGTCGATCGAGTAGCATTTGAACGGCTTCTCGCGCCCTCGGTGTATTTGCCTCTAACAATCCGGCCACTCCCCAATGAGAAATCGAGACGATACCCACGGTTCGGGAATTCAAATTTTGGGAATTGTTAATTCGATCGAGGACAATTTTGAGTCTCTTTTCATCGTTTCGAGAACGACGTGCTAGCTCAAATATTGCTCGTCCTTTCTCTAGCACTCCTGCGGCATTTAGAATGTCTTCAAGTGCCAACTCAGAGAGTTGTTCGTACTCACTATCGTTCAATAAACTCATGCTGCGGACAGACGATCGGTCAAGTTAGATATTTGACCTCATTTTATCTTCTTCTACGAGCTAGCTGAGGTTGAAGTCGTCAAACCTCGATCGCTGTAACTTTTGGCTCAGTTATTGAGTACAAACTTCTCAGCCTTTTATCTTCAAACACTTATCCGATATTTGTCAATAGAACGAGACAGACCTTAATATCGATCGACCAATTTCAATCTTTTTTTGCCAGAGCGCTCAAATCGATCTACCCTTCTTACAAAAGAGAAAATTAAACGAGATAGAATCATGAAAGTTCTCCACGGAACTTGGATTCCCGATCGCAGCGACGACTTTATTCAGCGCGGTTCGTTTTACCTGTGGGTTGAAACCTCGGAACGGAAAAAGCACTCTGCCAAAAATCGTCATCCACGACATCTCCAAGGACAGCCACTCAATGATTTTATCCGCAACGAGTTAGGTATCTCAACCGGTTCTTACCTCCAGAACGATGTTATCGAGCGCTACTTTCTGCTGCCGAGTACTCCAGAATCTCCTCTCCCCTCACCAGAACTGGCTCGCTATCTCGAAACCGACATAACCGATCGTATTCAACTCCATCCTTGGAGTGTCGATTGCGTTGCGATCGAGCAAATTATTAAAATTGTCAACGATCTGCATTTTCTCGCATTTTATAACGTTCGAGACGTTCAGCTCGGCTCGGATTTACTATTTTGGTATCACTACACGCAATTTTTTCGCCAAATTTTCTTAAAAGACCAATATATTCCGGCACTGAAATATCGAGAACTCGCTTCAAAAACTTCAAAAAATAAAAAAACAAAACAAGCCAAAAAACAAACAGAGTTTAAAATTTATCCAGGATGGGAGGTCGTCGCCACGCAATACGAATCCCGCTTGCCAGAGTTTGTCGAAATGATGCCAACAGCATGTACTTGTGGCTTGGAAACCCTCGAATCTTCGCTTGCGCTCTGGGAAAAAGAAACTCTACTGCGGCACTTTTCTGAATGTTTGCTAAACGACACGTTAATGCAAACGACTTTACCGATGGTTTTTACCCGCAAAATTGAAGATTCGCTGATTGCCGACTGCCTCTATCTCAATACCACCAAACTTCCCCCATTTGAAAGTCACCATCTGACCCTAGAAACCTATCGGCAATGGCAAGGATGGCGACAGCAAGTCGTCGGCGATCGCACTCATTCTAATTTTGATTTGGGATTCAAATTAATCGAAGCCTCAAATCCCGACACAGACTCCTGGAAAGTCGAATTTTTAGCCATCGCTCAAGACGATCCGTCTCTCAAACTTAGCCTGGATGACTATTGGTATCTCGAAGCCAAGAAGAAAACCCAAATTCGCCAACATTTCGGCAAAGAATTTGAAAAAAATATCTTACTCGAACTCGGTTATGCCGCGCGCATGTATCCCAAAATTTGGAGCGGATTGGAAACCGACAAACCCATTGGCTTAAAATTGACCCTTACTGAGGCATTTGAGTTTCTCAAAGAAAGTGCCTGGGTGTTGGAAGATTCCGGCTACAAAGTGATTATTCCTGCCTGGTGGACTCCTGAAGGTCGCCGACGCGCGAAGATTCGCCTGAAGGTCTCGGGACAAAGTTCGAGTTCGTCATCTTCCCAAAATAAGGGATATTTCAGTCTCGATCGAATCGTGCGATATCAATACGAACTTTCCCTAGGAGGAGAAGCTGTCAGTCGCCGGGAATGGGAACAACTGATCGAAGCCAAAACCCCCTTGGTGAAATTTCGCGGTCAGTGGATCGAAATCGATCGGCAAAAAATGCAAGAAATGCTGGAGTTTTGGCGATCGAATGGGGAGGGAAATCCAGAAATGTCGATCGTCGATTTGCTCAAAAAATCCGGGGAATCTGCTGATGAAATTGAAGTGGAATACGACGACACCCTAGGGAAAATGATGTTAGGATTGCGCGATCGCAGCCAACTCGAACCGATCGAAGATCCCCCGCAATTACACGCGACTCTCCGGGAATATCAAAAGCGCGGCGTTTCCTGGATGCAATATCTCGAACGGCTGGGGTTGAACGGCTGCCTCGCCGACGATATGGGATTGGGAAAAACGATGCAGACGATCGCGCGATTGGTTCTCGAACGAGAGGGGGAGGAAATGCCGCCACCAACCCTGCTGGTTGCGCCAACTTCGGTGTTGGGAAACTGGCGCAAGGAAGTAGAAAAATTTGCACCTCACTTGCGGGTAACGATCCATCACGGTAGCAATCGTCTCAAGGATATAGAGGCGTTTATTGCCGCCTGCGGAGATTGCGATTTGGTGATTACCTCCTTTACCCTAGCGCGGCAGGATGCCAAACTCCTCGGCGGACTCACCTGGCAGCGCATCGTCCTCGATGAAGCGCAAAATATCAAAAATCCCAAAGCAGCTCAAACTAAGGCGATTTTAAAGCTCAAATCCAAATATCGACTGGCGCTGACGGGAACGCCAGTGGAAAACCGCCTGCTGGATTTGTGGTCGATTTTTAATTTTCTCAATCCCGGTTATTTAGGCAAACAAGCACAATTTCGGCGAGCCTTCGAGTTACCCATTCAAAAAGAGAACGATCGCACCAAATCGGCAATTCTCAAAAAATTAGTCGAACCGTTTATTCTCCGTCGGGTGAAAACCGACAAACAAATTATTCGCGACCTCCCCGATAAAGTCGAACATAAGCAATATTGCAATTTAACCAAAGAGCAAGCCTCTCTCTACGAAGCTGTGATTAAAGACGTAGAAGAACAGCTCGAAAGTGCCGATGGCATTCAACGTAAGGGATTAATTTTAGCCACCTTGACCAAACTCAAACAAATCTGCAACCACCCGGCTCAATTTTTGCAAGATGGCAGCGAGTTTTCCCCAGAGCGATCGCATAAGTTTTCGCGATTGCAAGAGATGCTCGAAGAAGTGATGGCCGAAGGGGACAGCGTGCTGATTTTCTCTCAGTTTCGCACCATCGGCGATGCGCTGGAAAATTGGTTGAAACGAGAGTACAACACCTATTACATTCACGGGGGAACCAGCCGTCAGAAGCGAGAAAAAGCGATCGCGCAATTTCAAGATCCGCAAACGGAACCTTCGATTTTTCTTCTATCTCTCAAAGCTGGTGGCGTGGGAATTACCCTCACCAAAGCCAACCACGTTTTTCACTTCGATCGATGGTGGAATCCGGCAGTAGAAGACCAAGCAACCGATCGCGCTTTTCGCATCGGTCAGGATAAAAATGTTTTCGTGCATAAATTTATCGCCATCGGTACTCTCGAAGAACGGATCGATCGCACCCTGGAAGATAAAAAACAAATTGCCTCGTCAATTGTCGGTGCTGATGAATCGTGGCTTACCGAACTCGATAACGATAGCTTCAAACAATTAATTTCGCTCGATCGACAAGCTGTTTTAGGTTGAATCAAGACTTAAGAATTGGATAAATCATCTGGATAAAAATCATGGCAAAATTCAGTAAAACTTGGTGGGGTCAACGCTTTATTGCCGCCTTAGAAGAATTTAGCGATACCCGTCGATTATCGCGCGGTTGGGTCAAAAAGCCAGTTGGGTGTCCAAACTCTTAATGAACGAAATCCCCGATAATATCGACACGGCATTCTCCGGTCTGGACTTTTCCCTGCTTCCTCACAGTCTCAATGATTTCCACACCCATTGTTCCTGTCCGGATTGGTCGAACCCTTGCAAACACGTTGCTGGGGTTTTGTATTTGCTCGCAGCGGAGTTGGATGCCGATCCGTTTTTGCTATTTGAACTGCGGGGGTTATCGCGAGATAAACTCAAACAAGAACTGCTAAAATCCCCTTTGGGTCGGGTGTTATCTGGGGCGATCGAAACCGACGAATTGCCCCTGGTCTCGGCAACATCTTACTACACTACCCCCAAAATGGTGGAAGTTCCCAACATTGAAGAAGTACGAGACTTTTGGCAGTCAGAACGCTCCCTTCCCACGACGATCGAGATGAGCGCACCGGCAATTATTCCCGCAATTCCTATCAAAAAAGCCGGAGATTTTCCGCCCTTCTGGGAAAAAGATAAGTCTTTTATTACCATTATGGAAGAGTTTTACCAGCGAGTAAAAGCGAAAAATAAAAATTGGCTCTAGTACTGCTTGACTATTAGCTATCTGCGGTAAAAATAGCAGATAAATAGCAATTTTTGTGTTTGCTATTTTTATCTCAAATTGAATTGTTAAGCCTCAGAGCCAAATGCTAAATGTCGGGTAAGCATTCAG
>JAXHUC010000129.1:0-18173 GCA_034189805.1 Cyanobacteriota bacterium
GATGCTACACCCGAAAAGGTTTGGGCGATCTTGACAGACTTTGCAGCTTACAACGATTGAAGTTATGCAATCCAAGTGCTTGAAGTCCCTAAAAGCTTGCACGTCGATAGCAAAGCAAAACTGCGCGCAGCATCTGCGACAGAATCCGAGCGAATTTTCGATATTGAAATTACGATTCTAGAACGTCCTCATCTCCTGGAATGGCAGGGTGGAGAACCAGGTGTATTTTTTGGCAAACATCAATTTGAGCTTCACTCAACCGTCTCGGAAATGACAATTTTCAAAAATTCTGAGACCTTTAGCGGATCGATCGCATCTGAAATCTTCGAGATGAGTCGAACGTTTCTTCAAGACGAGTTTGCAAGGTTCAACACGGCTTTGAAAAGACAAGTTGAATTGAACCGGTAAAAGTTCGATCGAACGCCTAACGTTCAAGAAGACCGCAATTACACGATCTGATCCATCATCGTATACCAACCATCGATCGGTTTACAGGTAACGGGTGAAGCGGTACGTTAGACCCTGTAAAGACGATCGGTGTGAAAAAAAATTGGACGTGCTACCTGTTCGCCTTCATCCTGGAGAGGACTTAAAGCGATCGCTATTTGACTGCTGTACCCGCAAACAAATTAATGCTGCGTACCTCTTAAGTTGCGTCGGCAGCTTGCGTCAGGCCACGATTCGATTTGCCGATCGATCCGACGGAACCCCGATCGAAAAACGCCTAGAAATTATTTCCCTCGAAGGTACGCTCTCTCGTTATGGCGTTCACCTACACATTGCTGTATCCGATCGCCAGGGTCAAGTTATCGGCGGGCATTTGATGGATGGATCGCTCGTTTATACCACCGCAGAAATTGTCCTGGGAATCGTACCGAATACAATTTTCAAGCGAGAGTTCGATCCGCTCACCGGATACCGAGAACTAACAATTATCGAGAGCGAACGGATATAGATTCAAACCAAAGCGATCGCTCCTCGATCTTCGGCACATCGCTCCCGTACCTGGATTCTCAACCTCATCCCACCATCTAGATAATCGAGATCCTCGTGCCTATTCATTTTCGGAAGATGGATCGCACGATCGCGCGGGTAACATCGGACTGAAACGCCGATACTCTGCCAAGTATTGCTCCAGGGCAACGAGCTGGGGTAGGTTGAGGCTGTAGTAGACCCAGCGTCCTTCTTGGCGGGGGCGAACGAGTTCTGCTTCTTTGAGAACTTTGAGGTGGAACGATAGCTTAGACTGAGCGGTTTCGAGGCGATCGCACAAATCGCACACGCACAGTTCTTCTTGGCGCAGCAGTTCCAACACCTGAAGTCGCAGAGGCTCGGAGAGAGCGCGAAATCCTAAAACAATAAGATTGGAGGGAATCGATTCGACAAAACTCATCAAGTTGGATGAATGCAACAGTAGCGATCGTAGCAGGAACCCATTGGAGCTGGGGAAGGTGAGGGAGGTGAGGGAGGTGAGGGAGATGAGGAAGATGGGGGAGGTGAGGGAGATGGGGGAGGTGAGGGAGATGGGGGAGGTGAGGAAGATGGGGGAGAAAAATGCAAGATACACAATTCTTCCTTGTCCCCCTTGTCCCCGCGTCCCCGCGTCACCGCGTCACCGAGTCCTCCCCAAGCGAACTCTATCTCCGGGGAGGTGTGGAATTAGAGTCGATCGGTGTAAGGTGTGGGAACGGCGATCGGTAAATAAAGCCAGGGAAGATGCGAGGGTCAACAGTTATTCACCCACTTCCCCACACTAGCTCCCCATTCGCAATCGACCCAATTGGCAATGGATCATTCATCCCGATCGCTTCGCGCCGCGCACTATTTGCCGTACCCGATCGCATGACCACCACCACCCCTCCTCTGTCTTTTCAAGACCAACTCGACGAATCTAAAATTACCCGACCGATGTGGTTGCTGTGGATTCTCTCCGCAGGTCTGATTGCCCTCGATGGCTTCGATTTTTTCATTATCGGCGTGGCGATGCCTTTCATCCAACGGGATTTTGGCTTAAGTGTCACTCAAACTGGAGCGATTGCCGTGGCAGCCGTGGCTGGGGCGTTGGTCGGTTCGGGAACCTTGGGTCCGGTTACCGATAAAGTCGGTCGTCAGCTCATGCTCGCCATCGACGTGGGTATTTTTATCATCGCTTCGGCTGCCACGGCTCTCGCCTGGAACGCGACCTCCTTAATTATTTTTCGCTTCCTCGTCGGCGTGGGCATCGGTGCGGATTATCCCATCAGCGTTTCCTACATCACCGAGAACGTCCCGGCTCGATTTCGCGGTCGCATGGTGATTAGTGCCTTTAGCTTTCAAGCGGTGGGTGCGTTGGTCGGGGCGATCGTCGGCTTCGGCATTATGGAGATTTTCAACCATCTCTACCCCGATTCGATCGAGGTGACCGTTCGCTATGCGTGGCGCTTGATGTTGGGCGTTGGGGTATTGTTTGCCCTGGTTATCGGGCTGCTGCGCCTGTTATTTACCATCGAAAGCCCAATGTACTACCTTTCTCAGGGAGACTACGAAGCGGCTTCCGATGCGGCGACTCAAATTCTGGTGCGACCCGTCGAAATTACCCCGGAAACCGACCCACCCACCCAAGAACCCCGCTTATCCTACAAAGCTCTATTTTCTCCGAGGTATTTGAGACGGACGATTCTCGCTTCAGTCCCCTGGTTTTTACAAGATATCGCCACCTACGGCATGGGGATTTTCACGCCGACGATTATTGCGGCGATCGCCTTTACCGAAGATACCCACTTGATGGTGCGAGAAATTGCCGCTGCTAAAGGGGCGGCATTCGTCGATGTGTTTCTGATCGTTGGCTTTTTGCTGGCGATCGCCGCCATCGGGCGTTTCGGTCGGATCGAGCTGCAAATGGTCGGATTTGTCGGCATGGCAGTTGGACTTGTGATGCTATCCCAAGCCGGTGGGGAACTTGAAGGCGGCCCACCGAATTTATTTCTGTTATTTGGCGGGTTTATCGTCTTCAACGTGATGATGAATATGGGCCCGAACTCGACGACATTTTTGCTGTCTGGGGAAGTGTTTTCGACGGCAATTCGCGCTAGCGGTGCGGGATTTTCTGCGGCTTTTGCCAAGGCGGGAGCGGTGTTGGGAACATTTGGATTGCCCATCGTTCAAAAAGCATTGGGCGTGTCTAACTTACTCATCGGGCTAGCCTCGATCTGCATTTTGGCCGCCGTGGCGACTTACCTGTTTCGCGTGGACACGGTGGGTCGATTGCTCGAAGATGTGGATACCCCTGAGAATTTAAATGCACCATCGCTGACATTGACCGATACACTGGTGAAGGGTCAGGCTAAAAATCAAAAGTAAAACATCGAAAATGGCGATCGATTCGGTTAACTAGAGGGTAGAACGCGCGGATAGGATGTTTGCTCGCTTCCCTCTTGCGAACATCAAAACGATTGTCAGATAAGACGTAATAGAAATACTCATGAAAGGTACGGAGATTGGCAGCTACGCGCCAGATTTTGAATTACCCGGCATTGACGGTACGGTTCACCACTTAGCTCGGTATCTCGAAACATCTCGAGCCGTTGTGGTGGTATTTATCTGCAATGATTGTCCCCAGGTGAAATCGTACCTCGATCGCCTCAAACAACTGAGCGTCGAGTGGAGCGATCGGCAAATTCCCTTAATTGCCATCAATCCCAACGATGCCAGTCATCATCCCGCAGAGAGTTTGGAGAATATGGGGGTGTTTAAGGCTACTCACGACCTTAACTTCGCTTACATTCGAGATGTGACTCAAGAGGTGGCGACTTGCTTTGGGGCAACCAAAACCCCCGAAGCGTTCGTCCTCGATGGCGATGGGATTTTGCGCTACCGAGGGGCGATCGACGACAGCGCTGATACCGGCGCAGTAAAAACTCCGTATCTCAAACAAGCGATCGCCCAACTCCTCGCAGGTGAGTCGATCGAGATTCCTCAAACCGATCCGGTAGGATGTCCGATTCAATGGAAGAAATAAAGACGCTCTCGGGTTAGCAAGGCGATCGTTTTCTCGAATTTTATCGAAAAGAGGTTCTGAATTTTGTCTTCCCCTACAAAGCCTTTTATTAACCGTATTGCCATTGTTTTCGATTTTGACGAAACTTTAGTTCCCGATTCCTTTGCAGTATTGCTCGAATATTTAGGCTTAGATGTAGAGCCGTTCAAACAAGAGAGCGTTCGGCAACGAGTTGAAGACGGTTGGCAAAAAGTTCCCGCTAAATTCTACGCTCTCATCGAAGAGTCGCAAAAACGAAGCGATGGTGGTGGCGATAAAATTACTCGATCGGACTTTGTTGAAGTCGGTAAAACGATCGAACTTTTTCCCGGCGTATCCGAGATGTTCGATCTTTTGCGAAATTGCGCGAAGGACATCGTACCCGATATCGAAATTGAGTTTTATTTAATTACTGCCGGCTTTGCCCAAATTGCCCGCAGTACTTCGATCGCCCACAATTTCAAAGCGATATGGGGATCTGAATTTCACTACGGCAAAAATGACGAAGTGAAATTTCTCAAAAGAATCATGACCCATACGGAAAAAACGCGCTATCTTTATCATCTTTCTAAAGGAATCGATATTGAAAATGACAAAGATTTAGTGTTTCTCTATCAAAATATTCCCCCAGAAAAACTGCACGTTCCCCTCTCTCAAACGATTTACATTGGAGATGGAACCTCGGATATTCCCTGTTTTGCGGTACTGAACGAATATAATGGTATTGCGATCGGTCTTTACGAAGACGAAACTAGTCAGACCTGGGAATACCGAGATAAAGTTAAAACAGACCAGCAATTGTCAAATATTGCCCCTCCAGATTATCGCCAGGGTTCGGAATTAATGCGATCGCTCGTTTTGGCGGTTGAAAGTATTTGCCAAAAAATCGCTCTGCATCGATTGGGTATAGGGGACTAGTGCCGTAAGCATTTAGCTCTCAGCATTCAGCATTCATTCTCGCTGCGGAGGGGAAATTAGGAGTTTGTTGTCGATGAGTTCATTAGAATTGCAGCTCGGACACGCTGCAATCAGCTGATGGCCGATCGCTGATACTAAATCCGATTTTCACACCCCCTTTATGAAAATAGACTAAACCCTCCGATCGCAAGAATTCATAGTGGTTTAAATAAGTGGGTTATGATAACCGGATTTAGTATGATAGCTGATGGTCCAATGCTTACTTCGTGACGCTACGGGTCATTAAAAAGGTAAAATTAAAAAAGAAAAATGGCGAGCCTATATCGTTTTCGCAAATTAAGAGCCGATCGGTTATTTCTGCTGCGCCGCACTCGCTTCAAAACCAGAACCAACTTGACATTCGATCGACCTCGATGTCTGATTTCTCAATCGCCGAAATTCAAACTAAACTCGATCGCCTCTGCCATCTCGATCGGCAATTTGCAGTCTTCGGATCTGCCACCCATCAATATCACCTTCAGCCTTGCTTGTCGGAATCCGAACTTCTCGAATTCGAGCAAAATTATGAGGTCAAGTTACCGCCAGACTATCGCCAGTTTCTCAAATGTATTGGTAATGGAGGTGCGGGACCGCATTATCTGTTTTTATCTCTCGAAGGAAATCGGGATGTTTCGATTCCTTTTGTGGGAAAAGAGACCTTAGTTCGCCAACAAATTAAAGCTGACTGGAAAGCCGATCGCGAAATTCTCTTACAATTTCACGCTCAAGCACTTTTACCTTATTTAAGAGATAAAGATATCGATCGAATTTCAACTCGAGCGCTTTTTAAACTCGCCGATCGCCTCAATCTTTTAAAAAAACAAGCCAGGGGTGAATTTTACACCTGCTATCCCGATTTATTAGAAAATAACGATATCGAGTCGTATTCGGATATCGAACTGTGGGATGTTTCCGTGACTGGATTTGTGCCGCTTTTTGAGTGCGGTTGCGATCATCGAGATATTTTAATTGTCAACGGCAAAGAATACGGGACGGTGATGAAGTTTTCGGATTCCGATCGATGGCTGGCAAATCTCAACCAAACATTTTCAGAATATTATCAAGCATGGCTCGACGAACATTTACGAGATTTCGATCGATGCCAGGAACTGATGAACACCCAAAAATCCGTCCGAGAAATCGAACTGGCGATGTATCGAGAACGAATGCTCGCGCGTCAGTTAGGAGAGCGACAATTTCCCGGTTCGAGCGCGATCGATTTAATCGTGAGTTCGATCGATATTCCTAAACCCGTCGAACTCTTCGGTTATCCCGGACAAATGACGATTCGTGCCGAGCAAACCCAATGGGTGGAAGAACAATTGCAAGCATGGCGAAAATCGAGATAATACCTCGATCTTCTCGAAGTCACCCAACATGAAGTGACCCAAAATTTAGAGAACCAACCGCGCAAATCGCTTTTTCCCCACCTGTAAAACCTTCCGGGCCAACGCCGACGGCGAATCGAACGTCAGATTAACATCGGAAATGCGATCGCCATCCAAGCGCACTGCACCCCCCTGAATTTGTCGCCGTCCCTCGCCGCTACTCTTGCACAACCCACTCGCACCCAGGATGTAGAACAGCTTTGCGGGAAACTCGATCCCGGCCAAGGAAAATTCCGGAACGGCCTCCTGAGTTCCGGCCGTACTGCCACCGACAAGGGTCATTGCCGCCTGTTGTGCCTGTTCGGCGGCTTCTTGGCTGTGATACTGGGTAACGATATCCAACCCCAGTAACTTTTGGCGATCGCGGGGATTTTCCGGCAGCGAGGCGAGATCGAGATCGGTTAACAACTCGAAATATTGCTCGATTAAAGCATCGGGGGTTTTTTCCAGCTTGGAGTACATCAAAAGCGGATCTTCAGATATCCCCACGTAATTATTCAGAGATTTTGACATCTTCTGTTCCCCGTCGGTGCCGATGAGAATTGGTAAGAGCAAGCCGAACTGGGGTGTTTGACCGAAATGGCGCTGTAAGTCCCGTCCCACGGCCAAATTAAATTTCTGATCGGTTCCGCCTAACTCCACATCCGCTTCGACAGCCACCGAATCGTACCCCTGCATCAAAGGATAGAAAAACTCGTGCAGGTAAATCGGATTTCCCCCTTCGTAGCGCAGGGCAAACCCTTCTTTTGCTAGCATTTGTCCGACAGTCATCGTCGAGAGTAATTCTAGGGTTTTTGCCAAATCCAACTTCGACAACCATTCAGAGTTATAGCGAATTTCCAGTCGTCCGGGAGTGTCGAAATCCAAAATCGGACGCACCTGTTCGAGGTAAGTTTCGGCATTGCGCTTAACATCCTCTGGGGTGAGTTGCTTGCGTACTTCCGATTTCCCCGTGGGATCGCCGATGCGAGCGGTAAAATCGCCAATAATCAACACGGCTGTATGTCCGGCATCTTGAAAGGCTCGCAACTTGCGTACCGGGATGCTGTGACCCACATGCAAATCCGAACCCGTCGGATCGATTCCCAGCTTCACTCGCAAGGGGCGATCGCTTTGCATTAAAAGTTGAGCGAGGTTTTCTGTTGGGTCTTCAGATTCGGGTTTGTCAGGAAAAATTTCCTCAGTTCCCCGAAATAACCAAGGGAGACTTGTAGGCATAGATTATGAGTCTTCGCGCAGTATTCGAGATAATTCTTGCTATTATCTCTTAGAAATGCGCATCGTATCTGAATGAAACTTCTATTGCAAACGAGGCGAAACACATGACACCTACTTCCATCGAACGCACTGTACCACCCTCCGCGAAAACTCGTAGCTTTTACTTTAAGGTAAAGTAGAGTTCATAGACGAAATACTTAAGATTCTCTTGCGGGCGATCGTCCCCCAGCCTAACCCAATTCTCGAACGCATTCATTATCCATTCGGGCGATCTCTCACTTAACGCTCTGAGATCGAGTTATTCACGCTCTCGGGATCGTTGCTTTGAAATCGTCTTGGATGCGTTTAACTCAAAGTCTGCGCACCCCCAACCTCGGGTCAAGTTCATCTGTTGAGGAAGTGAAATTACCGTGTCAGTAAACACGATTCAACCAGGTAAACCCGGAACGCCCATGCGGGTTTTTCGGTTCGTACAATCAGTCAGTAAAGTCACGGCTGGGACTGTGCTCGGGATTACAATGCTCGCCAGTTCCGTGGTTGCTGGAGGGTTGGTCGGTCTGGCAATTAGCTTCCGGAATTTACCGGATGTGAGGATTCTTCGCAGCTACGTGCCGACCGAAACCAGCCATATTTACGATATCGATGGCGAACTCCTCTTTAGCATCCACGACGAAGCCAACCGAGAGGTCGTCCCCCTATACGAAATTTCCGATAACTTGAAGCTAGCGGTACTCGCCATCGAAGATAGCCACTTCTACCTCCACCACGGCATCAATCCCAGTGCTGTCGTCCGGGCGTTTTTAGCCAACTGGGAAGAAGGGGAAACTGTAGAAGGGGCTTCGACGCTGACCATGCAGTTGGTCAAAAACCTCTTTTTATCTCCAGAACGCGCCTTCAGCCGGAAAGTTGCCGAAGCAGTGCTGGCAATCCGGCTCGAACAAATTTTAGAAAAAAACGAGCTGTTCGAGCTGTATCTCAATCAAGTGTATTGGGGTCATAACCTCTACGGTGCGGAAACCGCCGCCCGCAGCTTTTTCTTTAAATCGGCCAAGGAATTGACCCTGGGCGAAGCGGCAATGATGGCGGGGTTGATTCAAGCCCCCGAAGAATATAGCCCCTTCGTCAACTACCAAACGGCCCGACAGCGACAAGCGCTAGTCCTCAGCCGGATGGTCGAACTTCAGTGGATTACCCCCGAAGAAGCCGAAACCGCTCGCAAACAACCCATTGGCTTGGGTCAAGTCACCTCTTTCCCGACGAGCAAGCTGCCCTACGTCACCGAACCGGTGATTCAAGAACTCGCCGATCGATTCGGTCGCGAAGCGGTG
This sequence comes from Cyanobacteriota bacterium, assembly GCA_034189805.1. Lineage (GTDB taxonomy): Bacteria > Cyanobacteriota > Cyanobacteriia > Cyanobacteriales > Geitlerinemataceae > Zarconia. The sequence continues at coordinate 8,907 of JAXHUC010000129.1, forward strand.
GTAAAAGGGGGAATGCGAGTCCAGACGACTTTCGATTCCGAGCTGCAAAAAACCATCGAAGAGACGGCGACATACTGGCACGACGTTCTCTACGGTCAAGGAACTTACTACGACTACGAACAAGGACAACTGGCGATCGCCGCTGTCGATCCCCGCACCCATTTCGTCAAAGCGATGGCCGGTGGATACAGTTACGATGCCAGCCAGTTCAACCGCGCCGTACAAGCGCGCCGCCAGCCGGGGTCTTCGTTTAAGCCTTTCGTCTACTACGCGGCGTTTGCTTCTGGGGAATACTCTCCCGAATCGATCGTCAGCGATACCCCCGTCAGCTATCCCGACGGCGATGGTTACTATTCTCCTCAAAACTACGGTGGCGGTTTCTCTGGGGCCGTCTCAATTCGTAATGCCCTAGAAGTTTCGCTCAACATCCCGGCGGTTACCCTAGGTCAATCCGTGGGGTTGAATAAGGTGATCGAAATTTGTCGGATTTTGGGAGTCAAAAGTCCGATCGATCCGGTGATTTCCCTGCCTTTGGGTTCGGTGGACTTAACGCCCTTAGAAATGGCGGGAGCCTTTGCCACCTTTGCTAACGATGGCTGGCGATCGGAAACGACATTCATCGTCCAAGTGACCGACAGTGGCGGCAACGTCCTGCTCGATAATACCCCCAAACCCCGGCTCGTACTCGATCCCTGGGCGGCAGCTTCCCTCAATGACGTGTTGCAAGGGGTCATTACCCGAGGAACGGCGAAAACGGCAAATATCGGTCGTCCGGCAGCCGGGAAGACGGGAACCACTTCATCGGAACGAGATGTTTGGTTCGTCGGGTACACGCCGCAGCTCTCTGTTGCGGTCTGGGCGGGCCACGATGATTACTATCCCCTCAGCTACGGTTCGACGGGGGGTCAAGTGGTTGCTCCGGTGTGGCGAGATTTCATGCTCAAAGCTCTCGAAGGAGAACCTGTGGAGAACTTCACCCCGGCGAGTCAGTTCGATCCTCCCTAAGTCAACCCAGGGAAAGATAGACGGAGAGGGAGATTTCGCAGAGGCGATCGAGTGTCACTCACGAGTCCCTTCTCCGGTAATTGTTTCTTACGTCTCAATTTCCCCTTTCATCCGTTCTAGGGTTTGGTGCATTTGATCGAACATTTGCTGTGGTGTAATGCCAAACTGCCCCAGTTGTGTATTCAGTTGTTGAACCGTCATCTGAGCCATGAAGTCTTCCGATAACTCGAAGCGCTTCATAAAAATTCGATAGCGATCCATCATCTCTTCCATCTGCTGGATATACTGCTTTTTGCCTTCGCGATCGAATTTGCCGTACTTGCTCCCCAACTGAACTAGAGCTTGATAATCTTCAAAAAGCTGTTTGGCTTCTTGTTGAACGATTTCCGAATCAAAAAATCCCATAGTACTTTCCACCGCAAATTTTTTTGAGTGCTTTTATTGGAGTGCTTCTAAAAGAAACGACGAACAGTCGCATCAGCGTTTGACGCACTCAATGCGACGGTAGTCCGAACATCTTTTATCTTAGACTAGCCTTCTGGGTTGCTTCAATTAGCTGTGGGTTCGGGTAGCAACACTTTTGAAGGAGGGAAAACGGGGAAAGGGAGGAAACGGGGGACGCGGGGACGCGGGGACGCGGGGACGCGGAGAGAAGAGGCTTGGGGAGCTCTCCTTGCTCCCCAAGCCCTTGAAGCATACTTTCACGTATATTAACGTGACGGTCGCTACACTAATACTAATATCCCGGACACAGCCAGTAAGAAATCGCGACTCCGAGCATAAACCCAACGATGACTTGAAACGGGGTATGTCCTAAAAGTTCTTTGAGACGATCTTCGTTAAATTCTTGTTCTTGAAATAGCTCGTCCACGATTTGATTGAGCAGGCGGGCTTGTTTGCCTGCCGCTTGACGCACGCCTGCCGCATCGTACATGACGATCCCGGCAAAAATCGTGGCGATCGCAAATTCCGTACTTTCCCAACCAATCGTTCGCCCGACCCCCATCGCCAGTGCCGCCACCAACGCCGAATGAGCGCTGGGCATTCCTCCTGTTTCTACGAGTACTCGAAAGTTCACCGTCCGATGTTGGGCAAAGTGAACGATGAGTTTAGAGGCTTGAGCGAGCAGACAAGCAACGAGTGCCACCAGGAGAATCTGGTTATTGAAAATATGATAGACTTCCTGCATTCTCCCTCTCTAATGACTGCGGCTAGTGATAAAGTTGGCGATCGCCTGTAACGGAATGGCTTTAGAACCATAGGGGGATAGCTCGGTTTTCGCATCGTCCACCAATCGATCTGCACGGCGCTGGGACTCTTCTAATCCCAACAGACTGGGGAATGTTGCCTTTTGAGCTTGTAAATCCTTCCCGGCGGTTTTGCCTAAAGTCTCCGTCGAGGCAGTGATATCTAATATATCGTCAATAATCTGAAATGCTAGCCCGATGTTGCGAGCGTAGGTTGAGAGACGCTGCACGTCCGTTTCATCTGCCCCGGCAACTAACGCACCGCAGACGACGCTGGCTTCGAGCAAAGCAGCAGTTTTGCACTGGTGAATGAAGTGGAGGGTGTCGAGGGTGACATCCAGCTTCCCTTCCGATTCGAGATCCACCACTTGTCCGCCCACCAAACCCGCCGCCCCCACGGCACGGCCCAGGCGAGCAACTACTTGTAGCAATCTTTGCGGGGGAACGTTTTGGGTGGCGACCGCAATCCATTCAAAGGCATAGGCGAGCAAGCCATCTCCGGCTAAAATCGCCACGTCATCGCCGTACACCTTATGATTGGTCAGTTTGCCCCGGCGATAGTCGTCGTCGTCCATTGCGGGGAGATCGTCGTGAATTAAGGACATGGTATGAATCATTTCCAGGGCGCAAGCCGTGGGCATGGCCATGTCGCGGGTTCCCCCCATCAACTCGCAAGTTGCCAAACATAAAATCGGTCTCAGGCGCTTGCCCCCAGCCAACAGGGAGTAGCGCATCGACTCGTAAATCCGCTCTGGATAAGTTATCGGCACGCATCGGTCTAATGCCGCTTCCACCTCAGCTTTTGCCTCGCTTAAATACACCTTTAAATCGAAGTTCGAGTCGTATTGGGGTAAGTGTCGATCGTTTGTTACTACCATGCCTTTACCTCTGCGCGGATTGTCGCCAAAACTGTTCGACCGTTCTCGATGTCCGAAAACAGTCAAAGCCTTACCAAAACTAGGCTACCAAACAAACCGATCGCGACCCAATACTTTAGGAATTTTGACACGAGGCGGGGGAGATGGAAAGACGCGGGGACGCGGGGACGCGGGGACGCGGGGACGCGGGGACGCGGAGAGGAGGAGCTGGGGGAGGTGAGGGAGAGTAAATGCAAGATACACAATTCTCCCTTGTCCCCTTGTCTCCTTGTTTCTCCATCGCTCTAATAGACTCGCTCGCCGTTTTGATTCATCGAACGAGATGGGGTGGGAGAGGCGGGATTGGATTTAATTTTCGATTTGGCTTTGGAGGCGCTGCGGCGCAGGGCTTGCAAGCGAGCTTCGTAACGTTTGCGCAGGCGTTTTTTGGGGGTTTGCTCGATCAGGGTTTTCAGGGCGCTGCCCAAACTCTTGTAGGCGTTGGGGAGGGAATAGCCGAAGCGCGTGGCGATCGAAATTGCTTTTTCATCGGCATCGATGGCTTCGGTTAAATTGCGATCGCTGTTGTTTTTCTGATACAACCGATACCCAGATACGCCGCACAGTCCCAATGCTAAGAGTAATAGAACTCCATCTTGGACCCAGAGTTCGCCCACCGCACCGCCAAGACCGATCGCTAAAGCCGCCATTTCCCATCCTTCTTTGGGAATCGTGTCGTTTTGAATCCGAGCGACTTCATGCCAAAATAATAAGTTGCGCTGGTCGAGGGCGAGTTGGTCCCACTTCACCAAATCGATGGCAATTTCAATTTCATCTTTGCTCAATTCTTCGCATCGAATTAGGGGCGGATCGATCTCGGTGGTTTTCTCAACGGTTACCCAACTTTGCAACTCGGGGGGGAGTAAGCCTCTCAAGCGTCGCAGTTCGTTGATTTCGGATTTCGCAGTCGAGGTTGCATAGGATGTCATAATTCGGCCCTGGACGATATTCAACAACAGGCTTTATCTGAAATCATAGCGCGTAGACTAGTTTTTAGGATTGACCCGATCGCCCCCAATAGCAACGATGGTGAAATCTCGTGTTGTCGAATCGATCGCGTAGGGTGTGTATAGCGTTTCTCAAATGGGTGAGGTACGACCACTGTAGGGGCGGGTTTAGCTAAAAATCTTGCTCTTACTGAGATTTATCAATTCATACCCGCCCTCGATATGTACCTCGTTCGAGAGAGAATCGCTATAGCCATGTCGCGTGAGGACATCGGCAAAGGTGACTGGAGAGAAAGATGCGCTTTGCGAACTCGGGACTCGAGCTGTCCTAACCTAACTGAATACAGCTATAGTGGGGTACTCGAAAAATAGACCATCGGAATCACCCGTAAGACGATCGCCCATGCCAACTCAACCCACGACACCATCCCCCAATCCTTCGCCGGTTCCCCTCAACGTTTACGTCGCCGGAGAGGGGTTTCCCATCCTCTGTCTGCACGGCCATCCCGGTTCCGGACGCAGTATGTCGGTATTTACCCGCCATCTCTCCCGTCGCTGGCAAACCTTGGCCCCAGATTTGCGCGGCTACGGTCGAAGTCCGGCGGATGGGGATTTCGAGATGGAAGCCCACCTGTTAGATTTAGAAGCGGTTCTGGAACGATACGATATCGATCGCTGCATTGTCCTCGGCTGGTCGTTGGGGGGAATTCTGGCGATGGAACTGGCCCTGAGACTACCCGAAAAAGTGCGGGGGTTAATTTTGGTGGGAACGGCGGCGCGTCCCCGCAGCGACCATCCTCCCGTCACCTGGCAACATCTCGCCTATACGGGAGTGTCGGGGATGCTGAACCTGTTGCGTCCGGGGTGGCAGTGGAATATCGACACCTTGGCAAAGCGATCGCTCTTTCAACACCTGTTCCAACAACATACAGCCACCGCATACCAGTACATGGCCGATGAGGGGATTTGGGCCTACTGGCAAACCTCCAAAGCCGCCACTCGCGCCCTCAACCAAGCCATTCGGGGGGGCTACAACCGCGTGCCGGATTTAGCGGCGATCGATTGTCCTTGTCTGGTGATGGCCGCCGATACCGATCGCCACATTACCCCAGCCTCGAGCCTGGAAACCGCCGAAAACCTCAAACGCAGTCAGTGGCATTTGTATCCCAACACCGCCCACCTCTTTCCCTGGGAAATTCCCGATCGGATGCGTCAAGATATCGATCGATGGTTGGATACTGAATTCGGAATTGGAAGCGCGGAATTCGGAATTTAAGAGGATATTTATTCTGTCTCGTCTCCCCGTCCCCGTATCATTTCTGCCCTCCATTACTGCCAAATATGAACCCAACCATTGCCACTCATCCCGTTTTCGCTGGATTTCTTGCGAGTTTGTGTGCCGGACTGGCAACGGCGATCGGGGCTTTACCGGTTTTTCTGCCTATTAAATTGACGAAGCGGATACAGGCGATCGCCCTGGGATTGGGAGGTGGCGTAATGCTGGCGGCGACGGCGTTTTCTCTGATTATTCCCGGAACCGAAGCGGCGATCGCCCTGGGAGATACCCAACTGCGGGCGGCTTTCGTGATGGGAATCGGGGTGCTGTTAGGGGGAATCTTTTTGGTGCTGACGCACCGATTTTTACCCCACGAACACTTTTGTAAGGGATGCGAGGGGAATACGCCGAAAAACCTGAAACGGATTTGGTTGTTTGTGGCGGCAATTACGTTACATAACTTTCCCGAAGGTTTGGCGGTGGGAGTGAATTTTGGGGCGGGAAATGTGAGTGATGGCGTGCCGTTAGCCTTGGGGATTGGATTGCAAAATCTTCCCGAAGGATTGGTGGTGGCGCTATCTTTAGTTACCCAAAACTACAGCGTGCCCTATGCTTTTGGCGTGTCGCTGCTGACGGGACTTGTCGAACCGATCGGCGGATTAATTGGGGCGGGGGTCGTTTCGGTGGCACAGTCAATCTTACACTGGGCGATGGCGTTTGCTGCCGGGGCGATGCTGTTTGTGATTAGCGAAGAAATTATCCCCGAATCTCACGAGAAAGGACACGAACAGGAGGCGACAATGGGAGTGATGGTGGGGTTTGTGGTGATGATGTTGTTGGATATTGGGTTAGGTTAAGTCATAAGTTATAAGTAATAAGTGACGAGCGATTGGGGTTGAGAGTTGGCATTCATAATATCGACTGCTATTGCAGCTTCAATGAGGACAGTCTCTCTGGATCGAGGGTTAAAGTTTCTGCCTCTAGTTTAGCAGTTAAATTCGTTAAAACTTTTATGCGGTAAGGCTTCTAAGACTTTTTTATATCGTAAATAACCAGGAATAATATATGATACAAGCCGATCGCTTGTTTTCTAGTTTTGATTGTTAATTAATATTAGGTTGGAAAACAAAAACGATTAATTGCCAGGCTAAATTAGAAAAAATAAAGTTTGATATTGTGTAAAATTAAAACTCCCAAACGTGGATTATTTGTGGAGTTTTTGAATAAAATTGTTAGCTCATTTACCAAATAGCTTGACTTCCATCTGTTCTTGTTATACACAGATTGACTTTCCTTATATCCTCTATTTTTATCTTGAAATACTTGCTAACTTCAATAGTGTCTACAGGTATTGATTTCAGAGTGATTAAATATGGCTATTATTCTAGGAACCGCATTCAACGATTTTTTGCTGGGAACCCCCGATCCAGATGTCATTATTGGTCTTGAGGGAGATGATTTTATTCGAGGACTTGCTGACGCTGACCAATTATTGGGCAATGCAGGTGTCGATCGAATTTTTGGCGGAACCGGCGAAGACGTTATTTTTGGAGGTCCAGACGGCGATGTTCTTTTCGGTGAAGATGCAGACGATCGAATTTTTGGCGAAATCGGTGACGACATTCATATTGGCGGCCTCGGAGACGATACTTCAACCGGCGGACCGGGAAACGACGTTTTCGTCTATACGTTTGGTAACCGAGAGGATGATGTTATCGACGATTTCGAGGGCAGTATAACCAGTGGAGATACATTAGCCTCCACTGGTGCTTTCACTCGCGTTACTGCAATGGAGAGGGGTGACGATTTGGTGCTCGAGTACTCGAACGGTGGTATTTCTGGTACCGTAACCTTGCGAGGTCGTGATGACTTGATGTCTGAGTTTGTCCGCTTCCGTCTGGCCAACCCCGGTCTGACAAGTGCAAACAGTGCTAACCTTTCACAGGAAGCCCAAACGATGACTGAGCTAAATACATCGGAGAATGCGATCGTCTTGAGTTTTGATGAGGCCCAAGAACTGGGTCTGGTATTGTCCCCAGAAGACGAACAAAAATATTTCCAGGGTTTCCGGAGCCTCACGGTAGAGGAGGAAGCCGAACTCTCCAAGCGTTATCCAAATGGTTACGCGAGTCCCGGTGGAACGATTATCAGTGACGATATCGACATCCGCGAACTTTATTCAGAAGCGATTGACCTGCTCGAAAAAGGCGAATCCATCGAACCATTAGGACTCCCGACAGACTTCACCATTGAAGAATTGCAAGGATTGCTCTACGAGGTAAACGTCGCTAACCTCCTCACTAACCCAGAAACCAATCCCTACACCGCCTACGCCGAGGCCCAGGAACAAGCCCTCGCAGAAGACCCCCTCATCACCTACGACCCGGTTACCGACAGCTTCCAAACCGAGCCAATCGATCCCATCGATGTCGAGGTTTTCGTCGATGCTTTCAACACCCAACTCGACACTCTACCTTTGGATACCGAACCGGTTGACCCCATCGATGCGCTCTCGGGTGCTTCTTTCTTCGAGATGATTTTTGCCAACGTCGATCCGAACGCAATGAACTTAATCTAGTTTTCCCGAATCTAGTTTTCGCGGTCTTGTCGTTGGCAACGGAGCGAACGCCAAGCTTGAAGGCAAACGTTCAAGCTTATAAAAATTAGCAAAACCTTTCATGCCTGCCCCGAGTTATCAGCTCGGGGTTTTCTTATGGCGAGAAAAAACGGCATAAGCCAACGCAAGATTGAATCTTGAGCCACTCTTTCAACTCTGCAAGGTGACAGCTCGTCTCTACATTAAAAAGCACTGGAGATCGTGGCAATTCCAACGAAGATAAAAGGAACGCTGAACATCAGCCAAAAACTCCACCAAATTTTTTCTTCGGCGAATAGAAATGGCTCTTCTGGGTTTTTCAAGAAATAGTTAACTTTGTTGATGAATTTTCGATGTAATTTTTCACGAGTCTGAAATGATTTTCTTATGGGAATTTCACTTGTATTTATTACAAGAACAATTCTAGAATTACCTTCATCAAACTCGACAAATGCGCCTTTTAAGCTTGAAAGTGGAAACTGCATCGTCTGCGAACCCATTATCCACGATAAGGTTATCGCGCATGAAGGCGAATCAGATCGATCGCGGCGACAAGAAAGGGTTATTTTGTAGTCGAAAATAATGGGCAAAATCCCGATAAGGAGGAAAAAATTACCAAACACAATTAACCCGAAGTTTTCCATATTAACTTGCTTGAGTTCTAATCGCGGTAAGTATGCTGAAATTTGGGAAAGGAGAGCGGTAAAACGTTAAAATGAAATGATGCAAAGACAATCGCCTCTTAGATAAATTATTAAAATATATCTCCACCCCGATCGATACTGATTCCGGAATTTTCGCTTCTCAAAAAATATTAGAGAAAAAGGTCTTCGCCAACCCCCTTGCACCTCACGTAACGTCAGGTTCTAGGATGAATTTGTCAACCGCATTTCTGGCTCGACGAGCAGAGACGATCGTGTCTAACTTGATGAGAATTGGCGAACTCGCCCAACAAACGGGACTTTCTATTCGCACGTTGCACTACTACGACGAAATACACTTACTCTGCCCTTCGCATCGAACCCCAGCCGGACATCGACTGTATGGAGAAGCCGAGATTGCCCGGTTGCAGCAAATCTTGTCTTTGCGTCAGCTTGGCTTTTCCTTAGATGAAATTCGCGAGTGTTTGGAAAGCCCAGATTTCTCCCTACCGAAAGTTATCGACTTGCATCGCGATCGCCTGCGAGAACAAATGACAGTTAATTGAACTGTGATGAAGGAAGCATCCCCCATGAGAATTGGCTCAAATCCTCACATCTCATCCTACGCCCCCAGAACC
>JAXHUC010000013.1:0-70883 GCA_034189805.1 Cyanobacteriota bacterium
TTAACCCAGGCTCAGCGATCGTCGTTGTGGGAGTTGGGGGCGATTTCCCTCGATGATGGTCGCTGAGGTTTCACTCAGTTTGAGAGTTTTCGTTGCCATCGGACTGTCCGAAAAGGTAGTGTATTCCGGACAATTTACTAGAGGGAAATTCGTCTCGCTCAATGGCGTGCTACTTCAGCACACTCTTGGCAAACCCACCCCAAACCCAGTTATCCGAACGGGTAGCACGAAAAAGCATACTGACAGCCTACCCTTGGAAAAAATGCGCGATTTGACGATAACTTAGGGGCTTGCCCCCCAGCGCACTACAAGCAAAATAGCCCGACCGGGTTCTCGGCTCTTCGAGCCTGCGAGCCGCACCAACTCCGTCGATTTTTCCTTCCGTTTGCACCCCCCGATCTCGCCGATGGGCAGGGGTGAAAACCCGCGTTTTCACCCCATTACAACGGATACAGAGGAACACCACATGCAAGAATCGCAGCACTATTTAACGCTATTCACAGCTCCATCAGGGGGGCAAAAATGACAACATACCTCCAATACTTTGCCAATCTGCATAATGTTGAAGACGTGAAGAAACACTTTCGTAAACTGGCCATGCAACATCACCCCGACCATGGCGGGGATGTTGACACGATGGCAGAAATCAACCGCCAATATCAAGAGGCTTTAAAAGCCTGCCACAACCAGAGCAACGCCAACTCGACCTGTTTTTTCGCGATAACCAACATCAATAACTTCTGACGGCATTCGCGCAGAAAGGTACGGTTTCAACAACAAAACGCGCCTCAAAACCGTACCTTTTTTGTTTAAATGAGAAGGTTGGCTTGTCTCTCGAACTAGATATCCGGTGGGTTGATGGATAAAAAATCAAGCCTCCAGGATTTTGTGAATAACGTTATTCACAGCCAAATCCGATCGAAAAACCCGCCCTGGAAGTTCGACCCGAACTCGATGTCGAATAGCTCGGTCATTGCTTAACCGAACGCTTGCGACCCGCTAGGATTTCTTCTTCTTACCGTTGTCGAGCAATTCTTCCAAAGCCCCCAACAACGCCTCCAACTGCTTCTCTTTCTCCGTATCCTTCCACACTTGAGCTTTCTTAATCCGCTCGCAGACCGTATCGATTCGCTTCTCAAACACCAGAGCCTTTTTGGATGATTTTCGCGAACGCGGTGGATTAATTTGCTTAACCTGCTTTTGAATCGCACTCAACGATAAATCATCCGCAATCGCCGCTGCTAGTAACTCCTGACGTTGAGACGCATCCTTAACGCGAGCGATGACTCGCGCCTTCGTATATTCAATTTGCCCCCGGCGCACCGCGTCCAATACATCTTCGGGTAAATTCAACAACGGCAAGCGATTGCTCCGAAAACTCGATGGAGTCAAACTGCCGATGCGAGCGAACGTTTCCTCGACAGTCTCCCATTCCCGGCTGTGAATAACGTTATTCACAGAATTTCTATCGGGGTGAGCTGCCTTTTGCAAAAGAGCGATCGCTTGCTCGCGACTTTGATTCAATTTTTGACTTAATAAAGCTAAAACACCCTCCGTCTCCTCCACCGGGTTCAAATCCTCCCGCTGTAAATTCTCCAACAGCGCCACCTCGCCCGCCTCTTGGTCGGTCAACTGGCGAACCACCACCGGAACTTTCTCCAAGCCGAGAGTTCGAGCCGCTCGATAGCGCCGCTCCCCCGCCACCAACTCGTAACGGTCGTCGGCAGTCGGACGTACGACCAGCGGCGAAAGAATTCCATGCTCTCGAATCGAAGCCACCAATTTATCCATCGCCTCCGCGTCAAAATAACAACGCGGCTGGCGCTCCGGCATGACCACCACATCCAACGCCACCATCAAAAAGTCCTTCTTCTCCGCCGAAGTTTCACTCACGAAACTGCGAACGGTACTTTCAAAACTAAACGGTGAAGGCTTCTTGCGAGACATTTACAACATATCCATAGATTTAGCGAGGCTTTGTAAGATTTGAATAATACGCTTCTTCGGCTTGTACAAGGCCAGCGGTAAATTTGCCTGAGATGCATTCACAAAATCTGTCATCCGAGGAATCGCCGGATGTACCGTACCGATTGTGGGCAAATCATTCTCAATCACTTTAAGACTGTCATTTCCCTGAGCCGTGCGCGCGTCGAACATCGTCGGCACGAATCCGGCAATCTTCAAATCCAGCTCCGCCGCTTCCACCACCTCCAAAAACGTTTGCAACACCAAGCGCGTACCATTAAGCGCCTTAAACTCCGTTTGAATGGGAATCAAAATATGAGTGGCCGCCACCAAACTCATAATACTGAGAATCCCCAAACTCGGCGGACAGTCAATCAACAAAAAATCGTAATCCGACACAACCGCTTCCAACGCCTTTTTCAGCTTTTGCTCCCGCATCACCGCCGAAGAAAGCTCCTGTTCCGCCTTACTCAAATTAATATTAGCCGGAACCAAATCCATCTGATGAATCCCGTGCAAAATCGGCAAAGACTGCTTGCGAACGATGGCATCGTAAATCGTTCGCTCCTGCTCGTAAGGGTCAACCCCCATAAAAACCGTCAGGGAACCCTGCGGGTCCATATCCACCAACAGAACCCTTCGTCCCATCTGGGCCAAATGATAGCCCAGATTCATCGTTAGCGTTGTTTTACCTACGCCTCCAGATTGGTTAAACAGTGCAATAATTTTACCCACAAGATACCCAAGAGAATTGAACGACCGTATCCCGACACAGATATACCAATCTAATACTTGTTGTCAAAGTTAGATTGGGGATACGGGTATTCCCAATTCTTTTCCCCAACTCCGACTGGGAATACCGGTATCCCCGATCCGTTTTCCTAAATTGTATTTGGTTCGCTGCGCCTCCGGCAAAAATCAAAATGACAGTAAGTTGTCAGGCATTGTGGCGAACGGGAAGACGGGGGGAGGATTCGATCTAGCTCGAACAAGTCGATCGTCACCCACTTAACCGCACGTTAGTTTGAAGGCTGCGTCGAGGATTTTGCACTTTGGCTTGCCCGACATCATCTAACCCGGATCGTTTACCAAACGTCAAAATCCCGATCGCGAGCGAAACGCAAAAAAACAGACTGTTTTTAGAATAAATTGCCAACTATCTTGCCAGACAATGCTTTTGGTCTTTTTAGCCCAACATCGTGAATAATGCAGGCTAAAACTCCTTCGATCGAACTTCCCATACAATCTCGTCTTCCAATGCCACCTACAGTCTTGGGAATACCGGCATTCCCAAGACATTTTTCTTAAATTGGATGTTTTTCGCTACGCTTGCGGCAAAAGCCAATAAAAGCAGCATCGGGGCTTTTGAGTGCCGGTTTTCCCGAGAGCACCCAAAACTCCTTCCATTGTGCTTCCAACGCATAAATATCGTATCCCGGCGCAGCCCGCCGCGCCTTTTCATAAGTCTGGGCCTGTAATTTGAGAGTCTCATCGACAATGGCTCTTGTCTTCCTAACCGTACCCCTATTTTTAAAGACGACGTTTTCTCCGACTAACTCGACTGAATAGTCTGGCAGATGATGATGAGTGGCATCTTCTCGGCAGATTTTCATCACCAGACGCTTAAACTCTTTCTGAGTCGAAGAAGAACCGCATTTTTTCTGCAACATCTCTAAAGAGATCGACCATCGGCTTTTCGGGCCACAATGTTTTCTCGCTAGTTCGTACATTCGACGCTCTAAAGGCTTCCTCAACCGAAAATAATCGCGACTCAACGTCAAAATCTCTTTGCCTAAAATCGCATTGAATATCCAGTCCGAAATATTCACCTTCAATTCCAACATTCGTTTCGACTTGGTATGGCGAACAATTCGCCAACTGTCAATTAATCCAAAACCCTCCGTCACCTCCTCAGAATTGGTCTTCAGATTCGTTTTAATGCGCGTACTGCTCAAACGTTCGAGGGCCGATACGAGTTGTTCGTACCCTCTCCCATCCGTTTTTCGGTTTGTTGCAATTAATAAATCGCGAGCTTTTAAATAAAGCGAGCGTTGTGGTTGTTCCCCAACATTCATCTTCGCAATAAGCTGACTGATGCAATAAATCAGAATATCCTTATCGTGAATCGTTGCTAGACCGCAAACGCTCGGTGCCACGGTAATTATCACCCCATTATGCGAGTACTCCCGAACCCGCGTATCTGGCTTCGTGGACAAAGAAAAAACCGGATGCTCCATGGAACCCATGTCATCTTTAGGAATTGCATCCGTCACATCACAGATAAAAAAGTCCTCAATGGGATACCTGTCTGGCAATAACGGATCGCGTCTTTTCGTGTTATCACACACCATATCGTCGTTATCGTGTTATTACACACCACTGTCAAGTCAGAAACTGAATACCGTTGATTCCTATGAGGAAATCGATCTATCTCGACCGCAATGAGTTAAGACAAAGATGCTTAGATTCGTTTTTATGAGTCGCCTCTAACCCAGCACGAGTTTTTCCGTATAACCTCGATCGCATCCAGATTTAGAAGCAGTCTTTTAATCAGACAATACTCTACTTGACCCCCAAATCCTTCCCTGACTCTTTCGTGTATTTACACACCACTTTACGTGCATTTACACACCGCTTTTCGTGTATTTACACACCAAAATCTGAAAATAAGTAGAAATAATAATTATAAATTAATGACTTACTAGGCTGTGGATAACTCGTAACACTTATTTTAACTATTATTTAACACACTAGAGCGCTAATAACTCACAGGCTGTGGATAAGTTGATTTCTATAAAATTGCATCCAAAATAAAACAGTTAAGTCTAAAACTTTGAACCCAGTTAAACAAAAACTTTTCTCAAAAAGAACACCTCTGTTTGACCGATAAATCACCGCACAAGAGGTTTTACGCTCTTTTAGGCATCAACCCTACATAAAAACCATTTTCGAGCTTTCAAGAGGCATTTGCAGGCGATTTTAAGTATCTCGACATTTTCGGCGCATCGGCATTGATGATGCTCTCCTGTTTCTGCGGTCATTTGAGAATGCCACATTGCGCGTTCAAACTGCTTGTATATCCCACTAAATCCTTAGCCATCTCCTCATACACCCCACCCTTGACAGCGCCAAAAGAAATCGATGTGGCGACGGCGAACGAAACGAGAGGATAGCAAGTGGTTATAAGCCCTGCGCCGTCACCCTTGCCTATGATGCCAGCGCTGTCAAGGGCTGCGCAAGTGGGGTGCATTCGTCACTGGCTGTCATGGCTCCAGCTCGCTCGCTCGAGGATAGGCGGGTTCGATCTTTTTTGCTTATTACTATTATCAACCTCGATAGAAAATCGTGATGTTTTATCACACTCTTTTTGGCAAGTCTTTGTTATAATAGAGATATCGAGCATAGAGAGAAATGACTCTTCAACATTCTCTCTTCACCGAATAGTATTTCGCTTCAATTAGAACTATGGAAACTCTACGATTTCTCATCATTTCGATTCCCGCTACGTTCTTCGTTTTCGCGACCGCAGATTTTCTCTACGGTTGTTCTCGAATTCTCCTAAAGGCGCTTTTAAGAAGTGCTTTAGGTCTTGACGACTCAACATCCGTTGTCGCTTACGCTTCAGTTCAAAACCCTGCGATTTCTACAAAACCAACAACTGAAGTCAAAGAAAATAAGACACCGCCTTCGGTGTTCGCACCTCAACAATCTGAGGTTCTTGCAAAAATTCGCGCCCTGAAAAAACGCGATTTACGTAAAATTCTCTCGCCCCTTGGCGTACAACAAAAACGCAACGGGAAGGAAATTACGACCCAAATGGCAGTTGCTAAAATCACGAAACTCTACAAAGAAAACCCTCAACAGGTAATTGCCGTTCTTTGTGAAAAACTTCCCCAAAAATTCAGTCAACCTCTCACCACAGTCTTGACTGAAACCGCTTAAAACCTTTGGTGGGTGCTTAGGGTGGACTCCTAAGCACCGCACCCAACCTCAATCGGGGCATCTACCGCATTTACCCAAACAGCAAATCCCTTGAGGTCATAGATATGCTTTCTATTCTACCAACTGCTACCTATTTCGAGAGGCTCATCACCGCGACTCGCTCCTGGACGGACACTGGCATCAGCCATATTACCCCCGGCACGATTACCCCCGCGAGCAAACTGTGGCTTGACTTGAGCTACCAGCCCATTACCTACATCCTTCAAGTTCTGGACGCACCGGAGCCGGTGGGTAAAGACACGAAAGATGTTCCTAATGTACCGTGTCTTGAAAAGAGTACGCCGACGCTCCAAACAACCGATGGTGATGATGACGTGCCGCCCGTACATCCCTCGGTTCAAACCTACCGCGCCTACAAACAGCAATATCCCGACCACATCATCTTTCTACAGATCGGTGACTTCTTTGAAACCTTCGACGACGATGCCCAAACCGTTGCTGACGAACTCGACCTGGTGTTGACTGGCAAGGGACAAGGCAAAACCCGAGCGCCGATGACCGGTGTACCCGTCCATGCCTTCGACCGCTACCAAACCCACCTTGTCTGCAAGGACTTTAAGGTGCGTACCTTTGATGCTCATCAAACAGACAAGACCCCTGCCAAAGAACCCGTATGTGAATTTGAAATTCTTGACGGTACAACGCCGATTGCCGTTCGCTACAAGCCGCACTGGCTGAGCAGCAAAGATACCGTCCATTTTGAGTTTGAAAGCAAAGAAGCCATTCGCCAGCCCATTTCGTGCAGCGCCACCGGCTATCGCTCTCACTTCACCACCATCGAGGATGTTGCCGCATACGATTCGCCCGTTGCCTACGCCAAAGCCTTTATCGAACTCCACCGCCAGCACAAACAGAAAACGAATCAACCTCAGAAGACGCAATCGAAACATGAAATGGTATCGGCCGAGGGAGCAGAGCAGCAAATGAGCCTCAAGCTCGCTGGCGATGCCTCCACACCTGAAGACACCCACCTCGAAGATAAAACCCTGCGTGCCCTCGTGCCGTTGAAATGCGGTGATGTCGTTGAAGTCGAAGGCAGCTTGACACCCAAACACCCGCACCGCGATGCGATCGGCAAATGCGGACGGATTGTCAAATTCAGCGATGACGAGCAGACCAATGCCGTTATCGAGTTGATTGAGACCGGTCACCGCCGCACGCTGCCGACGTTCTGTCTCAATCGCCTCAAGCGCGTCCAGTTACAATACCTCGGCGATTCGCGCACCCTCGCCTACGCTACCCTTGACGGCAAACTACACGCCTGGATTGGCTTCAAAACCAAAACCCTGCATTCTAACTGGTGCAAGCGCAAAAAAGACCGCAGCGCCTACGTTAAAGACCTCGAAGACCCCAAACGCAGCTTCTACACCGACTTCAAATGGGAATGCGCCGTCAAAAAACCGACGATGAAGAAACTCAAAAAGCTGGCTGAATACAACTTCAGCCAAGACCCCGGTACGTTCTTCTACCAGCAGCGCCGAGCCAAACAAGCCAAACAAGCCAAACAAGCCAAACAAGCCAAACAAGCCGAACAAGCCGAACTCACCCGGCAGGCAGAACAAAAACCAGCGCCCGTGCGAGCGATTCTGCTTCCCGGCGCTCTGGTCGAAATTACCACCGAGCGCGATGACCTGGGCGGTAAGCTGGCAACGGTACTGGTCGATGAATGGGACGATGGTAAGGGGAAAATCACCGTTTGCCTCGAACGGGGACAGATTGTCGATTTAACCGCTGGCGAATTCCGGGCGGTCAATACCGAACCGGAGCCAAAACAACCAGTTGCCGCTTGATGTCAGTCTCGGGGGGTAGATGTCCCCCCCCAAAAAATAGCGCGGATCGCGCCGCCTGCCCCGCACCGCAAGTGGGGATACCTTATCCCTCGATGGTTTTTCCCGCGTTCAACATCCGCTCACCCCGTTTCTTGAAGTCCTGGGGCATCATGGGGTTTTTGGCACAAACCCAAGAAAAGGGGCATTAAGAGTCATCACGAAAGGACATCTGAATCAGTCGCCGATACGCCAAAACCATCATGCCCAAGCACACATCATCAAAAACCCGCAAACAACGGCTTGAGGATAAAAAACTCAAGCAGGACGTGGACGATTACCGCGCCTTTTTCGAGAGCCTGCTACCAGCCGACAAAGCTGACCTGATAGAAAGTTGCAACCGATTAGACCCCCAACTGCTGTTTGTTGTGATTGGCGGGGCTTGCGGTACGATGCTGCAACTGTTGACCCTGGACGATTCCGGTTCTTTCTTTGAGACCCTCGACCCCAATGCCTCTTGCTATTCTTGCTTCAAAGCCTTGCACTATAAAACTCACCTGCGCCCTAAAGCTTGTTTAGCTGAGGGGCTGCTGCCCAGTGCCTGGATTAACCGCAGCGGTGCGGGTCGCGGCAACCACGATATGTTGTGGGTTATCGAACGTAGCGAATCAGGTCTGATTTATCATAAAGGCCTATTTCCCAAGCCGCCCCGGTAAACCGCCGCGCCCTGATAGACTAAAGCGATAGACTCTTGTTCCGGGTGCATCGCCCAAATATGAAAATCGACCGCCACGGTCGGGCCAAAATCCTCACGCCTGAAGAAATCCGCCTGCTGTTTTATGAAGGGGCGCGAACCGTGCGCGACCGCACCCTGTTCGCCGTGATGCTCTATACCGCCTGCCGAGTTGCGGAAACAGTGACGCTTAGAACCAAAGATACCTACGATCGCCTCGGGCGCGTTCGTCCCAACCTCATCGTTCGCAAAGGCAACACCAAAGGCAAACTCGCCACCCGCACCATTCCCGTTCTTGAAGACTTGCGCGGATTCCTCGAAGCCTACACTCCCCATCCCCGCTGCACCTACCTGTTTCCCGGTCGCGATGGCAAACGCCACCTGCATCCCGACACCGCCTCGTGGGTCGTGCGCACCGCTTGCGAGCGAATCGGTCTTGAAGGCGTTTCCACCCATTCCTTCCGCCGCACATCCCTATCGCTGATGTCCAATGCCGGAATCCCCTTGCGGGTCATCCAGGAAGTCAGCGGTCATCGTACCCTCGACGAGCTGTATAAGTACCTCGAAGTTCCCCCCGAACAAGTACGTGGGGCGATCGCCGCCCTCTCGATTCTGACTCCGGTAGAGGAAAGCGATTCAGAAAAACCGTCCTTTCCCGAAATGGAAGAAAATGGCTCGGTACCACAGATCGATTAGCCACGCTCGCTCTATTGCACGAGATAGATTCTGTTTGCATCCATCCCATGCAAGCCGTAGAGTAGAGCTTTGTCCAACCCGAGCAAATGTCGTGTCCAAGACCTTATTTCCCCTTCCTGATGATTACGATGCTTTTCTAAGTAACTTGAAAGAACGTATTCGTACGGCCCAGGTTCGTGCGGCGCTGGCGGTCAATCAAGAATTAATTTGGCTCTACTGGCAAATCGGTCGGGATATTCTGATGCGCCAACAACAGCAAGGTTGGGGCGCTAAAGTGATTGCGAGGTTGGCAAAAGACTTGAAGAAAGCCTTTCCTCATATGAAGGGTTTTTCTCGGACAAATCTGCTTTATATGAGATCGTTTGCCGATGCTTATCCAGACGAGCAAATTGTCCAGCAGGTTGCTGGACAAATTCCATGGTTTCATAATTGTGTCTTGCTAGACAAAGTTAAAGACCCCACGGAACGACTCTGGTACATTCAAGAAACAGTTGAACATGGCTGGAGCCGAAGTGTTTTAGTTTATCAAATCGAAAGCGGACTCTATCACCGTCAGAAAGGCGCTATTACAAATTTTGAGCGCACGTTACCTGCTCCTCAGTCTGAGTTGGCACAGCAGCTTATTAAAAATCCTTACTCATTTGATTTTCTCTCTTTGAGTCAAGAAGCTGAAGAGCGAGAGCTAGAGCAAGCCTTGGTCAAACACATCCGAGAATTTCTGTTGGAGTTGGGGGTTGGGTTTGCCTTTATGGGCAATCAATACGTACTTGAAGTGGATGGAAGACAGTATCGGTTGGATTTGCTTTTTTATCACGTCCGATTGCGCTGTTTTATCGTTATTGATTTGAAGAAAGGAGAGTTTCTACCGGAGTATTCAGGCAAGATGAATTTCTATGTGAGTGCTGTTGACGAACAGTTGCGACACCCTGACGACCAACCGACAATAGGGCTGATTTTGTGTAAGTCAAAAAGTCAAACGATTGCAGAATATGCGCTACGGAATGTCAGTACGCCGATCGGAATTACAACGCATCGTTGGAAAAGCGAATTGCCTGAATCGTTAAAAGGAAGCCTACCGACGGTAGAACAGTTGGAAATGGAGTTGGAAAATGCGATTTCAGCGTTTGAACCCCAACAGAAAGAAGAATGACTGCATCCTTAAGCTACTCTTACTTATTTACCCAGCCCAAATAAGGTGTTTAAAAGATTTTCCTCATTAAGCCATTTAGATTCTGTGCTGCCAGCATTGAAGGTTATGCCTCTTTGTCCATACAGTTTTTGATTTGAACAAGCGTTTCAACTGAAACCCCAATCTGATTTGCCATCTCCACTAATTCGTGATTGAGGACGTGCTCTTTTTTATCCAGACGCTGTAGAAACTGTTGCGCGACATGCTCAGGTCTGAGTCCCCGCTCTTGAAGCGCTTCTCTAATTAACTTCAACATCATCTGCGGCTTGGTTCTCACCTCTACTGCTGCTAGGTGTGCGATAAGCTCGTCTTCTTCTGCTGCAAGTGGAACGCTAATACGTGGCTCCCCTGATTTTCTGCCCATCTGTACCTGTAATAATTGTTTTTCTTATTTTAAGTGGTTTTGAAAGGTTTTTTCTCAGAGTGTTGTACCTTGATGTACTTTGTTGTACACTTAGGCTAAGTACAATAACCATTTAATCCTAGTGCAACGCAAGACCTCGCCTCTAAGTGCAAGTTAGAGACGAGGCAAGACCCCAAACGTCCTGAAACACCTTGGAGTCCAATACTATGGTGACACTTTCACAATTCTTAAACAAGTGGAGCGAACCCGGTGATAGCACGCTTGCAACCTTGATTGCCGTTTGGTTCGGCCGTAATCCACGCACGCTACGCCGCTGGATCGCTAAAAACGAAACGCCCCGCGAAGCCGCCATTGCCCTTACCTTTCTCGACGAGCGATGGGAAGCCTCGGGTAAAAACACGGCTATTTTTTTTGACTTATAACTGACAAATTGTCGGACAATTCATCGGATATAATCTCGGACATTTAGTCCCCAAAATCCAAAATTAAAGCGATAGGATTTGATTGGAAAAGTGAAGAGGTTTTTGTCCCTCTAATCATCATCATTCTGGATTTGATTCCATGAGGTGTAAGAGGTTTAACGTCCTGCTGACCTGCCTTTTTAGGTCGCTTCACTTTCTATTCCTTCAAAATTGCCCATCGCTTTTCTATGCAAGTCTATCGACCCGATATCCTGCCCGCCGATACCGCCGAGCTAATTCCGAAAACCAAGCCCATTTCTCGGGTGACCTTCAGCGAAGATAGCGGGCGAGCCTACCGTTTAATCCTGCGCGATGAAGCGCTAGCGATTGACTACATCCTTGATTATCAAAAGTCGATTCTAATTGTTGATGACCTGGGGCAGTTAGTCATGACCGCCAAAGGCTATCCCAAGAAACGCCCGCTCACCCCCTATCACATTTGGGTGCTGGAGCGCATTGCCCGCAAGTTTGCCGACACCCGTTCGGAAGTGCTCGTCATTTACGCCTTGAAGAACTACCCCGAACAGTTTTCATTTTTGACCTATCTGGAGACCTTGAGACATGCCCAGAAAACCCGGAAACGCCAACAACAAACCCGCCGCCGCTGCCGCATCGTCCGCGCTTGCCGCCCCGCCTGACACCTTGCCGCGCGCTGAGGTCATGGACCAGAAAGGCTATACCAGCGAGCAACTGTTTAAACTCGCTCTCTCGAAAGCCGGACTCGACCCGCGCAGCGCCGCCATCCCGATTGCCGCTCTTGATTCGATTGCTCGATTTGAAGCCCCAGAACCCCCACCCGAATCCTCGCCCGAAGTCCAAGACCTGCCGCCATTGGTTGCAGGTGAGATTGATGGCAACACCCCCGTGCCTCGAATTGTGGCGTTGCAACTTATCGGGATTGACGACGAGACACTGGCCAAAGCGTTAAAAGCCCGCAATCTCGACCCAGCGGCGCAGATTCTCGACATGGCCACCGTGTCAGCCATCTACGAAGCCCATAGCCTCAAACGCCAGGATGCACTTGAATATCTCGGTCTGCAAGAACCAGAGCTAACCGAGGCTCTCAAATACATTGAAGAAGACCCGAAAGCCAAAACCCTGACTTTGGCGATTGTCGAACGCCTGGAAAACCTGCCCACCGAGACGCTGCTCGAAACTCAGGCAACCGCCATGCGTTCGGCTATGGATACCGCCCAGGAACGCCAGCTTGCGTACTACCGCGATCTGGCCGAACGGCTGCAAGCCGAAGCCGAAACCGCTGCCCTGTCTCTAGTGGCCAGCAGCGCCGAGACGTTTCACAACACCCTGGCCGAAGCCTTTGATGCGCTGGCTGTTCACAGCGCCGAGCGGGCGGCGCAAGTGCAAAGCGACCTGCTAACGGGTTTGCAGCCAAAAGATGAAACTAAGCGCGATGCCCGCCTGGGAAAAGCCCGCCGTCAGTCTTTCAAGAGCGCTCGCAAGTCCGGACACACGCGAACGACGGCCCAACAGATTTTTCAGCGCGCCTTGCAAGCTTGATTGCTTTATCGCTTTTACTTCGTTGCTTTGAGGATAAAACCATGTTTTCACTCGTGCATCGTTGGTTTATCGACTGCTATCGCTTTTTGCTCGATACCAACCATTCCCAGCCAACCTTCAATCCCGTACCGCCTTACCTGCCGCTTTAGTTGCAGCCCCCCCTCACCATCTTTTAAAGCCATGACCCAGGACTCTTCTCAATCCCGGCCCGGACTAGACCCCGCTCAACAAACCTTCCAAGCCGAAATCCAGCCCCTGGTTGACAGCGGTCAAGTCAGCAAAGCCGATTTAGACACAGCCACCGATGCCCTGATTACCCTCGAGCGCACCCCCGAACAACGCGCCGCCGTACGTCGGGTGTGGACCGCCTATACCGGCGCTGATGCGAGTCAATTACCGGAGGCATAACCATGTTCGGACTCTTACGCAAAGCCTTTGGCGCTGGCAAGATGGGCGGCCTGAGCGCTCCTAGAGTTGAGGTAGAGATGCCGCCGCTCGATATTCCCGATACGGCCTTTCATTACTACGAAGAACCGCAAGTGCAAGACCTCGAAGCCAAAGCCGAGTTTATGGAAAAAAACAAAGACCTTGCCGACCGCGCCTCGAAAGCCATCCGGTCGATCGGGCTGAATGAAGCTCAGGCCAAAGCCTTCTTTGTCGAGCGCCTCGCGGGCTTACCCCTAATTATGGAGGCGATTATGGGCGCATCCCAAGTTAAAGCCCAGCGGGAAGTGAATCGGTACTCGAAGAAACTGCATGAAGCCCGCAAACAGCTCAAGGGCATGTAAGCCGACCGGTGATGGGGGATAGACCGCCTCCATCACTCTCGTTTTTTTGATTTATTGAAGGGAGTCTTACGCCATGATCAAAAACTTCCGTATCCTCAACCTCACCACCTGGGGCTGTCTTGGTTTTGTCGGCTTTTTGCTCGTCAGTACCGCCGTGCGCTTTCTCGCCCGCGCCTACCCGGTACTCAATCTGATTTTCCTGACAGTGCTATTCCTCGGCATTGCCGTCTTTATCTGGATTCTCCTCTCGCCGCAGTTTCAAGCGCCGCTCAAACTCGATGCCATTGAAACCGCCGTCATTATTGCCCTGGCCTTAATTTTGGCTTACGGCGATGCCCTCGTTCGTCTTCGCCTGGTTCGTCATGTCTTCCCTGCCCGCCAACACCAACCCGACCGGCCGCCAGCTTCCGCGCCGCCCATCCCTACCGTTGATGCTGCTGCTGAGTAACCTGTTCGATACCGATGGCGATTTGCTCGTTCTAGCCCGACAACGCAGTATCGCCTATTCGATTGTTGCCCAGCACGGTATCGGCTTTATCCTGGCACTTGCGGGCTGTTTCATCACGCCGCTCGGTGGCTGGAAAGTCTCGGTGCTCACCGTCAGTTTCGTTCTGCATTGGTGGGGGCGCATTCGCCTCGACCGCCTTAAAGATGAAACCAAGGTCTTTGCCGACGTGCTCAATGCCAGAGACTTTGCCAGAGTCGATGGCATTGAAGCGGTCATGCAGGCACAGCTTGTCAGCTTAAGCGCCCAACTACAAGGACAAGCCCCGCAAGGTCAATTACTGCTACCTCCGGCAGAACCGCCGATGAGCTTATTCGATTGGAACGAACTGCGCAGTCAGCCGAATAAGCACCCGCACCTCTTAGTCCTCGGCGAATCGGGGTCGGGTAAAACCGAACTGGGAGAGTGGCTGGTTGACCTGATCGGTGGGGGCTTTGATGTCAAAGTGCTGACCACCAAACAGCGCCATTTTCAGTGGCGGGGAATGCCGGTGGTCGGGGTCGGGCGCGACTTTGCCGCCATCGAGCGCGACTTGCAAGGCTTGCTGGGTGAAATGACCGAACGCAGCCGCGACATCGATGCCGTCGAGCAAAAACCGGTGCTGGTGCGTGCCATTGACGAGTTACCGGCGATTGCTGAAAATACCATCGGCGCTGCCGACCCGAAAACCGGTAAATACAAAGGACTGGCCACCTATACCAAACCGCTGGTACTAGAAGCCAGAGAAACCCGGATTCGGTTGATTCTCCACGCCCAAGGCAAGCAGGTCAAACTACTCGGCTTTGAAGGCATCAGCGATTGTCTCGATAGCCTCACCCACATTCGCCTCGGCGAGGCCGCCCTCAAACACGCCAAAACCCTGAGCCGCCAAAAGGAACTCTCCGATGAAGCCTACGGATGGCTCAAACAGCAAGAGCGCCCGATTCTCGTCGGCGATATTCCGGCTTCCTTTCCCATTCCCACGAGTTGGCAACCCAGCGGCAATTACGCCCGTTCTTCGGTGCGCGAACCCGATCGAACGGATTTAGAACCGCTCTCAAAAGCCGACTGTTTAGATGCCCTGTTTGGCAAAAATCCTTTCCCCGAACCTGGAGACAAAAATTATCTGAAACTGATGAAAGAGTTGTTCCCAGAAATGACCGCAGAGCAACAAAATCAGTTTATCTCTTGGGGTCAATCTTCGGGTAACCTCGATAATTTACCCGGCTCGTTACCCGGCCCCCAAAAGTTACCCCAGGAAGAACCGAGTCACTCAAGTGATAACCTGCCACAGGTTTCACCAGACAAGCGCTCCAGCTTTCGGGAACTCGGTAACCTCAGTTACCCCGATATCCCCTTAGAACAGCGAATCGCCCTGTTTAAGACCATCTTACCGTTCCTAAAACAGGACGTTACCCTCACCGATTTGGTTAAAGTTCACCTGCATTTAGAAGGTAAATACTACACCCAAACGGCAACCCTGTGCCGCGCTTTAATTGCTGAATTTTGGACAACATAAATTCTCTTTTTTCCCATTTTGAAATTTCGCCTTGCTATGAGTTGGAAACCATCAATCAAACAAGCCCCTGCCAATGACATTTTTAGCGTGCTGGGCGTGCGCTTTGAATACAACAAGCTTGAAGGCGTATGGTTGGCATTCAAAGAGGAAAAAGTCTTGCGCCGCCCGAGCCTGACCAAAGCCTGTCAAGCCGTCCTAGAAGAATGGGTAAAACCCATTTAAGTGCCCATCACCCGCTACCGATTCAATACTCAAAAGGAGATGTGAAAGCCATGAACCACCCCCAACAGCCCAGCGATGCCACCCCGTCTACAAACACCAATCCCATCGCCCCCGTCATTATCGGCGGCGCGGTGCCAACTCTTAAAGCGCCTGCTATTTCTACAAATCTCGTGGATGACCCGCATATTGCGGCTCTTTTGCAGCCGCCCGCCGATCGCGTCCCGTCCGCACCAGAGGCTTAAACCCATGACCCTCATCTATCGCGATAAAAACGGACAGCCGCTTAAAGGTGCGGCGCTGCAATCGGCCATTTTATCCGAGGCGCGCGGGGCGTACTTCGCCCGCTATCCCGAACAACTTGCCGCCCTCAAAACCGCCAGCCCGGAAGATAGCGCCCTCATCGAACGCTGCGCCCTGGAAGCGGGCAGCAAACTCATCGGTCAAGCTCAGCGCCGCAGCGGCACCTTGCAAGCCTTCGGCACGATTCTCGCGGCCAGTTGCACTGCTAGTTTGCTGGCGCTGTTCGTGCGGCCGGCGCTGATACCTCATGCCTTCATCCTCGGCACCGGCCTTGGCAGCAGCATGGTCATTTGCCGTCTGGATGGGGCGTAGCCGCTCTAGAACCCATCGCGTTTGCACGCTCGTAGCAAACGCTTTATAATGGGCGGATACAATGATAAAACCGCCCCGCTGCACAAATCTCCAGGCAACCCGAGCTGCGATACTTGTGTCTGCCGAGCGGCCGATCGGGTTTTCTACCGCCTTCTGAAATTCTCGTCACACCAAACTGAATTTATCCCCGCATCGATCGCCTCTAGCTTCCGGTCGATGCTGCTGGCTCCTGGCTGATTTGCCCATTTCAAGAAAAGACAAAAGCCGATCGGAAAAAAATCAATCTGGTCGGTCAGTCTGATACAATCGATTCATTCCAAGACAATAAGCGAAAATACCAGCAAGCGCCTGCGTCTACCAAACCTCGTGCTTACCGGTTTTCCGCCTAATTGATTTTGGATTGTGAATGACACAGCCGTGAAGGTGATACGACTCCCTTTGGCTGCTTGTCCTCGAAAGCAGTATGAAAGCAAGATTGCTTTTCGTACTACTTCTCGCACATCACAGCATGAAGCCATGCTGCCACGTTTTTATGCGCTATGAGACCATAGTGCCACTTCCTCATGGTAACAGAAAATTACCAAAACATATCCCTTGCCCCTCAAAAATCTGCACAAAGCACTGCAACGGCTGAGTTGCCCGCCAGACGCAGCGGTCCCTATACCTGCAACCTCGATGTCATTCACGGCTATTCGCCGCGCGTGGCAACGGCTCTCGGACTGGTTGCCGCCTCGCTATTGTTTATCTTGCACCTGTGGATGAAGAATCCCAATGCCGGTTACCAGCACGACGGCCGCAAATGGCTGTGGAACGGCTATCTCGAATGGCAAAAACAAATGCCGTGGCTGAGCCTGCGCCAGGTCGGCGAAGCCTTTCGCAAGTTAGAGCGCCTGGGTATTTTAATTAGCTGCAACTACCACAACAATCCCTACGACCGGCGCAAATGGTACACCATCGACTACCAGTGCCTTTGGGAGCTGACCGGCTGGAATCCCTTTAATTTCCGATTCTGCGAAAATCCGACAATGGAAAATGCATCCCATACTGACGCATTATCCAAAAGTCGTACGAACATAAACAGCAAAGACCCAGATAACGATCCAAAGACAACAAGAGAAAATGTTGATGTTTTAGAGGATAACCAAGATGATGGGTTCGACCCCGCAGCTTTGGTGGCAAGAGTTGAAGCACTGACACCATCCCCCAATCCTCAATTAGAAGATAGCTCTGTATCGCCCACAAACGCACCTGAGAGCACCAATCCCACTTCTCCTGTTACTTGCTATCCCAAACCACAAAAAGCCTCTCCAGAGCCGAAAATTCCGGCTGTACGACAATCAAAGACCGCCAACCCAGAAGCCGAAGCCATTCGCCGCTGTTTGCAGCAGGCGGGCATCGGTAGTGCGACCCTCTACCAGCTCGCGCTGGGATATTCGCTAGAGGTCGTTGAGAAAGCTTTGACCTTGCTCGAATCCCAGCGCCGATCGGTGAAGAATCCAGCCGGGTGGCTGAGCAAATGTCTGCGCGGCAAGTGGTGGCAGCGCGCCGCTACCAAACCAGCGGCTCCGGTTAAGCCCTGGGAAGCCGAATTTACCCCCTGGTATGCGTGGGCGATTGCTGAGGGCATTGTTGAAGACTGGCCGGTGAATTATCTCTCCACCGACGGGCGCGGCGAGCCGATCGTGCGCTTGAAGCAACCAGATCGTTTCACCGGCGCACCTTACACCTCGCAGCCGTGGCGGAGTGCCCGCGAGCAATTTGTGATGCCAACTGAGGGAGGACCAGGAGACGGGGAGACTCGCTTTTCCGTTTCGGGTGAGGTGAAAAATTCCATCCCGGAAGAATCACTTTCTTACCCCCTTGCCTCCCATCATTCCCGCGAGAACGAACCACCAAACCCAGTTGAGTCTCTAACGGAAAACCCCATTCCCAACGAATCACCCCGTCCTCCCGTTCCCAAAAATCCCACTCCTCCCGACTACAGCCACTTCCCCTGGCAGCCGAAAAATGGCTGGCGGCCCGGTGCGAACCGCGAATACCAGCGCCAGCAAAAAGCCGAATGGTGTCGCACCCAGTTATTGAAAGTAGCCTCAGATGACCAGCTTGCCGCGCTCAGCCAGCAGCTCGGCGAGACGGCAACGGCTTGTATCGCCTGGGTCGATGCCCATTTATTGTTGCCCCAGGAGGTTTCAGCCCGTTTGTCACGCCTGCAAACTAATCGTACCTGTCAGCAGCAAACGTTGTTCGATAAGTCTCTTCGTCCTGGCTTTGAATGAGGCAGGGGTATCTGCCGATGCAAAGCTAAGCCACGATACGTCCTGCTTAACGGCTGTGACGAGCGAATGGTGACGGAGCGTGTCTGTATCGCTGACTGGATTGCACTTGATGGCATCCACAAGTTTACCGGCACAACGCCTTTTTCTCGAACACTCGAGCCTGCTCGAGCGCACGCTTGACCCCGTGCGTTTCTTGGGAACGTGACGGCATTCGCGGCTGCATCTGCGACCCGTGCAGGTCGAGGTCGATGCGCCTCATTCGTGCCGGTCTTCATGACTCCGGCGCGCATCCTCATGCATCAGCGCCTCTTTAGAATCGCGCTCTTTGAGTTGCTGCTGGCGCTTTACCCGCTCTTCTGCTCGAAGCCTCGAGTGGCCCACGAGTATAACTTGGTGACAAACGTACCATCGTCAAAGTCCTTGCGCTTAAAAAAGTCAAGAATGCATACGCCTGAGCGTGTCACAACCATTCATTCGAGTTCAAGCAGAATAACGGTTTCCGACCGATGGTCAGACCCTCCGCGATTTTGCTTGCCCCGTCTGCCTGCCCGCGCCGTGCCAGTCCCATGATTATTAACTTTTAAGAAAAGGATTTTTCTCATGGCACGCAACAACCAAGTCACGCTCACTGGTAATCTCGGTCGGGATGCAGAAATTAGACAAACCGCCAGCGGTGAACCTTACGTCACCTTAAACATCGGCACCACGGATAGCTACAAGGACGAGCGCAGCGGTCAGTGGAAAGACCTGCCAACCGTTTGGCACAGCGTCTTTGCCTTTGGTCGAACGGTTGCGGGTTATGCCGCCAAATTTGAAAAAGGCGACCGGGTTAAGGTGCAAGGCAATCTCTCTTATCAAACCGAGAAGAAGACGATTGCTGGTGAAGACTACTACTTTCATAACGCCAGTATTATCGCTCGGCGCATCGAGCCAGCACAGCTACCCAAGAATCTGCGCGCTGCATTAAACACCGCTCATGCCAATAGCACACCGGCTGAGGCTGGCAATCAGCCACCAACCAGCTTCTAGCCCGAAGAGGGGCGATAAGCCCCTCTTTTTCTTCTAACGTAAGCAGGAGCGAAAACCATGATTATTCAAACCAGATACACCCCGGCTCCTTGGCAATTATTCGACGGGCGCAGCAGCAGTCGAAAGGGCGGTCAGCTCATCAGCGCCTCGGATGGTAAATATCGCGACACCTGGGATAGCACGCCGCTAGCCTGGGTCATCGAAACCACCCCCACCTTCAACCAGTTCACACCGGATGCCCGGTTGATGGCCAGCGCCCCCGAACTGCTCGTCGCCGTGCGAGCGGCCAGACAAAACCTCTGCCGCCTCTATCCCGAACACGAGTATCTCGGCCGTTTTATCGATTATCTCGATGGTGTTATCGCTAAAGCCACCGGCGATCCGCCCGTGCCGTGAAAAAAGCGACCCATTTGACAGCACATCTTATCCGGGCGGGGTCTTCTATCCCTGCTCGTTATTGTCTTCTCAGGTGTTGAGCTATCCTTCGCGCCTGATGATTGGCTCTAATCTCGTTCGCCTACCCTTCCTGCAAGCGCTTCGGTGTGCTGGACGGGCTTTTGGACCGCGCTTGGAACCTGCCGCAAGAAAAATAGCGGTTTCCGCCCTCTCGGGCAGACCCTCCGGCGATTTTCCTTGCCCCAGAACCCGGCGCAGCCCCGGACAAAGCCCTAACACCGAAACACTCAAACAAAGGACAGATCGATGACCGATACCACCCAGACCACAACCGCCTACGGCAAACACCTGAAAGTCGCCAAAGCCCTGGCTGCACATTTCCCGGATTGGACGCTGAGCATTGAGCATCATCATCCTGCCGATCGTCCGCAGATTCGTTTGACCCGCAACGAGGATGGTGCCTGTTTTGATCTCAAAGCTTACTGCGATCGGGGTGCGCGTTTTGAAGTATCAGGCTTTTATCCCACAATTCCCGGTCTACACGTATCTCCTGAAGAGCGACATAGATACGGTATCTTTGCACCTCGCATCAGCGTTTCATGCAAACGAGCCGTTAAAGCCATTGCCAAGGATATTGAAAAGCGATTCTTAAACCAAGGTGGGTATTTAAAGTTGTACCTGTACTGCCTATCACAACAGCAAGAACACGAACGCCTGCACCGTTACCGCCAGGAAAAATTCACAGCTTTGCGCTCTCATCTGGCCGAGCATTGGCGCGTGCGTGAAGAAGAGCATCAGGCTACCGTTTCCTTTGTCTCTAACATCGATGGATTTTACGGTCACCTGTACTATGCGTTTGCTTGCGACTCCATTAGCTTGAACCTACGCCGTCTCGACTGGGAAACTGCCCGCCGCATTTTGAACGTATTAGCACAATAACCGCACCCTAAAGGGCAGGTGCTATCGCCTGCCTTTCTTGCTTCTCTTATCAGCGATCGTTCGACGAACACAGCCAGCTTTTTGCGATAAATCCTGCCCCTTGTTTGCTGCGAGTACTTTCGCTTCCTTTCACGTCTTGCCCGTCCGTTCTGGCTTTTGCCTGAGTCGCGGAACCTGCCGCCAGAAAAATAGCGGTTTCCACCCTCACGAGCAGACCCTCCGCGATTTTCCTTGCCCCAGAACCACGTCCCCAGGCGCTCCCAAGCCATGACAGTCAATTCAATCATGAAAGGAACCAAAACATGGCATTTACCAGAGCCAATTTACAGCAATTTTATGGCAGCGAAACGTTCTACCGCAATCCGCTATTTGGCAAATATAGATATACCGAAGGCGTGAAATACATCGGCGATAATGGTGCGTCTTGGCTGGTCACCGATATCCTCGCTTTCCAGGGCGAACCAGATATCCAAGCTTATGCCAAACAAGAGCATTTTCAGGCGTGGACGCTGACCGTCAACGATGATGAATCAGCAACCCTCGTCTGTGAAGATGGCAACAACCGGGTGATTTTTGCTCACGATTACACGTACGTTGATTTTCCGTTGTCCCGTATCAAACTGTATCTTTGCAATACCGTGTTACTGCTCCCGAGCGAGTACTAACATCATCATATCAAGGCAGGTGTCACAACCTGCCTTTCTCTTCAATCTGTTGTTTATTGAATGACCAGTTCTCGCAAACCACAGCCTTCGACAATATCCAAATGCGAGAAGTGCTCGCGCAGTTCTTGCGACCGAATACAAGTAATCCCGGTGTGAATCAACAGCCCGCCGACCGCCTCCTCATCTTGACAAATCACGTCCGAAAAATCCAGTACGTGCTGGGGGTTAATTTCCCCCGAATAACGCTTGGCTTGCAGCAGAATCTTGCGCTCATCATCATCCCAGACAATGCCATCAATGCCGCCATCAAAAGTGTAACGACTGCGCTTCACCCCAAAGCCCAAATCTTCCAGACAGTGCAATAGTAATTCCTCAAAAATAAACGGACATATTGCCCGCAACACCGCCAGCATATAAGTGGTTTGTTCTTCTGACATCATCCCTCGGCTTGTCCGTCTCAGGCGCATGATAATCGCCCGCGCATCGCGCATGGCTTCCTTCTTTTTTGGGGTCACAAACCTACGCCCGTTTCTGGGATATTTTAAATATCGCGGTCGATAACGCTCGACCCATGCCGGTATGGTGATGCGGCTCATGTCATTTCGTGCATCATTCATTCACAAACAATATAAAAAATAATATAAATAATCAATCAAAATAAATTTTAAATTTATCAAATAAATGATATATAGAAACCTTAATTTAAAATTCCGTATTCATGACGGATGTGAAATTGAGGATAGTACCGATGTCAGGACATACTATTGAGCATGATTGTTATATTATTACCGTTGGATGGGATAATTCCCTACAAACCTTCTTTGCTCTGCTTTTTGAACGCAGCGCCAAGGACGGTTCTCAAGATAAAGAAGCTTCAATAATATTAGGAGCGCCCAGAGAATTTCAGGATATCGAACAGTTTGCCGACTTGTTTGAACGAGAAGCTAGAAGAGATGGTTTTTGGGGTGTTTATATCCCCGATGAACTTCAACAAACCCTCGAACGAGACCGAATCTTTGAGACAAGCAAAGTGCAAGAACCACCTGCGGTTATCCTCGACTTTCTCAAAGCAAATGAAGGAAACGGCTGACATTCTAAGCGCCTTCTCCCATCAAAATCACCGCTTGCTTTTTCTCAAAGATTAAACTCATCGTGTAATTCGCTTTGTGTTACAGGTTCGGCTTTCGGTTTCGAGGATTTTGGCTTCGCTGGTGTCTTCGCTTTTGGCTTTGTCTTTTTCGACTTCGCCATTGTGCTCGCTTCGGTCTGTTGCGGCTGTATCGTTGCCGCCTTATCGTCCGTCTCTAGCCCAAACAGCGCCCGCTCCGATGCCCGTTTCAGGTGGGGTTCGACCAGCTCCAAAAGCTGTTCTTCGCTCCACGCACCCGACTTCACCAGGGCGTAGATGGCTTTGCCCGCTAACCGCTCGCGTTTTTCCTGGTGCTGGCGCAGTTCCTTGGTTTTTTCCGCTTCTATTTTCTTAATTTGGGTTTCAAGCGCCGCCCGTTGGTCGTAGAGTTTTTTGAGGCGTTGCTCGACAGTCTGGCGCATGGCTCTCTCCGATAAGTCATGAGGATCTAAAAGCTGCACCCCAAATCATGTTATTGTTATCATACATGAGGTCTGTCCGTCGCATCCCTTTGCCCCCGCAGTGCCGGTGCAAGTCTCTCGTTAATTTTTATCTGCCGTGCCGTCGCAGTCTCCCCACGCTGCTCGCAGGATACATCGCCTAACTTAAGCAAGCCGTGCGTGGCGTTGCCACCCAGGCTTGACAGGGGGAGGTTCCCTCCCCGCTGTACCCCCTCCTTCTCTCGCGTCGATGTCATCACTCACTCACAGCGCTGCCCCTCAATCCACCGACACCCTTTTTTCCATTCGCCAGCGACCCCCATCACGCACGGCAATCGCTATTCCCTCACGACCCGATACCGCCACCCATCGCTCTAAAACTGTAAAATCTTTTATAAAATCAGTGCGTTAGGTCATTCAAACTATACAAGTCTGAGTTGCATAGTAGAGAGCACGAATCTTGCACGAGGGGGGAAATCAATGAGCGAGAATCGCAAACGCGATTGGAAAACCGCCAAGCGAAAGCGGTCGGCGAGCTTGAGCATTCGCCTGACTCCCGAAGAACGCGCCCAGCTTGACGAAGATGCCGCTCGTCTGGGTATCACCACCGGCGCTTACGTGCGCCAGGTTCTCCTCGATGCCCCCGTTCCCAAACAATCCCGCCGCCTCGTGGCAAACGACAACATTGCTATCCTCGGAAAATACATCGGCGAACTCGGTAAAATCGGCAGCAACCTCAATCAGCTCGCCCATGCCGCCAACTATGCCAAAGCCATCGGTCACTTCGCCGCGATGCCGAGCGCCGAGCTGGTGATTGCCACCTGCGAGGATGCCAGAGCGTGGGTGCAAAAACTCTACAAAATCCTGCACCAACACAAAACGCAGACGTGATTATTAAATCCTCCCAGCGAGCTGGAGCCAAAGAGCTTGCCCTTCATCTGATTAAAGAGGTGGATATCGACGGCCACGAGCAAACCGTTCGCATCAGCAGTTCTCGCTATCTACTCGCCGACGACGACGTTCGCGCCTGCCTGCAAGACATGGAAATCATGTCCAAAGTTGCCCCTCGCTGCCAAAAGCACTTGTACCACGTCAGCGTTAGCCCCGAGCAGTCGATGAATGAGGATGAATGGGAGACGTTTTGGCAAACCTACGAAAGCGAATTCGGCTTACAAAACCTTGCCTATATCGAAGTCACCCACAAGCATCTGAACCACGATCGCCCCGCGCACAAACACCGGGTTTACGAACGGGTCGATACCACCCTCGAAAAAGCCGTCGAACTGTCTCACACCAAGGTGAGAAATGAGAAAATTGCCCGGTTGATGGAATACGAATTCGGTCATCCCCTGACCATCGGCAAACATAACCGCACGATTATCCTGCGCCTTACAGAAGAAGGACGTGAGGATGTTGTCTTATGGATGAAAGCCGCCCGCGCCGATGAAGTGGATCGCCCCGTTGCCAAACACGACCATAACGACTACCAGCAGGAAAAGCGCACCCAGGTTGCGCTCGAGCAGGTGAAAGCAGACTTACAGACCGCTTGGCAGCACACCGATACTGGCCGCACCTTTGAAGCGGCGATTGCCGAACGAGGGTATATTCTCGCCCGTGGCGACCGGCGGGATTTTGTGATTATCGATGCGGCCGGCGGACTCCACAGCCCGCGCCGTCGCCTTAACGTAAAAGCCAAAGAACTGCGTCAGCGCTGGTCAGACCTCGACCTCGCAGAGCTGCCCAGTGTCGAACACGTCCAGCAAGAACGTCAAGGCTTACCCCAAATCGACAAAGCCGACCCCGATGCATCCCTTCGTCAACTAGAACAAGCCAAAGCGAAAACCGACGTAGAAATCGCCCAGTTAGAGGCTGAATTACAACGCTACCGCATCAGCCCGCCTGCCAGCGTTGCGGCTGACATCGTTCACAGTCAGGAAGTCGCCAGAAGACACACAAACGAGCCACCGCAGTCTGCTGATGATGAAGCAAAGCCCGATCCAACACCAGACCTCAGCATTGACCAACGGCGCATCATTGCCGAACTGAACCACTGGCAACAAAGTGCCGACCGGGAATCGGTTAAGCCCCAGGCGGCTGACTGGGATGCAGTCAAAGCCTGGGGCGTTTCAAGGGATACCGTCGCCATGCTGCAAACTTATCAAGGCCAGCAAGCCACCGGGGAACGCGAGCGACGGATCGAGACCGCGTTTAACGCCAAACCCAATCCAAAACAACCGGTTCTGTCAGCCTATTTAACGGGGCTTAAAGAGCGCCTCACGCAAAAAGGCAAACGCTATTACCGCACTGCCGACCGCTGGCTCACCGAACGCCTTGCCAAATTGGGCTATTCGCGCACCCAGACGCAACGAGTGCTGGCCACCGCCAGCCCGGAACTGATGAACAACCCGCCCCAACAGCGCGTATCCTATATCCGCCATTTGGTCGAGCGCGTTTATCAGGTTTGGGAACAGAAGCAGAACAGCGCGCAAGAGCACGACAAGACAAAAACTAAGCCCTCAACAGCGAGTAAGCGCTCTGATACCAGGAAAAGTCAGCAACAAAGCGGCCAAGAACATCCTACCAACGAGTCAAAACCCACATCGCCACCGGCAAAATCCAGCCCACGACCCCGCCGCCGCAAGCGATAAACGAGAGGAGTTTAAAACACAAAAGCCCCCAAAAAATGGAGGCTTTTATCTTAAAAACTGTTATAGTTACCCAGTCAGCATATTGCTGACCCCTGCCGTTATAAAGGTAGGTGAAATACCTGTATGTGGCAGGGTCAAACCCTGTACAGAAGGAAAAGATTGATGAAAATCTTACCTTTTAAACAGGTAACTAGAATTCTTGAGTTACTCATCATTCTCAAGATTCTAGCTATTGTTGATTTAATTCTAAGTTAACAATAGTTTTACCTAAGCGCTGTTGGGGTGTTAAAACCCTGGCAGCGTCTTTATTATATGACAGTTTAGTGGGTCAGTCAATTGTTGACGTGAAGCGGTTGTTCTCATCAGGGACAGCCGCTTTTTTTACGCCAACAAAGCAGCCAAGAACTACCAACCAACGAGTCAAAATCCACATCGCCACCGGCAAAATCCAGCCCACGACCCCGCCGCCGCAAGCGATAAACGAGAGGACTTAAAAACACAAAAGCCCCCAAAAAAATGGAGGCTTTTGTCTCAAAAACTGTTATAGTTGCCCGGTCAGCAAAACGCTGACTCCTGTCATCATAGAGGCAGGGGAATGCCTGTATGTGGCAGGGTTAAACCCTGTTAAAAGGAGAAGATTTTTAATGAAAATCTCACTCTTAAAGCAGGTTGTTAGAATTCTTGAGTTACTAGCACTCCTCAAGATTCTAAACATCGTTAGCTTACTTTTAACACCCCGACACTTGCAAGCGCTGTCGGGGTGTTAAAACCCTGGCAGCGTCTTTATCATACGGCAGTTTGCTAGGTCAGTCAATGTTGGCATCAAGCGGTTGTTCTTGAAAGACAGGACAGCCGCTTTTTTTACGCCAGGAAAACATCCCTAAAAAGATGTTTTCCTGGCAGAGCGTGAGGGGAACAACAGGCACACTCATTGCCAACACGCTATGCGGCTGATTCACTATCAGCATGACGGCTTTTTAAGAAAAATGAGCCTCAAGATTCACCCGGAAAAATGCATACGCGCAGGGCGCTTGGTTGCGGATTTCCCGCCGCCTTCCGTCTGGAGTTGGAGGTGGTCGAAGCGGCCAGCCCGCATCAAGGCACGCTTTCGTTTCTCTACGCTTAAAAAAACCTTGACCCCGGCTATCCGTTCGTCCGCACATACCCCCAAGACGGATGGCTCCGGGAAAAACGAACACGCGCCAAAGGCCCGCTTATAAGACTGTGTAAGCAGGATTAAAACAAACGAAAAACCGCAGAAAACCGAGAATCTTCGTGCTTTTTTGCTTTGCCTTAATATGTGTTGTTTGTATAATAAGCTGTGTGTAATTTAATGTGATTTACCTCAAATAATAATTTTTCAATCGAGACGAAAGGAAAGGATTTGTTGATGAGCGATTTTTTCGATTTTAATAGGGCTAGAATAGCTAGAGCTTTAAAGAATATAAAGCCTCTATCGGTTGAGATAACATCTGTTGATATGATGGATATTCAAATCCCCTCAGAAGAACAAAAATTTGATGTTGAAACAGTACAAGAGAGAGCCATCCGAAAAGACAGAGAATCGGAAGCCATGCTAAGGCTAGACCCAGAGGCCCACAAAGAGTTTGTCGAGGGGGCGAAAAAACTGTTCAAAAAAATGGAGGCTGCCAGACCATCTGCTCCATCGCTATCTAAGCCTATCGATCTGGGTAGACTGACTAAAAAACTTGACTCTGCAAGACAGCGATACGCTTGCACTTCTGAGCCTCCGGTCTCTTCTTGAATAAAAGCTACCGGGTTCGCGTATGGGTATGCGATTGCTGATTTGAAACGTACTGGCGGTAGAATTGCCGCTCGCGTTGAAACTGGCTTTCACTAGTGGCATATCGATTGCCAGCATTGAGCCGGTGTCTTTCCGAGCGTTGTTCATGCTGCTGTTCGTTATGGGCTTTTACGGCAATGCCATTGCCATATTTTTCTTGTTGTTTTGGGGAATACATTTGTGCGGCTTGGGGGCTATTGCTGGCCACAATCTTTCCAGCATGAGGAATATTATCCTTGCGGCCATCAATATGGGATTTGGCAAGGTTGATATCACATCGTTCTCCTGATTCTCCTCTGCGGTGTTCCTGCCGCACCTGGTAGTTAGACCGATACATTTCTCCCCCAGTGACTCGATTAGAATCGAGCATCCGTTTCTGGCTATAAATATTCTCTTGTGTCTGACTTTTTTCGAGGCGCTGGGCAATTTCGGTTGATTGCAGGCGTTTATCATCCTTGAGACCGTGCTTGCCTCTAAGCCGTTGATTGTCTTGGATGCTATTTTGGCCCATTGAGCGATCGTGTTCGGTATAGGTGCCGATATGCGCTCCGTATTCCTGTCTTACCTTGTCACGCTTATTTAAATCCAAGGTATTCAAGCTTTTGACTGCGATTGCTTGTTCGATGGCTTTGCGATCATGTCCTGCTGACCGTAGAGCGTGATAGGCTCGTCGGTCTGTTTCCAGCGTCGTCATCGAATCTTTGAACGGTTTATTGCCGCGTATCTCATGTTGACGGGCGATGAATTTGTCATATTCGCGCCCGGTATCGTCGCCTCGATAGCTTGGTCCTTCTTCCTTATGAAGGGTTTTGACTTTCTTTTCTAACTCAGCCTTGCGGGCATCAGCGATGGACGGCCGGTTTTGCAAGACAGCCTGTGCCGTATCGCGGCTATCTTGATATGTGGTTGACGGTTTTGATGCTAGACGCTTAGCCGTTTCTTGAAAGTCCTTACGCTGCACGCCCACCACGGCCTGTGTTGTTTGTTGTCTCTGTTCTTCTGGTGTCATGGCAATGTCAGGGAAGATTTTATTAGGTAGCTGCCAGTTCAAAAAAAATGCCGAGGATACCCATAAGCGCCAGCCCGGAAAACAGGGCGGCTAGTTTAGCGGCCGCGCTTGCGGGTGCGGCGCGATGTCGCAGATGTCTTGGTGTCAGACTTTCGAGCGCTTCCAGGAGGCTGTTGTGTTGGCGCTTGCTCAGGGCTTTGAGGCTGTCCATCTCGCTCTCGATGGTTGTGTTCAAGCTTCTCAATTCCCGATCGGAGCTGTGCGAGGTCATCTGAGAGACTTGCAAGCGCTCTATCAGTGCGTTGCAAGCTGTCACTAATGTTTTCAAGATGCTGCTCAGCTCGCTGGTGTATTCCGACAGGCTCGCCGTTACTCTCGCTTTGTCGGCTACCACTTCCAGGGTTTTCAGGTGGGTGTTCGTCCATGTGGTGAGTTCTCCTTGAAAGCCGCCAAATAACGTTTGCCAATCCTCCGGGGCATCTTCTACTAAGACTTGCAGTTGTCCGAGCGCAATCGCCACCAGCCACAACGGGTCATCGGTATCAAGCTCGAGGCGTACCACCAATTCTAAAACCCGTGCCTTTTGCTCCGGGCTTAAATCGCGCAGCACGCGATCGAGTAAATCGGTAGAGGGGGGAAGTTGTTGCTGCATTAAAACGCCCCCGCTTTGTTAAATTCCGCATAAGCCGTGCGCAGGAACTTCTTCACCCGCTGGCGGGAGATGGCGCTAAAGCGCTTGCTATCTTCCCTGGCGCTAGCAAAGGTGAGGGATTCGGCATCGATGGTGTTGCGCTCGGCCGTGCCGATGAACTTGGGAAAATCAATGATGACCGGCGCTTGCTCGGCAATCAGGGTTTTAAGCCGGGCGTTTTCCGCTTGCGCTAAAACCGCATCCCAATCGTCAAAGTCTCCCCGGCCGCAGTTGCGCACGATGATGTGCTTGACCTCTGCCCCATAAAATTCCAGGGATTTTGCCAGCAGCGTCAACGAGTCATACCCGCCATCAGCCACAAACCAAATGGTGATGCTAACGTCCTCTTCGGCGGCCACCTCAAATAATTCGTTATCGGCATACCACTTCTTCATCGCCGGAAAGACCTGGGCTGGCAGGTTCACCAGCACCCGGCTGGTAATCGCCGCCTCAAACACCTTATTCGCCGTATCTTCATAGCGCTCGCCCTCCGAGAAGACGGCAAACTGACAGGGTAGCGTTTTGCCATAAATCCTTGCCAAATCCGGATTCGAGCGGTCGGCTTCAAACAGGATGCAGCTCAGGTTGTTATCGAGTAGATATTGGCTTAAGGTTCGGGCGACTAAGGACTTTCCAACGCCGCCCTTCTCCCCCCCAACAAAATGCAAATCGGCCATTCTTCTTTTTTGATGCGCGTTGTGTTGCATTGTACCCCACCCCAAAATGCCCGGAAAACCGTGCAGACCGGCTGCATTAGGAACTACGGGGGATAACGGTACGGACAGCGGGAAAGACTGTTCAGGCGGATAGCATCAATTTTAGCTTATCGTATCGCGCCCTATTTTGCCTTTGAGACTATCACTATTTTATTGCACCGCTCGAACGTCTCCTCTATCGCCGCACAATCTCCTCAAAGCTTTACCCTCTATACGTTTTATGACACCCATTTTGGGGCGGAACGCTATATGTTAAGAGACCGTAACACTGTTTAAAGCGTTTCTATATTGCTGATAGGATTTGAACAAATCATCCCCAATTTAACGTTTTATGCCTGCAAACCGCTCTCACTTTTTGAACTTGTTGTGTGGCGGCATCGAACTGGCACTCTGGTACATCCTCACTTGCGCCATCTCCGTTTACTCGCTCGCGCTCACACCGGCGCTGTCGATTCCGTTTCTATTTCTCAACTTTGGCGTGATGCTCTACCATTTCTACCTGTTTGTCAGTCTGCACCGCTTCATTGTGGCCAGTGAAGGCGAAACCATGACCTTTATCCACCTGTGGGTGGTGATGCTCTTCGGACAAGCCAGTCTGCTGGCTTTTGGCTTTGCCGTCTATTGGGCAGTTGGTATCATTTTGTCGCTGGTCGCCCCTGGCTTTGTCTATCAACTGCTGACCCGCAAGCGCGCAGCCGTCCGCCAAATTCTGCTGCTTGTCATTCGCCGGTTTGAATAGCGTATGTACTGCTCGCACTTGCGCCCCTTAGAACGACACCTGGAGCAAAAGCCCGCGCTCAACATGGTGTACGCCGCCCTGGAATTAGTGCTGTGGTTTGTGCTCTCCTGCGGTTTTGCCGTTCCATCGCTGTCCTACACCCCCGGCATGGCGATTCCGTTTGCCACTCTCAACGGCATCGTCACCGTCTATCACCTGATATTGTTCTACTCCATCCACCGGCACATTTTTAACTACGAATATCCCAAAATGCTGCCGCAGATGATGAACAACCGCGAACCCCATTCGCTGCTCAGGGTGTGGCTGGTGATGCCCATCGGACAGGGGCTGTTACTCTTCGGCTTTCTGATGCATTGGGTCGCAGGGCTGTTATTGGCAATTTTTATCCCTTTTTACCTGCGTCGCCTACTCACCCGCGAACTGCCAGTGGAGTACGAAGCTGGTACCAAACCGGTGCAGGCCTTTCGGGTACGAGAACATTACCGCGCCCTCCTCTCCCCCACCGACCCCGGCATCTTTTTTGGCGGTGCGTGGTTGCCAACCGCCGAAATGACCACCCACATGAAAATCATCGGCGGCACGCGCAGCGGTAAAACCAACTTGCTACGGCTATTCATGCAAAGCGCCCTGCCCGGAGATGCCATGGGAACCCGCGCTAGAGCCTTAATTTACGACCCGAAAACTGAATTCGTTCCTTTGTTCGTGGGGATGGGCATTCCCGAATCCAACATTCGCATCCTCAACCCCTTTGATGCCAGGGGTTATAGCTGGGATATGGCCAAAGACCTTACCGACGACCTCGCCGCCGAATCCCTCGCCCAAATCTTCGTACCTGAAAACCCCAGAGCTGGCAGCGGTAAGTTTTTTGAAGATGCCACCCGCATCGTCCTCGGCGCAGTGGCTAAGTTGTTTATGGAATACGCGCCGGGGCGGTGGACGCTCCGAGACCTGGTACTCGCCTGCGAGAGTATTGACATTATCTCGCTTCTGCTCGAAAACGACCCCGATCTGCGTGCCGATTTACGAGTGGTTGGCAGTGGAGAAACCGCAGGCAACGTCATGGCCACCATAGCAACGGTGACCCGGCGCGGCTTAAAAACCGTTGCCGCCTATTTGCATTATCACCACAGCCACGGGCGCACCTTCACCCTAAAAGACTGGATGAGCGACCGCTACATCTTGCTGCTCGGCTGCGACCGGCGTTCGGATGCCACCTTAAGGCAGTACAACCAACTGTTAATGACCCGCACCTCGCAACTGCTGACCTCCCAGTATAACGAGGGCTACACCTACCTGATTCTTGATGAATTGCCAGAACTGGGCAAAATTGGCGACATCGACCGCGTGGCGCGGCTGGGCGCAGCCTATAAAGTCTGCTTGTGCATCGCCTTTC
This sequence comes from Cyanobacteriota bacterium, assembly GCA_034189805.1. Lineage (GTDB taxonomy): Bacteria > Cyanobacteriota > Cyanobacteriia > Cyanobacteriales > Geitlerinemataceae > Zarconia. The sequence continues at coordinate 32,194 of JAXHUC010000013.1, forward strand.
AAGCCTACAGCAACCTCAAGGAAATCTACGGCGATAACATTGCCAACAGTCTCATCGGGCAATGCGATAAATCCGCCTATTTAAGAGCGCTCGACAGCGAAACTGCCGACTGGCAAGCACGGCAAATCGGGCAAACCCGGTACCGCAGCAAGATGAAAAGCTACGACCCCAACCCCAGCCTGAGCGGCAAAGATGCCTCCGGCGCTGACATTCAAAGTTTGTCCGAACATCACCAAAAAGAGTATCTGTTTCCGCCTGAGTTTTTCTTAAGCATTGCAAGACCGGAACTCAAATCAAGAACCGGACTCACTGGCGTTTATCGCATCGGCAACTTCACCCACCCCGATCGCATCAGTTCGCGCTATCTCTCGCGCCACTTGCGCCCTACAGCTGATAACGTGGCTAAATTTGAAGACACACCGCCGCGCCTCAAACTGCTGCGCTGGAACCGCGCCGATGCCGAGCGCCTCAACTTTGCCGAGATTCTGCGCGGCACGAGTATCGAGCGTCTCGAAGGCACAGACTTCTACCGGTTGTTATCCCACGGCGAATTAACGCCAGACCTGCCCTTGGAAGATATTCCACTTCCCCCTTTCCTCAGTGACGATGATGAGGGGAGCTTTGAAGCGATCGAAGACAGCGGCGACGGTGATGATTCTGACCGGGATATCGACGACGACCGCGATACTGACTATGGCTCTCCCTCAAACCAGCCACCCAAGCCGCCGCGCAGTCCCAGACGCTAATACTGATTCGTTGTAGAAATCGTAAGAAAGCTATGATACACTGCCATCCATGGCAATCTTGACGTTTGATACCTATGAATTCATCCAGGCTCTAAAAGAAGCGGGTTTTGATGAAACCCAGGCTAAAGGTATTGCCGATAGTATTAAAAAAATCGATCTAGCGCATGTTTCAACGAAAGAAGATATCGCCCGTCTTGAAACCAAGATGGAAAGCTTTAAATCAGATGTCTTTAAATGGATTTTCCCAATGATGCTCGGACAAGTTGCTGTTATCGCAGCACTGGTTAAGCTGTTATAGCGTCTGTACTTTCTTTTCCAGACGCTAATACCACCGAATTAGATTCAAAACTCAATCGACCGGGCAATCTCTTCCACACTTAATTGCCCATCTTCGCTCTGGGAGAACTTAAAGGTGACGGCATGACCTTTTTCAAAGGTGACGAGTACCGATTCCTTGATGGTTTGACCGGCTTTTTGCACTGTCGCATCGCCGCGATAAAACGTCCGCCCGTCAATTTCCTGTTCGTACACCTCTCTATCCATGCTGTAGGGAATGTTCTGCTGCATCATGTCCAGATAGAGGTCGTCGAGATACACCTTTTCCGAGGTAATGCCCGGTAGATGCGAAATCTGTTCGGCCTGCACGTCCAAATGTGAATTATAACCAATATTCGGCTTGCCAACCGGGTATTTCGATAAATACAACAGTTGCTCCTTGGCACCTTTGAGCGATGCTTGCAGCTCGCCGTCATTACCCGCAAGCTCCTTCGCTTTCATTTCGGCAAATTTTTGCCGCGTTTCTTCTGGAGCCACCACCCAATCTCCGGGGACTTGCATCGTAAAGCCGAAGAATTCATTTTTATACTCACGCGCTTCATTGGTTTCAACCCGTCCCGCCGCCGGGGTCATGCCGGTTGCCGACTCCTGCACCGAGGCAAAGACAATGGGTGTCTCTGATTCGGGTTTTTCCACCACAGGGTTCGTCGTCCCGGCTTCTGGCTTCTCACCATCGCCGCAATCGCAATAAATGTTGTAGTCCGAAACCAACCTGCCCGCACAGGGGCTTGATTCGGTTGCAGCTTCTTGCCCGGTCGGCTCTACCGGGGCTGGTGGCTGGGGTGTTGGTGAAGGAGTTGCCGGGGATGCGGGCACTTCGGGTGCTTCTTGTGTTGTTGAGTCAGGTGTGGTTTCGTTTGTCTCTCTCGGTTGTGCGGTCGGCGCTTCGCTGGCTGTGGCGGCACTACCTTGCTGTTCGACCAACGCCTTATAGGCTTGGCACGAAGACAGCAACAGCCCGCAGGCAATCGGGATAACCAGAACCATCCGCCGCATAGAACGTGGAACCATGGGCTTTCTCCTTGAACTATTTGTCTTGCAAGAAATGAACGATGGTAGCGCCCCTGACCCACCGCTGCTTGCTTTGACGTGCAGCGTCCGGTTGGAGTCGGTAGATTAACGCCCGATACTGAAAAACTTCAGGACTGCCAGCTAATAGCCGTTACGTGTTACTACGCAGTCTGCTCCTAGAGTACACTGCCATCAGCAAACGGTCAATCCATGCCGTTTTTTTACCTGGTCAACCCGTGGAAGGTTTGCTAAAACAATGCCAGACTTTTTGACGTAAAAGTGAGGACATTTGCTAAAGAAATCTTTGCATTTTGGCGGTCAGTTACAGCAGCATCGCAAACAGCAAAAGCTGAACCAACAGCAACTAGCCGATAAAACCGGTTTGAGCATCCCGACGATTCGCCAGTTAGAGCGCAGCCAGGGGTATCTGTCCTCGTTTCAAACCGTCCTTGATGCTTTAGCGCTCCAAATCATCGGACGGAATTTACCGCAAGGCGATACTTTCGGTCAGCAACTTGCCCTTCTGCGCCAGCGCCGCAGCATCAATCAGCGCGACTTTGCGCTGACGCTTGGCATTACCCAACCGACGCTCATCAATGTCGAGCGCTACAGCAAAGGCAAACTGGTAACGCTCGAACAAGCACTCATCCTTCTCGGGGCTGGCGCATATCTTGCCAGATTATCTGAATCCAAAGCTTTCTACAGCCATGCGGGCAATAGCAGCGGTCAAAATAGCTGGACGACACCCGCCTGGGTGCTCGATAAACTCTACGATGTTTTCGGCTGCTTCGACCTTGACCCCTGCTCGCCGACGGCAACCCGCAAAACCGCCCCGGTTAAAGCCAAAATCTACTACACGGAAGCTGACGACGGCTTATCCCTGCCCTGGCACGGCCACGTCTTCGTCAATCCGCCCTACGGTCGCACCCTCAAGGACTGGGTTGCCAAATGCCATCACGAAGCAACGACCGGCAACACCCAAACCATCGTTGCCCTGATTCCCGCCCGTACCGATACCGCCTACTGGCACGATTACATTGCGAATCAAGCCGCAATCGTCTTCCTGCGCGGGCGTTTGTCGTTTGGCAACACTGGTGAGTCCGCCCCTTTCCCTTCGGCGCTTATCGTCTGGGGTGGTGAAACTGAGAAGCTGCAAGCCTTGCGATCGGTCTTTGCCGATGCCTGGGTGGTGCCGGGAAGGTAAAAGGATGGGGAAGCAGAGAAGGCAGAGTCTTTGAAATCTCGTGTAAGGTACTCCCTGAGTGAGCAACTCAATATTTTTATGAATGTCTGCCGCATCATCATAATGCTATTGCTTGAAAAGGTCGCTACATGTAATGTTAGTGATTTAAGAAAATAGCATGAAGTAACAATCTCAAAACATGTATTCTTACCTTGTATTTGCTTTATCTGTGATACTCTGCTTTATTACCGTCGTGCTCGTTGAATTGCCACCAACAGAAGATGAGACTCTCTGGTCTTCACTTACTCTTGTAAGTTTTTTCTGTGGCTTTAGTTGTTTTCATTGGTTCTGTGAAAAAAATTTCAAAAAAGAACTGACTTCATTTATTAATTATCTGCTGGTTTCTTGGGGCATAATCTGCATCGGATATATGGTGTTGTTTTTGTGGTTTAGTGTGATCTTCAAATTGATATTTCGTTAACCCACCATCTTTCTAACTATGCTGAGAACCAATCTCGCTAAAATCGGTTTCAACAAACCAGTTTTTTACTAGACTCCTCTTACCAGTCTATCCTCCTGTCGGCAACTCTTGGCTTTTTGCAACAAAGCCTGCTGTTACTCAAAAAGTACGTAATCTTTTCAAATTGTCTACATCTCGAAATCTTCTGCTCCTTGCACCGATTTCTGCACGAATACTCGATTTCTCTCTATTTCATTCTTAAGCAAGATGTGCTATTGTATTCCTAAGCTAATCGTATCAGGGTCTTTCTCAGCAGCACTTACGACTGTATAGTTCGTGCATTTGGTAAATTTCAAGGTCTTTAGACATTACCTTTGTACCCACTTAAAAATCGCAAGCACTAAGCATCTATCAAGGCGAATTCCATTTTATTCTCTTTCTTTTCAGGCTGCTTTCTGCTTTTTAGCACTACATAACCCCAATAACGTTTAAGGAGATTCGAGGAGGAAAGCCTTAAATCTGGGTTTATTGGTTTTGTAGGAATAAGCGACGAGGCAGGCGAGGATATTGACAAAGGCATTGGCCTGGGAGCGATGTCTTGAGTGCTCAAGATTCATATCAGTTTTGAGGACACCAAAGATGGTTTCGATAATAAAGCGCTTTCGCCAGCCACAGGCAATGCCTTTTCTTTCACTGCTGCTTCAAATAATTTACTAAAATCGTCAAGACATACAAACAGGGCTGTGATATCAACGCTCATGGGTAAGTTCCTTCTTCTTGTTATTTCTCAATACATTAGGAATTTACCCGCCTCATCTCCTTTGTAAACCTTCTTATCCATTACTCGGGTTACATATTTTTGATGATTGATAATATCATTGCGAAAATTATCATTTTCTATATAAATTTTTGATAGTTCCAATATTTTTTATGGGTGCTGGCAAATGATAAAGAACATTTTAGATCGAATAATTTGTACGGGAGAATTAGGAAACATCGTTGAAGATCTGAGGCTGAAAGATGATTTGAACGAGCATACCCTCTACGAGTTAAGAGTTTTGTTTCTGTATGTTTGTATTTTTTCTGGCTTGGCACTCAGTGTCTATGTCTATTTTGAAGAACTTGAGTTTTTTTATAATATTATTGTTTTTGTGGCAGCATTATTTTTTGGAAAAGTTACTTCATTTGATTTGGTAAGACGAATAGTTTGGCCAGCGACTAGAGGGGTAAGAGGAAAAGCAACTATTATTCACTCACAATATCAAACGGGATTTAAACAAATTGGTCATGTTCATCATCCTAAAGGGTGGGAAATAGTCCTGGATTTTGAGTTGCCTAATGGCAAAAAATACAGGAGAACCTTTGAAGGAATTCCCCAAAAATCATATTCTTCAAAAGAAGAAGAAATTATTGATGTTTTATACGATCCCTTGAATCCTCGATGCTTTATTCCTTCTCTTCCGGTGTTTATCAACAATTATTGTTTGAGTAAAAAAAAGGCAGGTAAAATTACTAATGCTAAAAAATCCAATTTATTATACTAAACCTACAGAAAAAAATGACTTCCAAGTCGTTTCTACTATTACCAGTTTTGTTGAATCTGGATTGGCAAAAGCTAAGAAAAATTCTTCTGGAAAAATTGCAAAAAAATTAGTTTTTATAGGAACAAGAGGTATTGGATCGAAACTTTTCGCTGAAGAACTAGAAGTTGTCTTTAACAATAAAGAGCGAGGAATTGTCGAAATCTCCGGAATCGCTATTGACTTGGGAGTCAAATTGGCTTCGGATAAAATCCGCAAAGAGGTTGCAGAGTTTATAGTTTCAAAAGTTCTCTTAAAAGGAGTTCTTTCTCTTGTTTTCTCTCCTCTCGGTGGTGTTTTAGTTGGAGAAGCGATACAATTTCTCTACTCAAAGTTTGTAACAGTCAAAGATCATAACGGTCAAAATGACGATCTTGTTGATATTTTTGTTGATTCTCTCTTTGGAACTCTGGATGTAGATCTGCAACTGACGGATAAAGACGGAAACCTCCTTGGTGGTGCGATTTATAAAGATGGTATCCCTGACAAAAATCTCGAACATGAGGCAATTCGTGACTTGCTTAAACAAAGTGGGAAAACACTTACCACCAGTGATGGCAGTCAAGAACCCTTTCCTGTTATTGAAGAAGGAATGCAGGTCGAGGTTTTTCTTCGAGGAGAAAATCAACCTGACACAACTTACAAAATCTATGATGGTCAGTTTGTTGAGGACTTAGCAGAACATCTTGGTATGAATGCTACGGCTCTTCTAGATACGGAAGGGTATAATTCTACCTTAAAACAAGTTATAAAAAATAACTCCTATTATCAATATCTTGATGATAAATCTAAAAAGATACATTTCTTTTTTGCTTCAGAAACGGATGAGTTTTTTGCCCCAATTAAGGGCATGTATGAGCCAACAGCAAGTGACAAAATAGAAAGATTTGGTTTTGAAAATATTGTATTGGTCAATCATCAAGAAAGTTCTGTGGTAAGAACTGATGCCACTGACAAGCTTTTAGTGATTGGTAGTTTCGCTAGTGATACTGTTTTTGGAGGAGATAACCACGACTATCTCATTGGCAAGCGAGGTCGTGATATGCTTGCCGGTCAAGCAGGAAACGATGTTCTTGATGGAGGAACTGGCGCAGATGAACTCCATGGCGGTGAAGGTAACGACAAGTTATATGGGATTGAAGTTATCTACAAAAACAATGTCGTTATTTACCAGGATGACGAACAGCCTGATACTTTAATAGGTGGTCCGGGCAAAGATATTTTTTATGTTGGTAAAGGCGATGTCATCATTGATGATGGTCTAGGAAATGGTGCTGATGACCCTGATGAAATTTATATGCTTTTGCCGGGAGAGGAAGATCCAATCCGCATTGATGGTGAAGGAGAGTCAGGTGGTGTTCTCGGTACATATAATAGTTTTCCCTATCAACTGCAACATCTAAAAATTAATTCTTCATTGGAAGACCCAGAATTTGCACCTAGAAGGAGTTCCGAGAAAGATTTGGTTTATTTTCCCATTAGTTACGAACAAAATTTAGATGTAACCTACTACCGATTTATTGAAGGAACCGTTCTTCAGAACGGCAAACGTGAGGATGAATTTTTTGTTTATTTGTTAAAAGAAGAAGAGAAGAAGAGTGGAAGAAAAGAATTTGTTGAGATTGACAATAAAGAATTTGGGATTACGTATCAGTATCCAATAGAAGATGCTTCAATACCATTCTTTTCAAACGAAGCTGCCAACTTTTTTGTGGGGCAAGAACCCGATAAGTGGTATGAATGGCATTCTCTTTATACTGAGGCTGACATTGATGCTTTCTATGAAGATCTTATACCGGACGTACAGCCTTTTCGAGACAAGCTTGTCGATCTAGATTCTCCACTAGCATTTCCACCAGGCAATACAGGCGGCACGGACAATACAGGCGGCACGGACAATACAGGCGGCACGGACAATACAAATAACAATAGTGGTAGCCCCTCAAATCCAATTGAACCCGAACCCATATCCGGCACTCCCGATGACGACACGCTAAACGGCTCGGTCGAAGATGACATTATCGATGCCGGACCGGGTAACGACCAAATCTCAGGTGGTTTAGGTGCAGATATGTACCTGTATCTGCCGGGTCACGGGCAAGACACGATTGATGACAACAGCGATAGCCCAGGCGATGCCACTATTTTTGGCAATAACATCACTGCTGATGATATTTACCTCACCCGTAGTCCCAGCCGTCCCCAAGACAGCGTTGTTCTAAACTTCACCAATAACCCTGGCGATCGCATCGAAATTTTCGGTCAATTCAGCGCCGATACAACAGGACGCATCGAAGAGTTCCATTTTGCTGACGGACAAACCCTGACGTGGCAGAATATTTACCAGCAGTACCACAACCGTTCTGTTTTTGACCCAGAAGATTACACGTTGGTCGAAAATACAGATTCAAGCCCCTGGCTAACCGGTTCGCTTGCTAATGAACGATATGAAGTCAGCGCGGGTGGGTCTTTTCTCAGCGATATTGGCGGCAACGACCTCTATGTGTTTAACGTGATCGATGGCTGGAACGTTGTTTCTGACGTGCAGGGGTCTCTCGATATTCTCCAATTCGGCGATGACATCAACCCCGAAGACATTCTTTTCTCACGTTCTACTGACAATGCACCCCATTTGCAGATTAATCTCGCCGGTCTGTTTGGGGATTCGATTACCATCTTCAATCAGTTTAACGGCACGAGTCGCATCGAAGAATTCCGATTTCAAGACGGCACTATCTGGCGTTGGGAAGAAATTGAAGTCAAGCTTCTAACTCCCGATGCCGCATATACGCCCCTGGTCGATTACACCGAGGAAGCCGAACTTATTGGCAGTGCTGACAATGACCTGCTCATCGGACAAGACGGCGATGAAACCCTAAAAGGATTATCCGGTAACGACCTTTATTTCTACAAAACCGGTGACGGTCACGATACCATTGCCGATGGCAGCAGCAGCACCGCCGATATATTGCAATTTGATGCAACCATTGCACCTGATGATGTTATTCCAGTTCTTGATGTAAACGATAGCAATAATCTCCGCCTCACCTTCAACGGCAATCCAGACGATAGCGTCACGCTAGCCGACCAGTTCACCAGTGTGGGGCAGATAGAAGAAGTCCATTTTGCCAATGGCATTATTTGGACACCCGCTTACCTTTATAGTCGAGCGCATCACGGTCTTGGCGCTTTGAACCCCATTATTGGAATTCAAGCTGCCGATACGCTCGTAGGTACGGCTAAGGATGACTGGCTTGAAGGTCAAGAAGGGAACGACCGGCTATACGCAGGTGTAGGTAATGACGAGCTTTACGGCGGAGATGGCAATGACCGGCTGTACGCACAGGCTGGCAGCAACGTGGTTTATGGCGAAGAAGGCCATGACGTACTTTATAGTGGGTCGGGCATTGACACCCTAGATGGTGGCGCGGGACAGGACTTTGCCTCCTATCGTTATTCTGCTGCTGGCGTACAAGTTGACCTGCGCGATTACAGCGTTAGTGGTGGCTGGGCGGCGGGTGACGTGCTGATTGACATCGAACGGGTTGAAGGCTCGGAGTATGAGGATACGCTCATTGGTAATAATGCTCCTAATTATCTGTTTGGACGCGGCGGCAATGATGTCATTCACGGTCTGGCCGAAAATGACCGCCTGCTAGGCTACAGCGGCGCTGATACGCTATACGCCGGGCAAGGTAACGACACGCTGCTGGGCGGCGATGGCAGCGATCGTTTATACGCCGAGGGCGGCAACAACAAGCTTTATGGCGAAGGTAATAACGACCTACTATATAGCGGTGCTAACCCAGATGTACTCGATGGTGGTACTGGCAACGATTTTGCCTCTTATCGCTTCTCAAATGCCGGAGTCCAGGTTCATTTAGGAGAAGGGACTGTCAGCGGTGGCTGGGCGACGGGAGATAGCATTACCAGTATCGAGCGCGTGGAAGGCTCTGAATACCGCGATACGCTCACCGGCACGATTGCCAGCAACTACCTTTACGGTCGCGGTGGTAATGATGTCATTCACGGTCTTGATGGGAACGATCGGGTCCTCGGTTATTCGGGAGATGACCGACTTTATGCAGGTGCCGGAAACGATACCGTCTACGGCGGCGGTGGAAGAGATCGGATTTACGGGCAAGCGGGTCAGAATCGTCTTTATGGAAAAGAAGACAATGATGTTTTATACAGCGGAGCCGGAGCCGATGCTATTGATGGAGGTGCGGGTAGCGATTTTCTTTCTTATCGATATTCTCATGCAGCGGTTCGGGTGAACTTAACAGACGGTACGTTAAGCGGTGGCTGGACGGCTGGAGACAGCTTTACCAATATCGAACGTGCCGAGGGGTCTGAATATAATGACACTTTGACTGGCGATAGCGCTGATAATTACCTGTACGGGCGCGGCGGTGATGATGTTATTGATGGTCGGGCTGGAAATGACCGCCTGCTAGGGTATGGCGGAGACGACCGCTACGTTTTCAACGATGGTGACGGTCAGGACGTTATTGAAGACCTGAGTGGCTTAGATGAAATTTTCCTCAATGCCCAAGCCGATAGCGTTCGTCTCGAACGCTCGATCGATACCACCCGCGACTTGCTAATTTATTATGGCAGCGGTCACGATCGTATTCGTCTCCTAGGTCAATTTTCTGAAGGGACGCAACGCATTGAAGACCTCAAGTTTGCCGATGGTATGACGTTCGATCTAACTAGCCTCAATTTAACACCTGGAAATTACCAGGACGTTGATTCTATCACCCACCCTGAAGATAATGTCGAAACACCTCCGTTCGTAACCAGCAATGGTGATTCTTCGTTGCCGACTTTTGGTTGATAACGGTCCGATCCAGTTCGGCGCTGTCTATGAAGCTATTAATTCAAATACCGATAAACGCTCGCCTTCGACAAACTGTAATCCGCCATTAACGTTTTAATCAACACGCCCGACTTTCTACGCGCTCGCAGTTCCTCTATCTGCGGCTGGGTGATTTTGCGCTTCCTGCCAAAGGGAACCCCCCTCTCCTTCGCCTTAGCAATCCCGTCCATCTGCCGTTCGGCGCGGATCTCCGTCTCGAACTGACCGATGGCTCCGAGCATATTAAACAACAACCGTCCTGTCGCATCGCCGGTATTGATATTCTGGTCGAGCACTTGCAAATTCACCCCCTTGCGCTCCAGAGTTTCGGCAATCTGGCACAGGTGCAATGTCGAGCGTGCAAGACGATCCAGGCGCGTCACCTGCAAAACATCCCCTTCCCGGACATACTCCAAACAGGCTTTCAATCGCGGACGTTCGTTTCCTGCCCCGCTTTTCTTCTCTTGAAAGAGCTTATGGCAGTCTTGCAACTTATCGAGCTGTACCTCCAAACTCTGCCCCACGGAACTGACCCGTGCGTAGCCCACAATTTCCATTTTTGCCTCCGTTCATGTCCCATAAACTTTAAGATGTTGCGAGAATTGTATTATGAGACATAAAACAAGACATGGCAAACCCAATTTAATGAAATGTCTCATCAAGTATACTTTTTGAGACGACTCTCAGGGAGAAAGGCGATCGGCTCAATTGCGCAGACACCGTCTGCGCAATCTGAATTGTCAGTTTTCAATCTTCCGACCGGAAAGCCAGTCAAAATGAAGATTCACCATGACAGCGGGGGGTCGGATATGGCTTCGGGGGATTTTAGGTTCATCATCTCTCCCTCTTTCATCTGTGTAAAAATAGACAAGCCATATCCATCGAGACAAACTGCATGACCGCTCCACTAACCCCCACGGAACTTCGGGATGTTCGGGAATTGGTACAGCGCCAAAATTCCCCAGAAGCCAACCAGATCGAATCCGCGATCGCCACCTTGGAAAAACACGACGGCGACCTGGAAACCAGTTTCCAAGAACTGTGGCAGGAACAGGTGGGGAATCTCGGCACCTACGGCCCTGAAGATAAGTCGCTGTGGGACGTGACGCTCAAAGTGTTGCGGCAGGAAGTCTGTGGAGATGATGGCTTCCGCTCGAAGATTTTAGACTACAACAAAAATCCCGGCAGCGCCTCGGTTTTGACTGGAGCAATTGTCTATCTGGTGGGATTGACGACGTTACCCATTAACCCAGCCATTGCCACGATTGTCGTTCTCTATATCGTCAAGGTGGGGCTGAATATCTTTTGCGAGTATACGGAGCCGCCAAAGACGGACGCAAAGCCTTAAGCGCGAGGTCGATCGGATATGGCATTTGCAACAGGTCACGCGCTAGTCGTGGGAGTGGGTTCCTACTCACACGCACCGAAAATGAACGTGCCGATTACGGTGGAAGATGCTCAGGAGGTAGCCGCAATACTGAGCGATCGTCGCTATTGTGGGTATCCCCAGCAGCAGGTCGCGCTATTGCACGACGGGGAGGCGACCCGCGAGGGAATTGAGGCGGCACTCGATCGAATGGCCGCAACGCTGACGGAGGAGGATACGTTCCTACTCTTTTACAGCGGTCACGGGGAATATGGGGAGGATGGCTATTACCTCACCACCCACGATACGCAGATGGATGGGGGCAAGGTTGTTGCCGGGAGCGGCGTTCGCGAGCAAACCTTACTAGAGAAGATAAAAGCAATCCCGGCCAAGCGAGTCTTTTTGATTTTTAATGCCTGTCATGGGGGGGAAATTTCGCCGGACTCGTTAGGTGGGGAATCGGAGTCTTCTGAACGGAATTTGCCCGAGCGAACGGCGACGGCACTGCTGGGAACCGGAGAAGGTCGGGTTGTGATTACCGCCTGTCGGGAAACTCAGCGTTCTCATTTCTTGAAAACAGAACCATTGACGTTTTTTGCCCAGGCATTAGCCGATGGGTTGCGGGGGCGAGGTATTGAGAACCGACGGGGGTATATCAGTATTTTTGATTTGTACGAGTATGTCTTTGCAACGGTCAATGGTGAGGTCGAGCGGCGGTTTGGGATGCTCGGGTGGGTGCAGGAGCCGGAGTTGACCGTTCACAAGGGAATTGGGGCGATGGCCGTTGCCCTGCATCGCGGGAAAACTCCAGAAGGCGAGTTGGGGGCTAAAGAGCGACCGCCGACGTTAGGGGGAGCGGTGCGGGAGGTGGAGCCAGCCGATAGCCAGCAGACGTTACAGCAGATTCTCAGCGGGGAGTTTACGGTCAGCGGAGATGTCAATGTAACGGGAGGGGATCGGATCGATTTGAGGCAATCCCAAGGGGCGATCGTGAATCCGGCTGCGGGGACTAAGATGAAGCAGCAGTTTGGGGATACGACGAATATTGATACGGGTGGGGGGGATTATGCAGGAAGGGATTTGTTCAAGTAGGCATAGGGCGATCTCTAAGAATAGACAGAACCTAGTTCCAGAGACCCGATCGAAATACGCAACTGGAAGGGCTAAAAGGCTCTGGGATCACAACTCCTTCCACAGAACAGGATGAACATCGTACCAAGTCTGCTTGTCGTCGTTGTTGTCGAAATTGCGATACTCCAACACGCAGCGACTAAAGAGCAAACTGCGCGACACTTTGTCATTGTAGATTTCCTTGGACTGATGCACCTCCCGCAGCACCGCCCATTGGTCTTCTTCTACCGCCCGTCGGTATACATCCCGCAGGTCATCCACCGCCCGTTGCACCTCCCGCGCTCGAATCGGTAGCATATCTACCTTCGCAATCACTCTTTGCATTAACACTACCAATTGCCGCAAATAACCCCCACTCATGAGGCACAGTTCCTGTAAGACTGCCTCAGACTCAAACACATCTGGTACGAGGGAATCTCTCAAACTGACCGGAAGCCGCAGGCAAATGATTTTTTTTAGGATATCCAAGCCTTTCTCGTAGGGGTCGTTATTTTCCCGACGCACCATAATCGATGGCAGCACTTGGGGAATACCGTAGTTATCCTTAAGTTCCGTCGCCCATCGGGAGTAGACCAGGGAAATCGGCACGGTATAGATAATATGGCAATTGAGCGCTTTGAGTTGCTCGTGGTGATCGAGAAAAATCTCCTCGTGGTTGCTGCGTCCGTTATCCCGGAAAATTGGGACAATGCGATCGAGATTATCGACAATTACCACCAGTTTCGTTGTCTCGGGCAAATGCTTGCGACTGTCTTCAATAAAAGCATTGAGCGCTTGAATGAGGGTTTCCGTATTGGGCTCGATGCGTTCTCGAATTTTCTGGCGCTGCCTCGGTTCTGCCCGAACTGCTGCGGTGAGTTTGGCAAATTCCCTCAACCCCACTTCCAGATTGATACTTTTGATGTCGATTTCCGTCAACATCACATCCTGCAAATTCCAGAGTCCCCCTTTAAACCAGTTGAGAATTGGTTCGGGATTGGCATGGCTGAGTTCCTCCAGCAAGTGGCGGGCACAGGCGAGCAGAATATCGGTATATTGAGCATCCTGAACGCTGATATCTTCTTCATCCGCCGCAAAGTAGACGACGACATGATTCCGATCCTCCAGATATTTTTTGAGGCGATAGAGTTCCGTGGTTTTCCCCGAACCGCGATAGCCGCAATATAACTGACAGGTGAATCCCTGCGATCGCCGCACCATTCCCCCTAAATCCACCACCACATCCTCATCCCCCCGCACCGCCCAACAGTCTACGTAAGCCGGATCGCCCGGTAGCAGAGGCGTAGGTGTAAAGGCGTTATAAATCTCATCTAACAGGTCTTCATGCTTCTCTACTCTCCCATTCGTTTGATTGGCTTGCATTAAAGCATTCGCTAATTCGCTATATCTACCACCCAACTGCTTCAAGATCCGAGCCGCCACCCTCGCAAACGGGCGCGACTGACTCGCCAACTCCCGATTCTCTGCTTGTCTCGGATTCCTCAATACCGCCACAAATTCTTCTAACGACAGACCCATCCGTTCTGCCACAAATGCTGAAACCTCATAGATTACATCCACAGAATCTTTCGTGGGAACCGATTCGAGCAACAGACTCCTCACGCCATCGAGAAACTCGTACCGCACGACATCCGGATCGGTCTCCAATTGAATTTCCAAGAGCGGCTTCAACAATCCACCCAGAAATACTTCTGCGACGTGAACTTGCCGCGACTTGGGCAGCAGTCGCTCTCGAAGAATCCGCACCACGGGCAAACTAACGACCGGAGCTGCTGCCAACAAACCCGCCAATCTTCTCGCCACCGGCGAAGCCGTCGAGCGAAATTGCTGGACTCGTTCCTGGGCTGTTTCTTCTACCGATGCATTCCACTGGCTCGATTCATCCCACGAAACCATCGCCTCTGGCTCGAACACAAACCCCGGAGATCGAGTTCCCCCCCGAGCGATCATCATGTTTGCCCAAGCCAAAAACGGTTCCGGCTCTAGGGTCACGACGGGTACGCGAATCCCCGCCTCCAAATCCACCTCATCCCAAGGGGATAAATCGCTCGCCTCCAACTGCTGATTGGGGACTCCTGGCATCAGCGAATGGAAGCGCACCCTCGATGCCAAACCCAACCCCGTCCGCGACCACAACCACTCGGGCAACATCTGAACGATCGCCATCGGACTGCTACTCGCCCATAACTTGAGGACGGGTAACACCGACCCATCCTGCCAAATCTGGGACACGCAGTCCGTTGCTACCAAAATCAATCGCCGACCGCTGGGGTCGATTAACTCCCTCGGACGACGCACCGACTGCCGACGGGCGGCATTTCCCAGTCTCGGTCGAATCTGCACCCGACCTAAATCGTCGCTCGTTAAACTCCAAACCCGCACATCTCGAAACACCCCGTAATGGGCGAGCAACCGCTGCAATTCCGCCACCGTCCGCTGCCACAGATGCATTGAAAGACTTTCCTCGACCACCAAAGCTAAATCCAGCCAAGGTTCTAAGGCGGGTTTGAGCACGGGCATCCAAATGCGATCGCCAGCAATGCGCTCTACCGTTGCCACTTCATCTAGCACCGGACTCCAACCCGCCGAAATCTTTTGCAACATAGGTTTGAGCGACTTGGCTAAAGACAATGGCTCCCGCAGGGATCTGGCATCCGGCACTGCGAGTGGCAGTCCGGCATCGAATCCATCCCCTTCATCGGAGCGAGAATCCGTCGCGTGTAGCTCTGCCTGGGGCGATGGCGGTTTCTTAGAATCTTCCCACTCAACATCCGAACGAGATGGCGATGGCTCGGAAGATAACGACTTTCCATCCGTCTTCTCATCTCGCCCAATACTGGGTGCTTCTCCCGTTTGGAACGATGGCTCCGAAGCCTCCATCTGAAGCGCCAGCCAAACCACATCTGCGATTTCCTTACTCGTCAGACCGAACTCTTTTCCCAGTGCCGCAGACAGTTGCTCGATCATCCGTCCTCCGCGCTAGAAAGATACTTCATCAGCACGTCCATCAGCCGCTCCCGCTTTTGAGCTACCGGACTAAACTGCCGCGTCACCAAATACACCGCATTCAAAAGCTGGTCGGGGGAGAGGTCGCCCTTTTGCTGCCCCCGCTTTTCGACAAACCGAGCAATTAACGGTTCTGCTTCTTCGAGTACCGCCTCTCCCAAATGTGCCTTCACCATCTCGGCGAGCGCCTTGTCGTTTGGGTCGGGCATCGTCAGCCGCAAACAGCGTCGGAGAAAAGCGGGGGGGAAATCCCGCTCGCCATTGCTGGTCAACAGAATAAACGGAAAACTGGCGCATTTCACCTGGCCGGCTTTGAGGGTAGCTTCTCGACCATCATAAGTGCGAACGCGAACTCGTTCTGTATCCCGAGCAATCCTCGCCAACTCCGGAATCTCAAACTCGCCCTCTTCAAACAAGTTGAGCAAGTCATTGGGCAAATTGATATCGCTCTTATCGAATTCATCAATTAGAAGCACGCGAGGTCGAGGCTTTGGGGGTTGCCCCGGTTCGCATACTGCCGTCGGCAGCAATGCCGTTCCCAGGGGGCCGAGCTGAATGTAGCGACCGATATCGGAACTCGACTGGCGACGGGGTTTCTCCAATTCCTTGGGGTCGAGCTGCACGTCCTGCAATCGAGAAATGGCATCGTAGCGATACAGACCATCCTGGAGGGTGGAACGAGCCGTAATCGACCAGGGCAACACCGACCCCAAATTTAACTCGTAGGCAATCCGGTAGGCGAGGGAGGTTTTCCCCGTTCCCGGCTTACCCGTCACCAGCAACGGTCGCCGCAAATAGAGCGCGGCATTGACGACGTTCGTCAAATCCTCGTTGTTTGGCGAAACCCGAAAGTTTTCCCCTCGCCGCTTATCCTTGCAGCTTAACTCCCGCGAAGCCTCCACCCATTCAGGTTCCTCGCCATCGCGATCGAACTGCCGCCAACTCGGAGCCTCCGGCAATTGAGCAATTCGATCGTGAGGTTCTCCCACTCCCGTAAAAATTCGCCAATCGGTCACGGTTTGTTACCTCTTCCGTTACTGTCCTGGTGGTCTGAGTTGAGCCAGCGCATCTGGCGTGAGTCGATTCGGATTCTCCCATAACACGGCCAAATGCGAACCGAGATGGGACGCTGGACAATGGGCGCAGTCGGCTTCTTGGCGGTGCTTGCGAACGCTCTTTAAAAGGGAAAACAGCGGACCCGAAGCGAATAATCGATCGATTTCTCCCACTTGGTCGATCTCGGGGACATCGAGCCGAGACCAAATGGCAATGGGCGATGCCGCTCTCAGAAGACATTTGAACAACTCTTTCTTACTCGCTTCCACCAGTCCGCAGGTCAATTTGAGTCCGAGCTTGTATTCTAGGCGATTGGCTAGCTGTTTCCAGTTGCAAGCGCTCATCTGATTCAGATGCTCGAAATCGTCGAGTTCTGGCATCGAAGACAAACGGGTTTCGACTCTTTTCCAATTGGTCTGCCACTGACTCTTTTTTTGAATGAGATATCGACGGTCGAGGCGCTCTTGGGAACGCACGATGACTTGGTATTTCGTTCCCACCACAAATGGTTCTTCCTCAAAGCCCAAATCGGCGAGCATCTCCCAGCGATCAACTTCTCGACACAGATAGTCCAAGGGCAAAAAGACCTCAATCGTCAGTTCGTCGTATTCGCCGACTAGGTGTCCAAGCGCCCGATTCAAAAATTGGTTGACAATCTTAGGTACGTCCTCCATTTGGCAAACCGCACCTTTGCGGAGATCGTCAAGGTCGAGGGGCTGATGGCGCTTTGCTCGATCGAATTGTCGATCGTCTCGAATCAGCCAAGCATTGACGACTATGCCTTGCTGCGTATCGCTCGATGCCGATTTTTCTCGGCTGACGACAATTTGTAAATACGCCTGGAGACTTTCATTACCGTTAATTGTTGGGGTCGGAGCAGTCTGTTGCCGAGCTGATAGGTCTTGCTGCCGTCTCAATTCATCGAGTTGATTCCGTATGGCTGGTGGTATCTCAGTTTCTCGTACTAATTGATCGAGAAACGTCAGGAGACGACGAAACTCCTCAAGCTGAGTTACCATTTCCTTCGTGTTAGCAGCGATCGGTCGAGACACGTCGAAATCGGCTGGCAAGGACTCTCGATAAACCCGCTTGACGAGCCGATCTAGCCCCTCTTGCTCCAGCTCTTGCAGTAATGCTTGAATCGACTGGACCGATTGCGGACTGGACGGCTCCGCACCAATAAAGATATTGATGAAGGTACGCTTGTCGATGTTTTCTCCCGCAGCATCTCCCCCACCCGTGTCAACGTGCTGCTCGTTGCCAAAGCGTTGCTCGATCTGACCTTGGGGTTTTTCTATGAATCCTTGTGAATGCTGGGCATCACTCGGTGTTGGTTCTTGGCTCATAATGCAGGTTCCGGACTTCTCCCCCACCTTTCGCACCCCGAAGTTTCCATTCCGAACATTACCAACTGTGGAACGGTACAATACTCATTTCATCATAGCGGGTGGGAAAACAGGGACGAAACTGGGGTTTCTCTACATAAAAGAACGCGAAGTACCACAGGTCTTAGCTGTATTTTGGGAGTTTTGATAAAAGAAATATCGCCTTTTTCCTAGAAATATGGAGTCTTTTGCTCAAGAACTCTTTGCATTATGCTTCTTCGTACTGACGCGGGTATAATATCAAGTTCGGATAATTACTTACAATAAAGAATCGCTTGTGCCTGAATTAAGGCGAATTTTAATGAGAAGTGTTTAAGCGAACCTGATATAACCGATTAACATCGAAAATTGTCCATTGTTCTCATCTATTTCAACCAATAGCGAACATTGATTTCCCAGACAAGTATTTTGAACAATCGGCAAATTTAAGGAAATTCGCGATCTCCGGAATTTTGTGGGCTTTCTCCATCACCCCGTCTTCCCGTTCCCCAGTCTTCCCGTCCGAACTCGAAGAGTTCAGAAAAACGGTCCTTTGATTGAACAATCCAAAGAAAATTCAGTTTGCATACGATAGATGCAAACTGTAGAGTAAATCTTGGCTGAAATCTCAGAAAATTGTTTGGAATTGGGACATTCCGGTGACATCGCTCGAAAAACAACACAAATGCACCTGAAAGTATCATGAGTTTCGTTCCGCGCTTTTCCTACACCCACGAAATTGTCAGGCATTTGGGAGCGATCGAAGGAGCCAGAGCCGTCGTTGAAGTTCTGCCGCTGCCACCAGACACAACCCTACGTCTGCGTCACGATGCCCTGCAACGAAGTACCCGCAGTTCGACGCAAATTGAAGGCAACCCGTTAGACGAAGCCGCCGTTCGTCGGGCCATCGCGCAAAGCACGCGCACGGGAAGCGATGCCGAACAGGAAGTCCGCAATTACTGGCGCGCCCTCGACCGGGTTGAAGAATTTGCCGAATCCGAGGCCGCCATCACAGAAGCACTCATCAAAGAACTGCACCGGATCGTCATCGTGCGCGGTCGCGGTCGGCGCGGCAGTCGCAGCCAATATCGCACCACCGAATGCCCCGTCGTCGATACCGTCACCCGTCGCATAGACTACGCACCACCAGAACCGCAAGACGTTCCCGGATTGATGCGCGACTTGGTTCGCTGGCTCTCCTCCTCAGAAACCACCAAATTACCCGCCCCCATTCGAGCTGCCATACTCACCCACCGTTTTTTGAGCGTTCATCCTTTCAACGACGGCAACGGCCGCACCGGCAGACTGCTTGCCACCGCAGAACTGTGGCGCTCGGGCTACCGAATGCGAGGCTTCTTCTCCTTTGAAGAATATTTCAACGCCCAACGCGAGCGCTACTACCAAAACCTGCAAATGGGGTTGCCCACCAACTACTACGACGGTCGTCATGACCCCGAACACACGCCCTGGATTCTCTATTTTGTCGAAACCATGGCACGGGCAGCAACCGAATTACAGGTCAAAGCGACTTCTCTCTACCAAAGCGCCAGTTCTGAAGTATTGCCGTGGGAAAACCTACCCCGCTTGCAACAACAAGTCCTCACCCGCATTTTGGCACGGGTTCTCGATGAAGTTGAAAATCCATTCCTCATCAACTCTTCCGATGTAATCGCCTGGTTTGGGATTTCAGACAAGACTGCCCGCGAATGGCTAAAAGCGTGGGAAGGTGATGGATTTCTTGCTTCCATCCTCACCAAGAGTGGAAAGCGCGTTCGTAACTATATTCTGGCCGAGCAATGGATCGAGGCTTTCTTCCAAAATAACGGAAGTCGATTCTCCAAATAACGGAAGTCAGAATGCCGATTTTTACCCTCATCTGGAACACTCAGAACGGAAAGTCAAGGATTACAACCGATTTACTCACAAAAATAACGTAAGCGAGCGCTGAAAAATAACGCCAATTAAAAGATGGACTCGCACTTGTAACTTTGAAAGATTAAGTGACGGGTTAGAAGATTAAACTTATTTTCTCAAAGGTATGGCTTCACTTACCGAATAAGTTGCACGTCTACATCGATTAGTTTCGCTACCTCAGCCCAGATTTTATCTGTTGTAAATGCGGGAAGATTTTGAACTCTGGCAAGCGCTAGACAGGCCCGATCTCCAAGAGATAATCCGAACGGTTTTGTGTGTCGAACGAGTTGTCCGGCTAGAAAAACCTGCTCTTGTGTAAGAGTGCTAATCTGAAAAGAGAATTTATGAATTGTTTTAATGATGGTCTCCTGTGGCATAGAAATGCCAGAGAGATATGTCGCCAACTCAATCACATTGACTTGTGAAATGCAACTGCGCGGAAACAGATCCGCTGCTATTTTCCAGCCCGGTTCCTTTTTGAAAAAGGCGATAGCAACCGAAGTATCAATAACAGCTTGCACTTGCTATTGTTCCCAGCGTTTTATTTCTTCCGCTTCTGCTTCTGCCTCTTTACGTCGAAACGCTAGAAAATCTTCAACAGGAGAGTCTACACCTTGAAGATAAGGGGATACGAGTGAATGAATTTCTTCAAGTTGTTCTTGTGACGTTTGTAGCCGAAGACCAGCATCTGTTTCGTACAAAGTTAGTAAATCTCCTTCTTTGATATCATGGGCTTTGCGCAGCTTACTTGGAAGCGTCACGCGCCCAAATTTACCCACTTCAATCTTATACTGCGTACTAGGAATAGACATATTTTTAAAATAAACAGATTTACAAAATTAGTCAACTCTAAACATTAGGCAAGTTAAAAAATTAGGCAAAATAAACTCTCATTTTTATCGCGAATTTGGCGTAATGGGCGTATTGCCTGTGCAATTAACATCTCTCCAAAGCATCATAAAGTGTAGAGCGTTTGATGCCAAAAGTCCGGCACACGGCTGCTTTTGACATGCCGTTTTCCAGAGCTTGCTTAATCATGACGAGCTGTTCGTCACTGATGGCACGAGGGCGACCGCCAATCTTGCCTCGCCGTTTGGCCGATTCAATGCCCGCCAGAATCCGCTCGCGGGTCAGCGCCCGTTCGTATTGCGCCAGGGAACCAAAAATGTTGAAGAGGAGTTCGCCGTGAGGTGTGGTGGTGTCCATCTGTTCGGTCAGCGAGCGAAAAGCCACCCCCTGCTCTTTGAGTGTTGTGACAATTTCCAGCAAATGCGGCAGCGAGCGCCCCAATCGATCGAGTTTCCAGACTACCAAGCAGTCGCCCGATTTCAAATATGAGAGCGCTTTTTGCAATCCGGGGCGATTATCCTTGGCTCCACTGGCGCGGTCTTCAAACAGATGACGTTCGTCAACCCCAGCCGCCAACAACGCATCGCGCTGCAAGTCCGCTTTTTGTCGGTCGGACTCGCTCGACACGCGCATATAGCCAATCAACATTTCCGGAAAACTCTAAAATCGATATTTTCGTACATCCTCTAATCCGGCAGGATTATTCGTACACTTCCTAATGTCTGAGTGCCAGGTTTTCCGTTCGAGGTCAAGCTTCATTGGAGATGTGTCGAAATCCACATGATTCCCGTACAGCCCAATCGCAAAACCCATTATGGGGTGGAAGAAATTAAGGATTTTACCGATTTTAAGCGATCGCCCCCTCGAAAAAACACCCGATCGAAAAAAGCTGTCCCCCTTATCCAGAAATGGTTTGAGCCGACTACTCGAAAAAAGGCTTAACTTCTTTCTAAACTTCCGTATTTTCGGTGGTGACTCGACTTTCAAATGCACACACTGGATGTATTGGAAACAACGACAGAGCAATATCTGAAACATCCATCTGCCGCCCGTTTTCCATCCATCGAAACACGAACGCATACCCAATTACACAAAGGAGTTTTTTCATGGTTGCTGAAATTTCGCCTCGTCCGACAACTCAATTCGCGCTCACTGTCACGAAAAATACGGTTTTTAAACTTGCCCCCGTGCCGTCTCCGGAACTCGCCGATAACGAAAAGGCAAGTGTCGAAAAGGGTCAAACCTTCCTGGTTGAGTCCTATTCGGATATGGGAAAGCACCTGAAAGTGACCCTCCTCGAACCGTTGCAAGGACGAAAGGCTTGGACGGTGTATGAAGGTCACGTTGAATTAGTCGATCGCAGCGGACGTAAAGTCTCGGGTCGTTACGAGGTGGGCGATCGCTTGCCCGACACGGTGAAATTGAACGTACCCTGGTTCAGCCAGCGCGATAATGCCTATCACCCACCCGGAACTTGCAATGTCACCTGTGTCGCCATGTGTCTCTACTATTACGGGATTCGTTCGGCGCAAGCTCGCAAACAGCTAGAGGACGAATTGTTTGAATTAGTAGAGCGTCAAGGCTGGAGTCGTCATTCCCACGCGCATCTGCGCCAAGTCTTCGAGGCTTACGGCATCCGCGATGTCTTCAAGACGAATGCCTCCTGGACTGAAGTGAAAACCCATCTGGCGAACGGCAATCCAGTTATCCTTCCCGGAGACTTTACCCCCTCGGGACATATTATCGTGGCGAAGGGCTACGATGAGGCTGGATTTTGGGTCAACGATCCCTGGGGTGAGTTTTTCCACTCGGGCTATCAAGACAAGTCTGGGGAAAACTTGCACTACTCCAACTCGCTGATATTTTCGATGTGCGGCCAGACGGAAACTTGGGCTCATTTTCCCCGTTCGTAGAATCGGGTCGGGGTAGTGCTTCTGTGCCTACCCCGACGATCGTTCGATCGAGTTTTGGTTGGTAACGGTCTGATGGGGGAGGGATGTCTGTTCTGATGATTCTCGATCGTCTCTCCCTTTTTCTGGTTCTTCTCGATCGACCGCAATCTGCAACTGAATCGGATAATGACAACTGATGACCGATCGTGGCAGCCATCTAAAGATTTATTGAGAAATGGGTTCGATCGAACCCATTTCTCAAAATTTGCGTCAATACTGGGCAAATAACGTCCCAGTCAATCTCCCAAATACACACTCTCAAATACACAAAGACAAAAGAGTGAGTGGGAAATCGCGATCGCTATCGATCGAATGCTTTCGGGACTTGGTTTCAAGGATTTCAATCAATTTGAGGCGATAAAAGCCTTGCCTGGAAAAGGTGTCAATTATTTTCGGGCAAATTTCCCAACTCCTCTCAACAATTACGAGGAAATTAATAGACATCTCCGGAAAAGAGGGAACAGGGAATGGGGAACTCCGGATCGGGGGTGAGAATTGATGATTTAAACATGAAAATTGATTGCAATTTTAATTTTCGGAGAGGTCTAATTGTCATGGCAAAAACTCGCATGGAAGATCTTGTAGTCATTCTTCCGGGTATTACCGGGAGCGTGCTGCAAAAAGACGGAAAAGATATCTGGGCGATATCGGGACAGGCGGCGTGGCGGACGATAAGTACCTACGGGGAGTCGCTTCAATACTTAAAAGTCGAACAAGATGACCCGGATGCAGAATACCTAGATGATGGCATCAGACCCGATCGCTTGGTTGCGGATGCCTCCATCGTGCCGGGATTGGTCAAAATCGATGGCTACACTACTCTGTCGCGGCTGATTACAGACAATTTTCAAGTGGTTCCGGGTCACATTCGCGATGACAAACCCGCCAACTTCTTTGAGTTTCCCTACGATTGGCGGCGCGATAACCGAGCTACGGCCAAACGACTCAAACGGTTCCTCGACGATCGCCTCAAACGGTGGCGGGACTATACGGGACTCAAAGAGGCGAAAGTGATTCTTCTGGCTCACAGTATGGGGGGATTGGTCTCTCGCTACTACCTAGAAGTCTTAGAAGGCTGGCGAGATTGCAAGGCATTGTTTACCTTTGGCACGCCCCATCGCGGTTCGGCGAACGCAGTTAATTTTTTGGCTAACGGGTACAAAAAGCTGTTTTTCGATTTGACGGAAGTGATGCGATCGATGAACTCAATGTATCAACTGATGCCAATTTACGAGATGCTCGACGTGGGGGGCGAATATCGGCGGATTGCCGAAACCGACGGATTGCCCAACATCGTCAAAGCCAAGGCACAAAAAGCTCTGGAATTCCATCGGGAAATTGAAAGCGCCGTCAAACGACACCAGAACGATGCCGACTATTTGAAGTCCTATAAAATCGTGCCGATGGTGGGGACGCAGCAACCGACGATGCAGTCGGCGAAGCTAGTTGATGGGGAGTTGACGGTGAGTCGAGAACTGCCCCCATCGATCGATCCGCTTTTGGGCGATGGAGATGGGACGGTTCCTTATATTTCTGCGATTCCCATCGAACTGTCGAACGAGTATCGAGAGACGTATATCGCCGAACGCCACGGGTCGATTCAGAGTAACGCGCGGGTTTTGCAAGAGCTGCTCGATCGCCTGAAAACGATGCAAATGAAGGGCATGGCGGAGATTCGCGGCCCGGAGGTGAGTCGGGAAGCCGCAACGCGAGCGGCGATTAGTTTGAGCCTCGACGATCTGTATCTGGCGGACGAACCCGTGGAGATGCGCGCTCGATTGCTCCATACCCGTGACAATCTGGGGGGATTGAAGGCTCGGATTACCCCGGTTTCGGGAGGAGAAACGGTGGAGGTGGATTTCCAAGAGAGCGGCGATGAATGGGTGCTGACGTTGGAAGACTTGGCGGAGGGGTTGTATCGGGCGACGGTGGGGACTGGTGGGGGAACTCAGAGTCCGAGTCCCGTCCGGGATTTGTTTGAAGTGGTGAGCTGAGAAGCGATCGGCATTCAGCATTCAGGGAGTATTGCCCCGGCAGGCGGGGTAGGCACGGGGGCGCTACTGGTTGACCACATTGACGATCGTGGGTCGGGGAAATTTCACTCGGTAGTCGAACCCACCCGCGCGCGAGGGCGCGCTTAGAGGAACTAGTCAGAAATTTGTAGGGTGGGCAGTTTTCCTCGCGGAGATTGTACTGTGACATTCGCTATCGAACTGCCCACTCACCCCGATTGGGTTCCCGTACTGCACATCAGCTTGCCAGAGCGATACTCCGAAAGAGTCGCTTCGCGAACGGCATTCAGCAATGGGGAAAACCCGATCTCGATAATCTTACTCAAGGGAATGAAGGATGTCAGAAGGTTTTAACTCTAATTCTCCAAATACCCCGACTCCGAACGTCGATTCTCGGCAACAGGTTGAGGGAAATCGCAATCAAACCATCGGACAAGTCTATGGTGGGATGGTGGTCTACGTCGGTGGCGGGCAGGCGATTTTCAATCCCGGTGCCGAGGAATCGTCAGAGAGGGAAACCGATAGAGAGCGTCCATCCATCGGCTCGAATCCCTACAAGGGACTGCTGGCCTTTCACGAAGACGATAGCGAGTATTACTTCGGGCGATCGCGAGAGATTGACGACCTGTGGGAGAAGTTGCGGGATATCCACGAAACGGAAGGAGCAACGCGATTGCTGCCGATTTACGGTTCTTCGGGTTCGGGGAAATCCTCTCTAGCGCGGGCCGGATTGATTCCCGAACTGGGACGGCGACCCCTGCCGGGACGCGATCGAGCCAGAGTCGCGGTGCTGTTTCCGGGAACGAAACCAATTCAGGCTTTGGCGACAATTTTGGCGCGGATTGCCACCAACGACCTGACTCCCGTGGCGAAGACTCGCGAGTTTAGCGACGAACTCATGCGCCCAAATGGGAATGGTGAGTACGACGGACTGCAACGCATTGCCAGCGTGCTGCCCGAGATTGGGACGTTTTCGCTGATGGTACTCGTCGATCAGTTTGAGGAAGTTTACACCCTTTGTGAGGAGGCGCGAGAACGGGATGCTTTTATTGCCAACTTGCTTTATGCGGCAGGCGATCGCTCTCAATACGTGGCGGCAATTGTCACGTTCCGCAGTGACTTTTTAGGGGAAACTCACAAGCATCCCACCTTAAGCCGTCTGTTCACCGAACCGGGATATTTAGTGTCGGCGATGGACGAGGAAGGGTTGCGAGAGGCAATTGGTCGCCCAGCCGAGAAAGCGGGGCATCCTTTGGATGATGCCACGATTCACCTGTTAATCGAGCAGACGGAAGGGCGAGTGGGGGCGCTGCCGCTGTTGCAGTTTGCCCTGACGCGAATTTGGGAAGGGTTGGAAAAGGACGTTGAACCGGCTGAAACCTTGAAAAAAATCGGGGGTGTAGGTGGGGCGCTGGCCGGTGAAGCCCAACGCCTGTACGAATCCTTGAATATTGAAGACCAGATGCTGGCTCGACGCTTGTATCTGGGGTTGGTGCAATTGGGGGAAGGAGCGGAAGATACGCGCCGCCGTGCGCCTCTGTCGGAACTAATTGCCGCTGAAAGCGAAGCAACGCGGGTTCGTATCATTGTCAATCGGTTTGCAGCTCCTGGGGTGCGCTTTCTGGCTACCTCTTCTGACGATCGGCACGGCGAAATTGTTGAAGTCGCCCACGAAGCCCTGATTCGCAATTGGGGAGAACTGCAAGAGTGGCTCGATGAAAGCCGGGAAGCACTGCGTCAAAAACGCAAGATCGAGCGGGCTGCACAGGAGTGGGAAGCTGGGGGGAAACAAAAGGGCTACTTGCTTCAGGGCAGACCGTTGAGGGATGCCAGGGAGTTTATGAAGGGGGCTTGTCGGGAAACGGCTTTATCGAGTTTGGCAGTGGAGTTTGTTGGCGCAAGTTGGAGGAAGCAAAGGGGCGATCGTTTACGAGGAATTATTAGTACACTGATAATTCCGACCATGATACTAACACCAATTATCTTGCATTTTGGGATCGTTTCTTTTGCAAGCCGGAGATTACAACAAGACCCAGAAAATTGCCAGCGTGAATTAGGGACTAAATTTTTACTTAAATATATATTGATGTTTGGATATGGGTACGAAGTCTCAAGAATTAACCTTTGTGATGAATCTCTTTCAGAAATTGACTTGTCAGGCAACAAAATCGATCTGACAGAAGCAAATCTTGAAGAGGCATATCTTGCTCATGCAAATCTAAGTTTCTCCGATCTAACGGATGTCAATCTTCAATCCTCAAAGCTCATAGCTGCAGATCTTGAAAATATTCTTCTCATAGACACAAATATGAATGATTCTATTTTATCAGATGCAGACTTAAAGAATTCAAAGTTTATCAGAACTGATCTTCAAAGAGTTTCTTTTACAAATGTCGATCTTGAAGGTGCTATTTTTATAAACTCTGACTTATCAGAAGTAAAAGGGCTAAGTGACGATCAAATTTCTCTAATCAAGATTTGCGGTTCTAAGCTGCCTCCTCAAATCAAAATTAATCCCGATCGGGATTGTTCAGATCCTCAAGTGATTAGCTGGCTATCAGAATAGTTAGAGCATCTAGAGGTTATAATTACTTGCTATTCTGTTCGTAGAAAATTACTGGATAATTTGTGGAATTCACTATAGCAATTCTCCAGTCTATGAGGTACAGAAATTGTAGTGGTTGGTTTAGCTGAAAACTATGCCCTGGCTGAAATTGATTATCGAAACCCGCCCTCCCCTGCCGTACCTCACAAATACGAGAACTGCTATAACAAAATCTACTATTTTTGGGGCTGTGTGACCTCTAGATTTGCTCTTTCAACTTTTTCAGGAACACCTAGTTAATGCATTACATTAATGTGCAATTGTTGTAAAAGTGCTTATTCTTTCCATTTTCCCTTCTAGTTCTCAAGAAATCACACAAGTATCTTGTATAAGTATCGTCATTATTTTTGTGACTCAAGCGATATTTGTTTTTACCATTACTATCAACAGAGGTACACTGCTCTGGCTTTTTATCATTTCCATTGATATAAGCCCAGTATTCTTTACTACCTTCTAAAAAATCATATTCTTTACTAGTCGATCGATTACCCAATATATTAGGAATTTGCCGATCGGAACTAAGCTCTCCTAATGCTTCTATTGCCATTTCTGAAACAGTGTTGTTTGGACTATCTATCGCAGCAATTAAAACACCTATTGCTAGTTTACTGTACTTCTTGACCTTTAGGAGGCTTTGAGCAGCAAGTACATGTTTCTTTTGAATGTCGTCAATATTATTTTGGATTTCACCTTCCGTTTTTTTGTTTTTATTCTCAGTTATTTCAGCTATTGTTTTGCCATAAACCTTTAGTTCTTTCAATGAAGTAACAAGAGATGAAATGGCATGCGATTGTGGAGACCGAGGAACAAAGTTTGATTCATTGATGACTAACTCGAAATCTTCTGCTAAATCTTTAAATTTGTTCTGGAAAATTTCATCTAACTTTAGCTGGATCTTTTCGAGTTTTTCTTTCAGCTTGGGATTATCAGAGTACATAGTTTTTGTCCTGTTTATTCTTGAAGGTTTTGAGGCTTTGTAAAGCTGCGGTGATTCCTGATACTTTATGCTAGAGAATAAAGCCGGAGAAGCTCTAGTTCCTTTCGAGCCAGTGGCTTCAGATGAGTCAAACCATTGATAGCCCGTCTCGATCGCCGAGTTCGATAAATGTGGTGTTGATGCATCCAAGCTTTCTCCAATAGCAGCCGCTTTAACTCTCTCGATCGCCGTGTAAGCATCTGCTAACCCATAGCCCGTTGCTAAGTCTAGCCCTGCTTGCGATCGATGACCGCCAGCAACCGTATTGCAAGCCCCCCGAACGACATCGCGGGCTGTTTGCTGCAAAATCTCTTTCACCCTTGCCGGAGACAATCCCGGATCGATTTGCCTCATTAAGGCGCAAATCCCCGCTAATTGAGGCGCTGCCGCCGAAGTACCGCTAAATGTAGCCCACCCATCTGTCGGGCTGGTGCCATCGCCGAGGCTAGAATGTCTTCGATCGCCTTGGCTACCGGGAGCGACAGGCAACATAATATAAGCCCCGTGAGGAAGTTGACCGACTAAACCACAGACATCGGGAACACGTCTCCCCCGATAAATTTGACTGATAAAACCGCTGGAATAGTTACTGGCTTCCAACTGTCCCTTGTGCGGCTCTTCCAAATGCATGTAAACGCCACCCGCAGCGATCGTATCGGGATGTTGAGCGGGAAATCCCCAATGACCGTTCCCGGCCGAGAAAATGACGATAATTCCCCGACGGACGGCATCGGCAACCACCCCAGCCAAAGCGAGATCGTAGGCAGAAAGTTGATGCCCTCTCACATCAGCTCCCCAACTACAGGAAATGATATCCGGACGCAACGCAACGGCTGTTTTAAAGGCAGCAATGGAGTTAACGTTTCTGAATCTACCATTGAGTGCCACATCAGCCTTGACCATGGTCAGTTCTGCTTCGGGAGCAACAGCCAGTACGTTGGCAGCTTCTCCCGTTCCATGACTTTTTGCGTCCCGATCGGGGTCAGTCGAGCCGGGAGCGAGAACGACGTTAATGCGGTAGTTGTGCTGCTTGAAAAAAGGATGGGCGTACAATCCCGTGTCAACCATCACGACTTTCACCCCGTTTCCCGTAATGCCGTCTTGATGAACCAAGTTGGCATTCAGCCCACAAGCAATGTCATCTGGCACCTGCAAGTATTTCGTGGATGTTGGTGGAGGAAACGCCGAGGGAGTATTACGTTGAAAGTAATAGACGGGTTCGTTAATTGCAATGCCATCTAATACATCGGCCCAATTTGTTCGAGAAGTATCGATTTTACCAAACTGTTCGGTATCGGCTGCATCAATAAAGGTTGCAGTAGTTTGGATTCCCAACTCTTTAATAACTGGGCGTTCGACGATCGTAAATCTTGGGTTGAGCGATCGCTCGTAAACATTGGGAGAGGCGGCAATGCTAATGGACATCGTTCCAATGTCTAAAACCTCAAACCCTTCTGCATGTAATCGATCGACCGCCGAACTTAGGGCGTGCGGATCGGCATAAAACCGAGTAACATTCTGGCTCGTCACCAAACTTGAAGGCTGCAACAACGAATCCCCACTCGCCGAGCGAACCACAGCCTCAGCGTAGATTTTTGAAGGTAATTCTGCTTGTTTTTGCCTTGTCATGGTTTTTCTCTAGGTTCTTCAAGCTTGCAAATTACTATAGACTGGCAACACGAAGATATCTACTCACTACTCCTACCAAGCTGATGGCGCAAAATAGACAAGTGAGTGATACAAGAGTGAAGTCATCTTTGCTCAAAAATACAACCCACCCGGCAAACAATCCGGACAGTTTTTAAAATTA
The DNA here is from genome assembly GCA_034189805.1 of Cyanobacteriota bacterium. Taxonomy (GTDB): domain Bacteria; phylum Cyanobacteriota; class Cyanobacteriia; order Cyanobacteriales; family Geitlerinemataceae; genus Zarconia. The sequence goes on from JAXHUC010000013.1 coordinate 62,412, forward strand.
GTTCTGGCTCTCCTAAACTGATGACGATCGGCCAGACTTATATTTCGTAGTGGCGTGGCACGGGGATAATTTGTCGAAAAAACCCAGACCTTTGAAGGAGTACCGTAACCCACCACCGGATATTTGTTACACAATATAACAATATATATTTGACACCTCAGTGTTGGGAGTGACTGTCGCAATAGAATAAGTTTAGTAAATCAAAAAGTCAAAAATCCAAACAGATTGCAAATATAATGAAATGGAAATGGTCGAAAGCAAACGAAAAATCCTTGGCGCAGTTCGTCACCGAAAACGCTATTCACCAACTGCCCAAATTGCCCGAAAACCCCTTCGATCTAAACCAGACCCCAGAAGGTCGCCGTCAATTCGTCGCAACCCTCTACAACACCCTCCTAACCCAAGACATCCGCTACGCCTACGAAAAATATCATCCCGAAGCCGAAGCCCAGCGCATCCGAACTCCCTCTGAAATCCTCCATTCCCCAGGAGAAGGGACTTGCCTGGATTTAGCCTTACTCTTCTGCGGACTGTGCTTCGGCTACGACCTGCTACCGTTGTTAATCGTCATCCAAGGTCACGCCTTCGCCGCCGTTTCCCTGAACCATTCTCGCCGCGAATGGGACAGTTTCGCCCGAGACCGATCGCTTTTCAACACCCCCAACTTATTTGCCACAGACGAGAATCTGACCGAGTTGCAACAACTGATTGACTCCGGCGCATACATCGCCGTGGAATGTACCGGATTTTCTCGCACTCAGAGTTTCAGCGGTTCGGAACCCGAAGCCACCGGACGCACCGATGAGGGAATTTTAACGTTCGATCGCGCCGTTGCTGCCGGACGGGAACAACTCGACAATCCCCAGCGACCCTTTCAATTTGCGATCGACATTGCCGTTGCCCGCTATTCCTGGAAAATCGACCCCCTACCGATAATGGATATCGCTGCCTTCACCGAATTCTTAGCCCCCTTCATCCCCGCATTAACCGACGGTGCGCCCCCACCCCACCCCAATGACTGGGACAAAGCCCAAGCCGTTTGGCAAAAACTCCATCCCCAAGTGGAAGCCAAAGACGAAACCCAAATGGCCCTTCGGAAGCTGGCAAACCAACCCGATAGCGCCACCTGGAAAGCTGTTCTGCAAGAAGAATTAGAAACCCTCCTGCAACACAACCGCACCCTAACCCGAGAACTGGCCCAAATCCTGGAAGAGAAACCACTCGATCGTCCTAGCATCCAATTCGAGCAAAACGTTCGGGGGCAAAAGAACCAAACCATCGGCACGGTTTCGGGGGGAACGATTTCTAACATCTCAGGCGGTACGGTATATATCAACAAGGATTAGCTTGCGACCCGATCCCTGACAAGGCAATTTTCGCCCGATCGCACTTCCTTCTAAAATCAATAGGAAAGTTCTCAATGCGCGTCTATGGCATCTTCTCCCGGCCGGCGAAAACGAGGCGTTGTCCTCACCCCTCAAGGACAAGAAAAACTACGAGAGGCGATCGCGCAGGTAGAAGAAGACGAAAACGACGGCCAAAAACTATCGATCGAAACCCTGAGTTTTCGCACCGGACTCGATAAAGGAACCGTCACCAAAGTCCTCGAAGCCCTACACCGCGTAGACCGACGCACCCTCGATTACGTATTTCAGGCTTTCGACCTGGTTCTCGACGAGAAAGACTACGGTCGAATTGAGAACCCGGAGAATACCGCCAGTTCCCCCGAAATCCGCCCCAAAGTGCAAATCGATTGGGGAGAAGTCCCCGATGTCTTCAGTTTCTACGGTCGCACCCCAGAACTCGATACCCTAGAACGGTGGATTTCGATCGATGGCTGTCGTCTGGTGGCGTTCATCGGCATGGGGGGTATTGGCAAAACCACTCTAGCCGCCAAACTCGTCGATCGGATCGCCGGAGAAAACCCTCGGGCAACCGCACAAGCAACTGGGGAGTTGACCCAGAAATCCACCCCCTCACCTAGCTCCCCCAGTTCCCCCAGCTCCCCCCGCTCACATCCACACCCTACTAAAAAACCTACCCTTGAAAGCTCACCCCACACCAGCGAGTTTGAATGCGTGGTCTGGCGTTCCCTGCGAAACGCACCCCCCGTCGAAGACATTTTGACCGGACTGATTCGTTCCCTCTCCCATCCCCAACCCCCCAATCTACCCACCTCGTTGGAGGGTTTAATCTCCACCCTGATTCAACATTTAACCCAAACTCGCTGCCTCATCGTCTTAGATAACGTCGAAACCATTTTGCAACCCCAAGAAGTAGGCGGATATTACCGAGACGGGTTTGCCGGATATGGGGAACTCTTCCAAGCCATCGGCGAGTTGCGCCATCGCAGTTGCCTGATTCTCACCAGTCGGGAAAAACCCCAAGAAATCACTCGCCTCGAAGGACGCGATCGACCCGTGAGGTCGCTGCAAGTCACCGGATTACCCACCGAAGAAGGTCTGAAAATCTTGCAAGCCGAGGGCATCTCCGATAGTGCGCCAACGAGATCGCTTCTCGATCGATACGGCGGCAATCCCTTAGCCTTAAAGTTAGTCGCCCATGGCATCGAATCGCTATTCCTCGGGGATGTGTCTCGCTTCCTAACCCACGGGGCGGCCGTGTTTGGAGATATTCGCGATTTGCTCGATCGGCAATTCGAGCGTCTCTCCACCCTAGAACGAGACGTGACAACTTGGCTGGCAATTTGGCGAGAACCCACCACCGTCGGGGAATTGCACGAAGCCATCGTGCCGACTGCCACAATTCCCACCCTCCTGGGGGCGATCGAAGCCTTAGTGCGTCGCTCGATCGTCGAACGGGGACCGGCAGGATTCACCCTGCAAAACGTAGTGATGGAATACGTTATCGATCGCCTGGTCCGAGACACCATCTCCGAATTGCGATCGGGAACCTTCCACCTGTTCGATCGCTATCCCTTCATCCAAGCCACGGCGCGGGACTACGTGCGAGACGCACAAACCAACCTAATCCTCAAGCCCATCTCTGACGGGGCGACCCTTTCAGACCAACAGTGGAAAACCGCCCTGGAAACCTGGCGCGGGCAACCTAGCCTCGTCTCCGGCTACGGGGCGGGCAATTTGTTAAATCTGCTATGCGATCGGCATCAAACCGTCGAGGGGTATGACTTTTCCGGCTTGACGATCCGACAGGCGTATCTCAAAGGGGTGACGCTGCATCAGGTCAATTTTGCCGAGGCGCATTTCGTCAACCCCACCTTTATCCAACGCTTTGCCGATGTCTTGTCGATCGCCATCAGTCCCGATGGAACTCAGTTAGCCACTGGAGACAGCCACGGGGATATCCATCTGTGGCGAGTCGCCGACCGGCAACATTCACTCAGCTATCGCGGTCACACCAATTGGGTTCGATCGTTAGCTTTCAGTCCCGACGGACGCACCCTCGTCAGCGGCAGCTTAGATCGAACCCTGCGCCTGTGGGATATCGAAACCGGGCAATGCCGCCACTGTTGCCAGGGACATCGGGACGAGGTTTGGTCGGTGGCAGTCTCTCCCGATGGAGACACCGCTGCCAGCGGCAGTGCTGATGGTACCATTCGCCTGTGGAATGTCGAAACCGGGCAATGCTCGCAGGAGTTGAGCGGGCATACCGACCAAGTGCTATCGGTGACCTTTCGTCCCGTTGAGTCGCACGACCTTGAAAACTTTCATCCTGTTGAGTCGCACGACCTTGAAAATGGGAAATCCTCTCCAACGAACGTTCTCGCCAGCGGCAGTGCCGATGGAACTATTCGCCTGTGGGATGTCGAAACCGGACAATGCTTGCAGGTGTGGTCCGCACACGAAGGTTGGGTTTATTCAGTAACCTTTAGCCCCGATGGGAATACCCTTGCCAGCGGCAGTTTAGATTGTACCGTCCGCCTGTGGTCGGTTAAACCAATCGACTTCGAGAGTGAAGATGTCGGGAAGAGCGAAGATGTTGGGAAGAGCAAAGATGTTGGGGAGAGCGAAGATATCGGGAAGAGCGAAGATATCGGGAAGAGCGAAAATGTCGGGGAGAGCGAAGATATCGGGAAGAGCGAAGATGTTGGGGAGAGCAAAGATGTTGGGGAGAGCAAAGATGTCGGGAAGAATTTCGGGAACTGTTTGCAGGTATGTACCGGACACACCCATTGGGTTCAAGCAATCGCCTTCAGTCCCGATGGAACGGTCATCGCCAGCGGCAGTGCCGATCGCACCGTTCGCCTGTGGGAGGTGGAAACGGGAGAATGCCTGCACCTGTGTGGGGGACATACCCATTGGGTTCAAGCATTAGCGTTCCGACCCCAGCGAGATGGGAGTCCCCAGGAGGAATGTATCTTCGCCAGTGGCAGTTTAGATCGAACGATCCGTTTCTGGCAGGTAGAAACGGGAGACTGTTTGCAAGTGTGGCAGGGACATACCCATCGGGTCTGGTCTGTCGCCTTCAGTCCCGACGGGAAAACCCTCGCCAGCGGTCACGACGACCAAACCGTGCGTTTGTGGGACGCGGACACTGGGCGATGCCGACAGGAGTTGACCGGGCATTCCCATTGGGTTTTTGCCGTTGCCTTCGGTGGGGATGAAACCCTGCTTGCCAGCGGTAGCGACGATCGCACCGTGCGCCTGTGGCAGACCCAAACCGGGCGATGCCGACAGATATTGCGCGGACATACCAATCAAGTCTGGGATGCGACCTTCAGTCCCGACGGACGCACCCTCGCTAGCGGCGGCGAAGACTGCACGATTCGCCTTTGGCAAGTGGAGACGGGGACGTGCCGACAGGAGTTGCCGGGGCATACCAAACGGGTCTTTTCGCTATCCTTCAGCCCGGATGGACGCACCCTCGCCAGCGGTAGTGGCGATAGTACGCTGCGGCTTTGGGATGTAGAAACGGGGAAATGCCGACAGGCGTTATCGGGGCATACCCGTTGGGTCTTTTCAGTGGCATTTAGTCCCGATGGAACCCTCCTCGCCAGCGGCAGCGACGATCGCACCGTGCGTCTGTGGCAGGTGGAAACGGGGGAGTGCGTCGGGGTTTGGGAGCAACCCGATCGGGTTTTTAGCGTGGCGTTTAGTCCCGATGGCAAGATGCTCGCCGGTGGATGTGCCGACAATGGGGTTCGCCTTTGGGATGTAGAGACGGGGAAATGCGTGCGGGAGTTGACCGAACATACCGCTGGAGTGTTTTCGGTGACCTTTAGCCCGCAAGGAGGGACACTCGCCAGTGGTAGTTTGGATGGAACGATTCGGGTTTGGAGTTTGGAGGATGGGATGTGTGCGTCAACGTTGAGAGTTCCCAGACCCTATGAGGGGGTAAATCTTGCCGGTGCGACGGGGTTAACCCAGGCTCAGCGATCGTCGTTGTGGGAGTTGGGGGCGATTTCCCTCGATGATGGTCGCTGAGGTTTCACTCAGTTTGAGAGTTTTCGTTGCCATCGGACTGTCCGAAAAGGTAGTGGTTTTCGCATAGCAAAGATATATATAGATGCGATCGCCCATTCGCTCGAAGTGGGACGTTTAGATCTGACTTCCATCGCGATTCCGGCATTGGGTTGCGGTTTGGGCGGCTTGAACTGGTCGCTGGTCAAACCGTTCGTGGTTGCAACATTTGCCGAGTTCCCCGAGCTGCCGGTTGTCGTATTCGAGCCTCAGTAGAAGGGGAAATCCACGTAAATTCAAGCAAAACAAAACTCAAAAAAAAGCGCTCTCGCCAATGGGTGAAAACAACAACAAGCGAGGTCGCAATGGCTGCAAAAAACAAGACAGAAACTCCCGAATCCAACGAGCCGACAAACGAGGCTACCAACGATGCCCCCAACGAATTCGCCGCCGAGTTCGAGTTCGACGACGACGTAATGGGGAACGAGTTCGATACCGCCCGAGTTCCCCGCTTCCCCTACGGCATCGCCATCAACGACAAACCCGCCGGATTGTTCCTCACGGCGGCCAATCTCGCCAAAGCCGGATGGATCGGTTCCGAGGCGCTGACCCTGACGGAGCTGCAACTCGGCAGCGGCGATACGGAGCGAGGACTATTTCTCGAAGCGGCGCGCATGAGCGTCTTGGGCAACGTTCCGCCCTACATCCGCTACAAGCGAGACAAAGAGCTGGGTCAACTGGCCGGGGCGCTCGTCGGTTCCTACACCACCCACGCCGATGTCCTGGATAAAAAAACGATGGATGTCTGCTCCGAGCATCTGATGGTGTTCTTCGACTCTGACAACCAACCGCTGCACGCCATGCCCATCTCCGTCCGGTTGAAAAACACGGCGCTGTGGATGTTCCGGGAGCGGTACGAGGAATTCTGCCAGCAAGCGGAGATGGCATTCGCTAAAGCCACCCACCAACGCTACCAAGCCAAAGCCCAACGGTGGCTGGCACTGTGCGTCTTCGATGTCGCCTTCACCGCCGTCAAGAAGGGACAAAACGGCAACCAAAGCTGGTGTCTGGACATTGCCGAGTACAAAGTTCCCCAACCGACGACCCTGCCGCTGTGGTTCTTGGGCATCAAGCAGATGCGCTCTCAAAAAGCACTGCTGTGGGAGAACTACGATTTCGTCGAAGGCTCCGGCTCTACCCGGCTGATGCTCGCGGCGGCTGAGGAAACGATCGCCGACTAACTCGAATCCCTCTGCCCTACCGCTCGTCGGTGGGGCAGTCGGTTTGTAAGCAATCAGCATTCAGCATTCAGCAATCAGCTTTGGGCCCGCAGAGCCACCGCCGAAGAAACGAGCGAATGAAATGCGATCGAATTGAAACCCAATGAAATTCAATGAAACCGAATAAAAACCAAATGAAAACCAAATGAAAAAAAACGGCTCTCGCGAAAGGGTGAAAACAATGACAACGGAGTCAACGATGACAAACGCCACCACCGACAACTTCGCACTCATCGACGATGCTCTCCTGACCGAGTATCCCCTGGCAGACTATCGCGAGCGAGTTTATCCGGCAGTCTACTTTACCCTGCGCGAACTCTACGGCTTAGCTCTCCAGCGTCAATCCGATACCTTCGACTGGTCGCTCTATAAAGTCTGGTTTACCGAGGTCTTCGGCGACCCCAAAGAGCGCAAGTTCTCCTTGGAGCAGCTGCTCGATTTCGCCCGCCGCAAGTTCGATAAGTCCTTAGAGCAACTGATTGCCCTCAACCGCGCCAGCTACGAACGACGGCAGCGCTGGCAGCAACAACAGCTCGATCGCGAGCAAGAACGCGCGTTGATGACCGAAGACTTGCCCTACTAACGAATCCAAATGCGGGAGCCGACTGACATTGGCTCTCGCCCTCTTAGCACTCAGCACTCAGCCATTAGCTTTCAGCTCTGGGCTAGATCGCGATCGGTAAAAAACTTGTCCTTTTTGAAGAGATTCCAAATTATGCAAATGCCACAATCCCCGACATCGCAAACGACAAATCCACAATCCCCGACATCGCAAACGACAAACCCACAATCCCCGACATCGCAAACCACCTTGCCAACCTCGACACTGCCAACCCCGACCGTGCAAATCTCCAACCCGCAAACGACGGCCGCGCCTGAATTGGAAGCGTGGCTGGCTTCCCTGGAACGGCAGTACGACATCGAACGGGAGTATTACGAAGCCTGCGGGGGGTATTGAGGAACAGGGGACAAGGGAGACAAGGGGGACAAGGGGGAGGGGGGAGATGGGAAGGACGCGGTGACGCGGAGATGGGAGATGGGAGATAGGAAGGACGCGGTGAATTGTTCGTTCTTTTTCCCCAATCCTCGCATCCGCGCATCCAGAATCCCCAACCCAAATCAACTGGCTGCTCGCGAACGGGCGAATACTCGTTTGAGGTTGAAGCCATGAAAATTTGGTTGCTCCAAACCCTTGTCCTCCAATGTCTCTGGGGGGCGATCGCCTTATCGGTCGTCGCGGAGGTTCTCCGATGAAACGCAAGAAACCTCGCCGTCCCGTCACCCCCGACACCCCCTGGCGCAACCGGCAGCACCACCGCCAGCTCGAACTCGATTTCCACTGTCCTCTGCGTCCCCATCACCGGGTCGAAGTCACTGGCTGCGACGTGCAAGGGATTGCCGACCTCACCGGATGCATCGGCGTAGTCGATGGCATCGACAATCGAGCTGGAACCATCGCCGTGTACTTCCGAAGACGAACCGCACCCTGGGGCGGCAACTTGGTGCTGCACTACAGCCGCTACCAACTCCAACGAATGCCCGGACGGGGGCGCACGAGTTGGGACAAATATCGCGATCGATTGTTGAGAATGAAAAGTTAAAAATTAAAAATGCAAAATTGTGTCGAATTGCATTTTTGATTCTCTCTTCCTCAATCCGCGCATCGCTTGGCACGCAATCCAAAATGAATCGGCTCTCGCAAACCGAACTCGGTCGCACCTACCAGCGGGAATTCGACGAGTTGGTGGCGCGGCTGACCTTTGCCGTCCCCCAGGTGAAGGTGCATTTGAGGTAGGGAATCGTGCCAGGAT
>JAXHUC010000130.1:0-18136 GCA_034189805.1 Cyanobacteriota bacterium
CTTACAAGGGAATGCTTTTTAGAATCGCTCCGATTTCTCATCAAGCGTCAACGAGAATTCAAGGGTTCGGCGATTGCCAGCTTCCCCAGCTTCCCCAGCTCCCCCAGCTCAATTTCACCGGAATCTAAAAAACATACACTTGAAAGCCCCTGCCTCCCCTGCCCCAAGTCACTTGTGTCCGCGCCCGATATGGCAACTGCTATCTCAGACCCATCCCCAAAAAATTTTTTCGGGGGGTGATACGAACTGGGTCTAGAATGGGTAAGTTAGATATAGGAGATAAAAACCAAGCATCCCGCACCTTTATAGGAGAAGGCACGAGCATGAAGACAGAATTTAAAGCCAAGTTTCTGCAAAACTTGAATCGCAAAAAGAAGGACGGGGGTTTCACCCTCATCGAGCTGCTGGTTGTGATCATCATTATCGGGATTCTGGCAGCCATCGCCCTTCCTTCTTTCCTCAATCAAGCCGCGAAGGCCAAGCAAGCCGAAGGGAAAAACAACGTCGGTGCCGTTAACCGCGCGCAGCAAGCATATCGGCTAGAAAATACCGAGTATGCATCGGACTTTACGACACTTGAAATTGGGATTCCTACCCAAGGGAACAATTACACGTTTGGTGTCACGGCTGACCAGACCGAAGCCAAAGTTGGTGCTTTCCCCAGAGATGCCTCGACCTTGAATGCCTATGCCGGTCTGGTTCAAGTTACCCAAGGGCAATCTCTTGCAGCGGCTTGCCAAACGAGCGAGCCAAGTGCAACTCTGCCAACAATCCAATCTCCCGTATCGGGCGACCTCGAAGCGGATTGCGGTGGTACCGATTTCATCATGAAGTAGAAGTCATTTCTCGCACTGGTTTTTATCCGATGACCAGTCTCAAAGTTATCAGGTGGACTAGAGTATATCTCTGAGTACATCTGATAACTTTTTGATATGTGACTCCAAACGACTCTACTACTTTGTCTGAGAAATTTTGATAATGAATAGGCAACGACGCAGAGAATCTCCTCGCAATCGCCCCGGAAGCAGGAGGTCGGTACAAGGGCACAACCCCTACCAATCAAAGATTAAGCGATAGAGTACGATAACCTTCAAGAATGAGTGTAAATTCCCAGATTCCGATACCGCAAGCCGAATTGTATTGGGTTCAAGGTGAATATACCCAAGCAGCAGCACTGTACGAACAAGCCATTGAGACCGATCCCGCTCCAGCCAATTATTGGTACTTCGGTCTCGCCTTGCTGCTACAAGGCAAAGAAGAAGAGGCTCAGCTTGCGTGGATGACCCGTATGCTCGAAGCCACACCAGAGCAAGAGCTGCAATGGACTGCCCAATTGCGACAAATCCTGGAGACAGAAGCCCAACGGCAAGAAGCGACATCATCACACCAAATAGCATGGCTGGTTCGGCAACACATCCGAGAAATTGCTCCCGATGGGTGCAACAATCTGCTGCGGATTATCCAGCTTTCCATTTCCCTCGAAACCTTCAGTGGGGAAAATTCGGCCTTACTTCAAGTGACTCAACTTTTACAGGAGTCTCGTGACTCCGTTGAGTTCGATTCCGATTTGCTGCTAGAAACCCTCAAACAAGTTCTCAACTTTTCCCATTACTTTTGCTCAACATTTGATTTTGCGGATGCTTGTATCGCTTATTGTCAAGATCCTCTGATTCCAATCGAGATTTTGTTAGATACCGCGATCGAACTCAACCGTAGTAGTAGCTCAAGTCTGGCAATTCGGCTGATTGAAATTAGCTTGAAGTTCGAGCCGAATCACTTCGAGCTGTTGTGGTACATGGCAGCATTTCTTCAAGATGAAGGGAAGAGTTTAGAAAGTATTCCCTTTGCCCAGCGCTGCTTGGATATTGCCATAAATAGTGTCGAAAAAACAGCGGTTCTTCACTTGATTCTCAAAGGTTTAATGAAAGCCGGGGGTCAATGGAAACAAGCGGTTGAATTTCATCAAAATTACCAAGACGCGATCGCCTATCTTTGCCAAGAAAATTTTGATGTTCCTATTTTCTCTCTCCGAAAAATTTTGTCCGTTGGTTTTTATGCGGCTTACTTTAATGACGAACCTCAAACTGCTCGATCCTTACGAAATCAGTTAGCGAGTTCCGTACAAGCTAAGCTGAGAAATTTTTTGCGAGAGCCGGTCGATCGATATCAACAAAAGCATACATCTGTTGGGAGGCCGATCGCTGAGAACAAAGGATCTCGTCAAGGTTCTAAGAAATTAAAAATTGGTTATTTATCCCAATGTTTTCGGTTACATTCAGTGGGTTGGTTAGTGCGATGGCTTTTGCAATATCACGATCGCAGCAGTTTTGAAATTCATGCATACTCTCTGCACCAGACGGGAGATTGGTTGCAGGAAAAGTTTGAAACAGAATATTGTGCTGAGTTTCATCGCGTTTCCTACACCATCGACAGCACGGCCGAGCAAATTTACCAAGATGATATTGATGTGTTGGTCGATCTCGATAGCCTCACTTCCAATTGCGGTTGTGGCATCCTCGCCTTAAAGCCGGCACCCGTTCAGGTGAGTTGGTTGGGTTTTGATGCAACGGGGATACCTGCGGTTGACTACTTCATTGCCGATCCTTACGTGCTACCCGATACCGCTCGATCGTATTATACGGAGAGCATCTGGCGGCTTCCCCAAACGTATATCGCAGTGGATGGCTTTGAGGTGGGGATACCGACTCTGCGTCGAGATCGACTGGGTATTCCCAATGACGCGATCGTCTATTTCAGCGCCCAAAGCGGCCCTAAACGCCACCCAGATAATATTCGCCTCCAGATGAAAATCCTCAAGGAGGTACCGAATAGCTACTTTCTACTCAAAGGTGCCAATACCGACTTGGAGGCGGTCAAGCTGTTTTTTGAAGAGATTGCCACGGAAGAGGGTGTAAGTTGCGATCGTCTTCGCTTTTTACCGGGAGTACCTTCATCGATGATTCACCGCGCCGATTTGAGGATTGCCGATGTGGTACTCGATACCTATCCTTATAACGGAACGACGACGACTCTAGAAACGTTGTGGGTGGGAGTCCCTGTGGTGACGCGAGTTGGCTTGCAGTTTGCCAGCCGCCAGGGTTACACGTTGCTAACAAACGTCGGGGTCACTGAAGGGATCGCATACACCGATGAAGAGTACGTGGAATGGGGGATTCGCTTCGGAAAAAGTGCCGATCTGCGCCAACGGGTGTCTCAGAAGCTACAGGCATCCCGACAAACCGCTCCCCTATGGAATACCAAACAGTTTGCTCGCGAAATGGAAAATGCTTACGAACAGATGTGGATGAACTATCTCGACACTGCTCGTTAATGACTTCGATCCTTTAACCTGCATTATTCACGATCGTTCGACGAAAATCGCTCAAAGCCTTATTGTGCCGAACAATCTGGGAATTTACCCGAAAAACAGTCTGTTTTTTGAGGTTTGAAGCGCGAGCTCGATTTTAGCGTTTGGTGAATAATCCAGGCTAAAACGTTAACGTTAATTTGCAATTAGTCTCTCTCGAACGACACGCTGGTAGAAATCTTCCAAGCCGGTGACGCATTCTCGATCGTAGTAGAGGGATTCATGACCTGCAACGGTCTGTTTGGCAATATCACGTCGCCATTCCGAATCGAGTCCCAGCTTGACGGCAATCTCAATATATTCTGTTTCGGTTTTGGCAATTGTATCGGTTTGACCCAACATTTTAAGAATACCGTAGGTATGACGACCTCGCATAAATTCTCCCGGACAGGTGACAACGGGTAGGGAGCAGGCGATCGCTTTGAGAGTGGTAATTCCGCCAGACCAACTGAAACTATCCAAAAAGATATCCGATAAAAGGTTCACATTCAAATAGTCCAACTCGTCTAAGCGAGGTAACATGACGCAATAGTCCTCGCTATTTAAATCGAAGCGGGAAAAAGCATTCTTGAGACGTTTTTGGAAGACTTCTGTTATGCGAGAATGCGGGTTAGAGAGAAAAACGAATTGCACTTGAGGAACTTGTCGGACAATCTCAACAAATACCCGATCGTACTGCGGTAAGTATTTAAATAAAGACTGACAAGCGAGATAAACAATACTGCCATCTCGAATGCCAAAATCTGCACGGTTTTTACTAAGTTCTGGAAGAGAAGGTTTGGGATAACAGATACCAATATTGGGTAAGCGAACAAGCTTTTCGCTATAGTGTTCCTGTCCGTTCTCTGGTTCCATCAGTTCGCTGGATAAGAAATAATCGATTGTGGTTAAGCCAGAAGTTACGGGATGAACCCAAGTCGTACATTGAACGGGTGCAAGGCGCAAGCTGGCAATTTTCGCGATCAGGGGATGCAGTCCGATTTCGATAAAAACTAAAACATGAAGGCGATCGGAAATAATTTGCTCGCAGACTTTTTTCAAATCTTCGTTAATTTGATAAAAGCGATCGCTACAGTTTTTAAATTTATGAGTTAAAGTATCGACATCTTTACCTAAATAATAGCAGTGGATTTCAAATTTTTTTCGATCGCAGTTGTGCAACCAACCCAGCACTAACTCTCCTAATCGATTGGGACCCATATTAAAAGAGATATAGCCAATCCGAATTTTCTCCTCTCGTGCGAGCGGTGGCATGGAGCGAGGTTTTATCCACTCTGGATAATTTGCTGCCATGATTCTACGAACGAGCTGTCCGTATTGTTTTTGTGGTTCTAAGTCATTGCATCCTTGGTACGATAAATAGAAGTTAGTCATCAAGCTAATGGCTGTAATGGCTTCTTTCTTTGCTTCTGCTGTATCTAGAGAAACCGACTGAACTAGCTCAGACAATCCCTGAATAAATTTTTGTCGATAGAATTTTATTTCTTGGAAAGATTTGTATAGAACAGGAAGTAGTAAAAAACGCTGAAATTTTAAACATAAAGATTCAGGCATTAACTGTAGAGCAACATCAGATTTTTCGATTGCTGTTTCAGTTTCACCATTCAGCACTAAAGCTTGTATCAAATGATAGTGAAGGCGATCGAAGTCAGGATGCTCGCGCGTTCCTCGTTCTAGAGACTCGATCGCTTTATTCTGCTGCTTGAGAGCATTAAAACATTTTAGTAAAACTAGATACACTCCTGGCGATTCTTTGTCAATTTCCAAGAAATTCTCGAATTGAGATATTGCTTTTGCATATTGACCCTCTTGATAAAAGTAATTTCCAAAATCAAAATAAAATAGAGATTTATTATTTTGATAGCTGACCGCTAATTCTGAATTCTCAAGTAAGTTCGGATCGTCGGGATTAAATTGTAAAGCGGTTTGATAAATCTCGATCGCATCCTCAATTTTCTCTTGGGCGATGAGAGCATTACCTAGGTTGAGATAGCTACCACTGTGAGAGGTATCGATAGCAATTGCCTGACGATAAATCTCTTCAGCTCGATCGAATTGGCAGTCTTTGTACCAAATATTCCCTAAATTGTTGTATGCATCAATAAAGTTGCGATCGCATTCGATTGCCTGCTGATAGGCATCGATTGCTTCCGAAAGACGAGCTTGTTTCTCTAAAATAACCCCCAGTCCGTAGTGAATGAGTGCTTGAGAATCATCCACTTCTAAAGCTTTTGAGAGAAGATTTAACCCTCGATCGTAATTCTGGGTTGTGTAGTACAGCATTCCCAAATTAAACCAAGCGTTAAAATTTCGGTCTTCAATTTGTAAAAGCTGCTGGTATTTCTTTTTTGCCTCATCGAACGAGCCAGCTTCTTGTAAATTACAAGCTTCTCGATAAATAGAATTAATTAGACTCGCATTTCTATTTTTTTTTAGCGCATATAAACAATTTAGAAAATCTGGATTGTTTAAAGACTCGATATTATCCCAATCCGGTTGATGATGATGGATAGCATCCCACATCATCACATAAACACCATCTATTGAGTTGATGGTATCTTCTCGACTAAACTCTGGTAAGCTTAATCTCAACCGGCACTCCGGTGTCGTCGCTAAAAAATCTGCTATCCCTTGTGCCGCTTCATTTTGATTGCGACTGATGACAATTAGCAAAGCTTGCCGAGCCAGAAAAGGTTTGACAAGCAGTAAACTCATTAATATCGAGCGATAATCCTGTGCGCCGTCGTAAAAATAAACACCGATTTTGTCCTCTGACTCAAAATTTGTCAGATCTTGGAAAAATTCTTCAAAACTCTGCTGGCAAAAACAAACTTGCTCGTCAATCCCAAAATTTATCAAGTTTTCTGTGAGTTTGTCTAAGTTTTCTCCAAAGGGATCGGCTTCGCAGAAGTTATCGACGCCATAAGCCATTACATGAGGGCGTTCGAGGAGCGTTCCAATTAAAGTGGCACCTTGGAAACAACCCACTTCGCAATAAACTTCACCCAGTTTCAGACTCGCTGCGGCAAAATTGAGCAACTGCATGATATTTGCCGTTGTCATTCCTTCAACTTGTTCGAGGATGCCCTGAAATCGATCGGATTGAGGCTGCACGGATTCCTCTTGCCAGTGTTTGTAAAGGTGAGGAAGTTGTACGTGAAAACTTGAATAGTCCATTCGGTTTTCCCCTTTGTAAAGAAATGCAGGTTCCAAATTTAGTTCTGAAGGCAAGATATTATCAGAAATAACCCGATCGCGATACAATTCTGGCACGATCGAGTGATATCCATGCATAAAATTACAATCTGCTAAATCGCGAATGGTATCGTTCGTTAACCGTTTGGTGGCACTCACTCGCTGCCAATCATAACGAACACCCGAATCAAAGCTATTAATTTGATTAATTTGTGGAATGGCTTCAGAGCGCATGGGAATCTGCCAATGTTCTAGCAGTTTGCTCACACTCCCGATGGGATTTTCGGTAATATATTCGTAAAACAAACAAGGAATTCGATCTTGAATTGCCATATCTAGCATCAACCGATGCAGAATCCCATACACCATTCCCAAACGGAATTCTGGATCGGTGTTATCCCCGATCTCACGATTTAAAATTGGAAAATCCTTCAGCAAGGGTTCCTGATGAATGAGTCGATCGAGTAATCCATCAGAAGGCCAAATGGGGTGAACGTTCGAGCTGAATAAAGGTTTTTGGCTAACGGCATGACTCAAGCTTTCAAATGACTTTAAGGGATGGCGAAATAAAAAAACTGGCTGCATCTGAGGAATGGTTGCCAGTACCATCCGGATCTTGGTAATGAGGTTATTTTCTTTAATGACGCATAGAGAGGTATTCGGGTCGATGGATGGTCGAATGTAGAGGGATTCGCGGGGCAAAGGATCGGATTTGCGAAGTTCTCCCGCAAGAACTTGGCGGTAAATTTGAATTAGTGAATGTTCGAGATTGCATTCAGACTCGTAGACCCAATTATTCGATCCCAGTTGATGAAATACTTCGTCATAAACATCAGCTCCAGAACACATCTGAATCATTTTCCAGAGCCAAGTTGTCCCCGATCGATGCAAACTCGAAATTAAGAAAAAACGTTCGTAGGGAAGTCTTTGAAGGGTACGGTCGGACATTTGGGTAAACTAATTGTAATTAAGATGGCACAAATCTAAACAAGTTGATGAAAATTGCTTTTGCTGACTATATCGGTTGGGACTACAATGTCGAAAGTGTCTACCAGATGCCGTTGGGAGGGTCTCAGTCGGCTCTATGCTATCTGGCTGAAGCTCTAGCCCAACAAGGGCATGAAGTCTTTCTCATCAACCATACTTCAAAACCTGGAACCTCGCGAGGGGTGGTGTGTCTATCTTGGAACGCTCATTCTCTTCGGCAGCTTCCTTCATTAGACCTCGATGCCTTGGTTTGCTGGAACCATGCCGAACTGGGCAAGAAACTTAAACCATTTCTCTCTCCCCACACTTGTGTTGTCCTTTGGGCAGGAATTGCCTACTATCAAAAAGCAATGCAGGCTCTGGAAAACCCAGGGGAGCATGAAGTATACGATGGCACGATTTTTGTCAGTGATTGGCAGCGCCAGGATTTTATCAAACACTGCGACATCGACTCCAATCGCAGCGACATCATCCGAAATGCCATTGGTTCGGCTTTCCGCGATTTGTTCGAGCCGAGCGATCCGATTTTACCCCACAAGTCTGAACCGCCAACCCTCGTATATACAAGCAGTCCAGAACGCGGGCTAGAGATTCTTCTGGATGTTTTTCCCAAAATTCGTCAAGCTGTGCCGGGAACAACATTAAAAATCTTCTCAAGTTTGAAGCTTTATAAATACTCTGATACGGACGATGAGCAAATGTACGGTCAGCTTTACCGTCAGTGTGAGGAGACCGAAGGTGTCGAGTACATCGGGTGTGTGACTCAGCCGGAACTCGCGCGGGAACTGCGAGGGGCAGCGGTGCTGGCATACTCGGATACTGTGGCCGAAACTTCCTGTATTTCAGTGATGGAGGCAATGGCGAGTGGTTGCTCGATTGTAACCAGCCAGCTTGGAGCTTTACCCGAAACAACGGCTGGATTTGCTCGTTTAATTCCTGTCGATGGAGACTGGGAAACCTATAAGCGTCGTTTTGTCGAGCAGACCATCGATGTTTTAAAAGAAATAACAAGCTCTAATTCGATCGAGATTGAAGGTCATTTAAGAGCGCAAGTCGATTATATCGATCGCGAATGTACTTGGTCGAAAAAAGCCCAGGAATGGATCGAGGTTCTGGAGCAAATTAGCTCTCAAACAGCCTCAGCCGAAATCCATCGACAAGATAGATCGCAACAAGGCGAACGATTTTTAATTGAAGGAGAATACTTGCAGGCGGAAACCCTCTACGAAGAAGCGATCGAAGCCGAGCCAGAAGAGCGATCGAACTATTGGAATTTGGGACTCGCATTACTTCTTCAAGGTCAAGAAGTGGAAGCCCAAACAACCTGGTTATCTGTGATGATGGATGCTCCACCCGATGGAGTTGAAGCATGGACCAAAGAACTCGCTGGGGTTTTGGAGGTCAGTGCCCAACGGGAAAAAATTTTAGGGAACGGCAAAGTTGCTTGGGCGATTCGGCAGCATCTGCGGGAATTAGTACCTGAAAATGTCAAGAATATATTACATTCGATCGAGCTATCAGTAGAATTAGAAATTCTAGATGAAAATGATGAAATTTTAGAGTGGGCTACCGGGTTGCTTGACGAAAAAGAAGTACCTCTTTTAGCTCGACCGCTTGTACCCAAGATTTGCGATTTACTCTTAGCGTATAACCCGGCATCGAATTCAATTATTCGTTTTGCTGAAGCTTTTGCCAAGTGGATTCGTTCTTATCCAAAATTGGTCGATCGATTTCTCGATCGAGCGGCAATTTTACTCCAAGAGGGTATCTTGCCCAAGGCAATTCAAAGACAATACGCAGAACTTTATCTGGATCTCCAACCCGAAAATTTACCCGTTCGAATCAAACTCGTCAATCTCTATCAAGATACTCAGAAATATACCGAAAGTTTTGAACTGCTCGATCGCTGTCTTCAACAAGCCAAGACACTTCCCGATCGAATTGCCATTCAGTATCTAATTATGAGAGGCTTAATGAAAGCGGGGGGTAATTTTGAAAAAGCTCGAAAAGTTCATCAAGATTACAAAAACTCAATTTTAGAATTGATCGAATCCGATATAGATATCGAACAGTATCATATCATTCAATTAATTTCTACAACGTCATTTTTCTCATATCTGGCGGACGAGCCGCGTAAAACCAATCAATTCAGAGCCAACTTTTCTAAATTTTTCCAATCAAAGATTCGACAGTATTTTAACGATCGGCTTCAATCCTTAGATAAGGTTAACCGACCGCCATCTCGGACGCAAAAAACATTAAAAATTGGTTACTTATCTAGTTGTTTGCGTCGGAACTCAGTCGGATACTTAGTTCGTTGGACGCTTCAGCATCACGATCGAGAGCGGTTTGAGATTTATGCTTATTCTCTCAAACAGACCCATGATGAGGTACAGCAGTCGATTGCGAGCAATGTCTGTGTTTTTCGAGATTTGTCTCAAGGCATGGATGTTCCCAGGATGGCAGAAATTATCGATCGAGATGAAATCGATATCCTCATCGATCTCGATAGTCTGACATCGAGTGGTGGGTGCTCGCTAATGGCATTAAAACCGGCACCGGTACAGATAACTTGGCTGGGTTTTGATGCATCGGAACTACCCGCGATTGACTATTTTCTGGCCGATCCTTTGGTACTTCCAGACTCAGCTCAAGATTACTATACTGAGAAAATCTGGCGACTTCCTAACACTTATATTGCCGTCGATGGCTTTGAAGTTGATGTGCCAACTCTTCGCCGCGAACAGTTAGAAATTCCATCGAATGCTGTTATTTACTTCTGTTCGCAAACGGGGGGGAAACGTCATCCTGATAACGTGCGATCGCAGATGAAAATATTAAAAGCCGTGCCGAATAGTTATTTTCTGATTAAGGGTTTATATACCGATCCAGAGTCCGTTCGTCGGTTTTTCGAGCCGATTGCCGCGGAAGAAGGGGTAGAATTCGATCGCCTGCGGTTTCTTCCTTCTGTGTCTTCAGAAGCCGTTCATCGAGCCAATATTGGAATAGCTGATGTGGTGCTCGATACCTATCCCTATCACGGTACGACGACAACTCTAGAAACGCTGTGGATGGAAGTCCCCATTGTTACTCGGGTTGGCAAGCAATTTTCTAGCCGTCAGGGTTATACATTGCTGACGAATGCTGGTATTACTGAAGGGATTGCTTGGACGGATGAAGAGTATATCGAATGGGGAATTCGCTTGGGACAAAATCCTCAATTGCGCCAACAAATTGCCTGGAAATTACGAATAGCCAAACAAACGTCACCGTTGTGGGATGGACAACGGTTTACTCGCGATCTGGAACAGGTATATATTGATATGTGGGATATTTACACTGCCCGATCGGAAAAATGATGATGGCTAAACTTTGACGAAATAATGTATTGACTGGGACTCAAACGTAATCATAAAATGCCTAGACTCAAGTTAAATTATTAAATGATAATAATTTAACGATGGCTCTAAATTTTGCTAAGCTAGACTGAGTATCTGTAAGTATTTTGTATGGAATTCATTAAGCTTCATATTGGTGGTAAAGAAGCTCATCCTGAATGGAAAATATTAGATGTTGAAGAGCGTCCTGAAGTTGATTTTATTGGAAATGCAACTTGCTTGGAACAATTTGAAGAAAATTCGGTCGATGCTCTTTATGCCAGTCACGTTTTAGAACACTTTCACCATTCCCTAAATAACGAACTGATTCAAACGTTAACTGAGTGGCATCGAGTGCTGAAGCCGGGAGGAAAACTTTACATCAGCGTTCCCGATCTACAGGTACTATGCTGGCTATATCTCAACCCCAATTTAACCCCTCTCGAACGACATTATCTGATGAGGATTATTTTCGGTGCCCATAGTAATGAGTATGACGTTCACAAGGTCGGTTTTGACTTTGGAATTTTGGCGATGTACCTCGAAGAAGCTGGGTTTGAAGAATACGAGCCAGTATCCGAATTTGGCCTATTCAATGATTGCAGCAGTATGCGACTGATGGATACTTTAATTAGTTTGAATGTAATCGCAACAAAATCAGACATTCATTCAGAATCAGAAGAAAATCAAAATTTAATTCAAGAAGAGGCTTAAGTTGGAACCTCGAAATTATTTTGTGATTTCTCAAGGTTTAATTTCCACTCAACCCAAAACTTCTCCTACTTCCAACCGAGTCCCATTGGCGAAATCCCAACCCGACTGTGCCTTCTTCCCCGCCAACTGCACTTCTCGCAATAACAATAATCCATCCCCCGTCTGGACGATCGGACCGAGCTTCTTCGCCAGTCCTACCACAACTCCGGGACGATCGGACTGGGGTGAGATCGCATCTAAATTCCCTTGCAACGCGGCAATTTCCGCCGGGAGTCGAGACCAGTATTCCTCCCCGAGGGGGACTGTGGCTTTGATTTTCAACGCTTGCTCGCGAAATTGGGTGGTGCAGTTGGGATAGAAGCCGCGAATGCGATCGTGCAGTTCGATCGCCGATTTCGACCAATCGAGTTGGTAGTCTTCTTTTTTGATGAGAGGAGCATAGGTTGCCAAGGTATCGTCCTGGGGAACGGGTTGTACCTGCTGACTTTGGAGTTTGCGTAGGGTCTCTACCATCAGATCGGCTCCCACACTAGCGAGTTTCGCGGCCAGTTCGTCAGCGTTTTCTAACAAGCCGATCGAGACTTCCGACTTCAGCAACATCGCCCCAGTATCCATCCCCGCATCCATCAGCATCGTCGTCATTCCCGTTTCGGTTTCGCCGTTGCACAAACACCATTGAATCGGGGCTGCCCCGCGATATTGGGGTAAAATCGAGCCGTGTCCGTTAATGCAGCCGAGTTTGGGCATATTGAGGATTTCTTGGGAGAGAATCTGCCCGTAAGCGACGACGACGAATACATCGGCCTGGGCTTCCCGAAGCTGAGTGAGGGTAGGGGTATCTTTTTTAATCCGACTCGGTTGCCACACCAGGAGTTGGTTTTCTAAGGCAACGGTTTTGACGGGAGAGGGCAGCAGTTTTTTACCTCGCGATCGCCGCTTGTCGGGTTGTGTCACCACGGCGATGACTTCAAAATCAGCCACCTCAAAAAGTCTCTCTAAAGTAGGAACGGCAAACTGAGGCGTGCCGAAGAAGATGATTTTCATGGTTGAGCGATAGGAAATCGATCGATGCACTCGAATTGCTCGACCTGACGACACTCTACTTTACTACCCATGTGTTGCATTTGAACGTTTCGCTCCTCGATCGACTTTATCAAAGCTTCATCAATTTTTCATCGAGCTTTGTTGAATTTGGATTGAAAGTGCTTAAAATCGATGGTAAAACATCAGTACTATCGACCGTTATATTCCTAAAGAGAATCGCATTCATTCGGAATTTTCCTGGAAATTGCCCTCCAATGGTACGAACGGTGTCAAAGAGTAAGAAGCTTAACGTTCTGCTCTCTTGTCGGAATGATGTCGATCTCTTACTCGGTTTTAGGATTGGTGATATCACACCATCGGCGCTCGAAAGGGGGAAAACTTGCAGTTGGGTGTATGCAGGTAACGTCGAAACCCCATCCGATCTAGTAAAGACGGTAGCTTGCCAACTCGGTCGAAGCTAGTAGAATCGACTTTAACATCAGTGTTATTAAGAATTTCCAACCTAACCCATGAATCAACGACAGAACACAAACGATCCGATCGGCAGTCCCCATCCCCTTCCCTGGAACTGGGTGCTAAGCACTCACGAGCGCGTCAGCTCCACCCACGGCTTTGGAACGAGCTATTACCGTAGCGGTCATTTGATTTCACCGGATGGAGCCTATGCGGCTTATGCCCAAGTCGAGATGCAAGTAGACCCGAAACTTCATCGCAGCTCCCTGAGAAGTCGGCTCTTCGTCGAAAATCGCCAAACCGGGGAAGTGCAACGGGTTGTCCCCACTTCCCCCATCGCCACGAGCGCTCGCGCGGCAATCGATGCGACCCAAATGCGAGGGACAATTTCCCTGACCATTCCCCTCTCTTGGTCTCGAGGGGGCGATCGCCTGCTCGCGCGTCAGTTCGAGGGTTTGTTTTGTTCTTCTGAGGCCACGGACTATGCGGTGGTTTGGGATGGCAAGCAAAAGCGCAGCACCACGTTAGCTCCCAAAAAACTCAATGGTGGCTGTGCCGTGTTGCTCGGTTGGAGTCAAGCCAAGAGCGATCGAGTTTTATTTCGAGCGGGGGGACTCGGACTTCAGGAGAGATTAGTGTGTGCGGTGGATCTCGGAGGCTCGACGGTCGCAGCCAATGACGATCGCCCTCTGCTGTTCGGTAATCCCCTGAACGCTATTCTCGACTCTTCTCAAGTCGCACCCTCTTTTTAGGGTTTTCCGTCCGGTGGCATCTCCATTACGAGTCAGAGCGTTAAATAACCGATCGAAAATATTAACTTAACGATCGGTCTGAGGCTACAAATTGTTACAATGTTTTAAGTAAGCTCTCAGCAATGACAAACTCATGGATGTCCAGACGAGATCGCCGATTTCTAGTGGAGTCAATTCGGGTCTGAGAACCACACCCGCGAATTCTGCGACGATCGCCGTTCGACCTCAACCGATTTCTCCCGTCTCCGATGGGAGCGACCCCATACCAACTCTTCCGGCTTTGCACTACGATCCGGAGCAAGTCAGCGCTCTCTATCGAAATCGCCCTTTGCACGTTTGGGGACGCTTTGTAGAAATCGTCGGCTCGTTCGTGGGCTTTATCTTGAGTTTGTGGTGGGATCGGCGGACGGGACGCAGCCAGAGAAACGAGCGTCGCCGAGCGATCGCCTTGCGAGATATTATCACTCGCCTAGGTCCGGCCTACATCAAAATCGGTCAGGCTCTATCCACCCGACCGGATATCGTGCCTCCACTCTACCTCGAAGAATTGAGCAAGCTGCAAGACCAGCTACCGCCATTTCCCAACGAGGTGGCGTTTGGTTTTATTGAAGAGGAATTGGGCGATCGTCCGGAAAATATCTACGCCGAACTCTCCCCCAACCCGATTGCTGCCGCGTCCTTGGGTCAAGTTTACAAAGGTAAGCTCAAAACCGGAGAATCCGTTGCGGTGAAGGTGCAGCGCCCGGACTTGGAAGAGCGAGTGACCCTCGACATTTATCTGTTGCGAATGCTTGCGGCGTGGGCGCAGAAAAACATCAAGCGAGTGCGCAGCGATCTAGTCGGCATCATGGATGAGTTTGCCGAGCGCATCTTCGAGGAGATGGATTACTCCCACGAAGCGGCAAACGCCCAGCGGTTCGAGCGGCTTTACGGACACCTCAAAGATATCTACGTCCCCAAAATCTATACCGGATACACCCGACGGCGGGTGCTGACGATGGAATGGATCGATGGTACGAAGCTGACGGATTTAGAGGCCGTTCAATCTCAAGGGATCGATGCCGGGTATTTGGTGGAAATTGGGGTTCAGTGTTCCTTGCGGCAGTTGCTCGAACATGGCTTTTTCCACGCCGACCCCCATCCGGGTAACTTGCTGGCCACTCCAGAAGGGAAGCTCGCCTATCTCGACTTTGGCATGATGAGCCAGATTAAGGAATACCAGCGCTACGGCTTGATCGAGGCAGTGGTACATTTGGTCAATCGGGACTTTGAAGGTTTGGCTAACGACTACGTGAAGCTGGAGTTTCTCAGTCCCGAAACGGACTTGACCCCGATCGTTCCGGCGTTGGGGAACGTCTTCAACAATGCCCTAGGTGCGAGTGTTGCCGAGCTGAATTTCAAGAGCATTACCGACCAACTGTCGGCGCTGATGTACGAGTATCCCTTCCAGGTTCCGGCTTACTACGCGCTGATTATTCGATCGCTAGTAACGCTAGAAGGAATTGCCATCAACGTCGATCCCGAATTTAAGGTGCTCAGCAAAGCGTATCCTTACGTCGCCAAGCGCTTGCTTACCGATCCCGCCCCAGAATTGCGCACTTCTTTGCGGGAACTGCTGTTTAAAGATGGGAGTTTTCGCTGGAATCGTCTGGAAAACCTGCTGAAAAACGCCCGTACCAGCGATGATTACGATCTCAGTGCCGGACTCAACCAGGCACTAGATTTTGTATTTTCCGATCGGGGAGCGTTTATTCGCGAGCGCATTGTCGATGAAGTGGTCAAGAATATCGACTTGCTCTCCCAAGAAGCCGCGCGCAATACCAATGAAACCTTAAGCAAGTTGTTGGGTTGGAAGCATCCCGTCTCGTCGAATCCGAATCGAGGGAAACAAGCTACCCCAGGCGATCGCCAAACTCTCGAACAGATCGAGCGAATCGTCACCATCTTGCGCGACACTCCCGGATTCGATGCCATGGAAATCCTGCCGCGTATTCCCCAACTGCTGGTGAAACCAGAAACTCAGCGGATGGGTCGGGAAATTGCGAATAACTTAGCGCAACGATTCCTGGCGCGGATGATTCGGAACGTGCTCTTGACCGATAAGCCGGCAGAAAAGAAAGTCAGCACAGCGCCCCACCGAGTCCCCGAGCGGCCTTTACTCCAACCGACCACTCCCTAGATAAAAAACGGTAAAAAGGCGATCGCCAGCTTCACGATCGCCCCAATCAAATTCTCGTCCAACTCTCAAAGCTCAGCTATTACGGGGTTTAGCTTTGTTTACCCTCAAAGTCCGACCCATCCACTCAGAACCATCGAGTTCTTCGATCGCTTTTTGCTCTTGGTCTTCAGTTTCCATTTCTACAAAACCAAATCCACGAGGTCGATCGGTGTCTCGATCTTTAGGAAGGTGGACCTGCTTGACCGTTCCGTATTCTTGAAAAACCTCTTGAACGTCATTTTGGTCTGCATCGTAGGGCAGGTTCCCAATGTATATTGACATGAATTGCTCCAGAACCGGAAATCACTGAGTATTCAGAGATTCGACGCGATATTTAACCCGTTCCCGAGGAACGAACGAGCATCGAACCTTGATAATCATTTTTACCTTACAACTATACTCTTGATTTCGCCTATTTTTTCTCGATCGCAACCAGGGCAAACGCATCTTAACCTGGATAATCCATGAGCCGGTGGCGAAGGTGCGCTGGTATTTCTATCTTGCAGGGCGATCGCAGAACGTGAACGATCCAGGTTTAAAGAAAACAGCAGTAGACACTCGCGTATAAGGTTAGGGACTTGCGGAAAAAGAAAGTACCCATCATGCTAGAAACAATCTTCGGTGGCGAAGACCATACGAGGATGAGGAAATGACAAACTCACCAAGAATCAGATGCCATTAGACAATGCCATTAAATCCACCGTCAGGGATGCAGCCAAGAAACTGAGTAGACCGCGAAAACGGGAATTTATGGCGAAGGTGACCGAGGATTACCTCGATAGGTCAGCTCGCAAAGCCGAACGAATATGGGGATGGAAACGCCAAAGCGTTGAGTTAGGGTTGCACGAACGGCGCAGTGGATTAACCTGCGTGGACAACTACCGAGCAAGAGGTCGTCAAAAAAGTGAGGAGATTCTGCCCCAATTGGAGGGAGACATTCGGGCTTTGGTAGATGGTCATGCCCAAGCCGACCCAAACCCAAAGTTTCAATCGGTGTTGTGTTACGCCCGTATCAGTGCCAGAGCGGTACGAGAGGCGTTAATAACTCAAAAAGGATACGATGAAGAACAACTGCCCACACGCCAAACCATCGGCGAGATACTCAACCGTTTCGGATATCGCCTAAAAAAACCCAAAAAACCAAGCCTTTGAAAAAATTGCCCCAAACCGATGCCATTTTCGAGAATGTGTTCGCACACAACCAGGCATCGGACTCGAATCCCAACTCCCTAGGTCTGTCGATCGATACCAAAGCCAAAGTCAAAATTGGCAATCTTTCGCGGGGAGGCCAAGCTAGGGGTAAGACGGCGAAAACAGCTTCGGACCATGATACACAATGGCTCGCCCAACTCGTGCCTTTTGGCATTCTCAACACAGATAGTGACGAGTTATCCATTTATTTCGGTCAGTCGGCAGAAACGAGTGATTTCATTGTCGATTGCTTAGAAGATTGGTGGCATCAGCATCAACTTGAGTATGCACATATTGATGAATGGGTCATTGACCTCGATGGGGGGAGTGCAACTCGTAGCAATCGAACCCAATTTATCAAACGGATGGTGGAATTGGCTCGGGCTTTCCCAGTTACGAATCCGATTGATTTACTATCCTCCCGATCGCAGTAAGTATCATCCCATTGAACGCTGTTGGGCCCCATTAGAGAACTATTGGAATGGGGCGATTTTAGATTCGGTCGAAACGGCACTTAAATGGGCGACGAACATGACTTGGAAAGGAATTACACCGATGGTACATCTGGTCAATACGACCGATCCAACTGGCATCCGACCCGATCCACAAGAGTTAGAATCGTCCCTCCTAGCATGGGTGCGTTGCTCCAATTTGCCCAAGTGGGATATTACGATTCTTCCAGCTTGATGGGTACTTTATTTCCCCGCAAGTCCCTAACCCTTTTCTGTCACTCTCCGAGAAGTAGAATAGAAAAATCCCAACCAGAAATCTCTGAAAATCAGATATGGCAATGGATGTAGAGCTACAAGTGATTCAACATTGAGCCAGAGACGCTCAA
>JAXHUC010000131.1:0-18115 GCA_034189805.1 Cyanobacteriota bacterium
CGAGCGGGGTCACTCAGGTCAGTTATCCCTGATTCCCTCGGTTCGACTGAGCCTGGAGGGGTTTGTCAACCCCAAGACCTGAATGCTTACCTTAAAACATTCATAACTTCTGACTTCTGGAAATATGTCTGTGTAGTCCCGGCAATATTCATCGACTAACGGGATTGTTTTTTGAGCATCTCTGGCTAACGGTTGAATCGCTTATAGCTCTACATCCATTGCCATATCTAATTTTCAGAGCTTTCTGGTTGGGGTTTTTCTATTCTACTCCTCGGAGAATGACAGAAGTAGGGATATGATGCCCGTAGTAGCCGTGAAAGCGACTCAACTCTTGTTAACCGTGAGTGAAGTCATCCCAACCATCGGATATCTAATACCACTTCCGATGGTGACTCTTGATAGCTACCGATAAACCGCTCCACAAATAATCGACGCATTGCTCCTATCTCTTGGCGGTTGGCATGATTTTACCTGCGGCTGATAGTGGGTTGGGATGCAAGTAATTCTTCTTGCGGCAGTGGTAAGCGCTCGCAGGCAATCTTGTAGATGGGATCATGACGCAAGAAATTGCTATCGGAGGCATCTTCGTAGCCCTCCATCATTTGATAGACCTGTTGAGAAACCAACTGATGCAAGCTGTGAGTGATGTTGTCTTCGTCGCGCCACTCTTGAATGCAATCACTCAATCCAAGGCAAATTTGCAGTCGCTCTTCCGCTTGTCGGGTCAGGAGAATCCCAGCATCCGAACTCAAATCCAGGTTGGAAAATTCCACACTCAATGGTCACTGTCGATAAAAATCGAACCGGAGTGGAGTGGTACGCTCTGTCATGGCACAATGGAACTGAAAAATATTTGTAAAAGCCTAATTCTATTACATTTCAGGCTCTTTTTCTTATGGCGAGTGCATCCCCTCGTGAATAATCCAGGTTAGGGTATGACGACAACAAGAGATTCAAATCCACAACCCAGACAAGCAACTCAAATTCGGGAGAATAGCGATGGCAAAGATTACCATCACGGTTATCGTGACGTTGGCAGCAACGAAGTTTATTGAAGGAGTGGGAGGAGACTCAGCAAGCGGTTTACTCCTGCGGCGATCGATAAAGATGAGCGAGCTTTGGAGGGCGATTATAAGGACGGTTCCAGGGCAAGAAGCCGAACGCAGAAACAGCTATCGCGCAAATCGAATGCGGCAATAAGGCTCAACTGGAGAACCTGGCAAAGTATCTGGATATGGAAATGCTCGACGATACGGAGTTTGCCGAGACAGTACGAGGTTTGGCGCGAGACATTCAGGTCGTCAAAATCCAGGATAACAGTTCCATGCAGCAGACGGTTATCGGGGATAACAATACTAATATCCAGGCGGAGGCAGAACAAGGTGGCACGAACTACAACGCCCAAAATATTACCGTAAACAACCATCCTTCCCAACCTTGACTGGAGTCGTCGGATGCGGGGACTGCCGACCAAGTAAAGCCCCCGAAATTTTCACTGCCCCAAGGGTCGAGATCCGCCATCCATCGTTGCAGAACCGACGGACATCAGCTGCCGCTGTTGGTCAGAGGTTCGGTGGTGATAAATTTGCGCTGTGCGGTGCGATCGACCCCTGGCATGTTCAGTTGATTTTGTTTTTTTTTCCATGGCGCGTCACGCTCAAGATACCTAAAGATCGGATCTGATGCATTTTCGTAGCGATTTCCGTTCGATTTATGCAAGCACGTATGCGAGAAAATCGGAAAATTCGCGGTAAAATTGACAAAGCGTCAAACTACGTAAACGTCCCAACATAAAATGAATTTCAAATCTTTTGTTTCCAGAACGGTCGGCTTGGCTATGTGTGCGATCGTCCTGTTTGTCAGCACCTTAACCATCGGCGTTTCAGCAGCAACGGCGGAAACCGTCACGGTGAAAATGGGAGCGGACAACGGTATGCTCGCATTTCAACCCCCTAAAGTTGAGATTCAAGCTGGCGACACCGTAAAGTGGGTTAACAACAAGCTCGCACCTCACAACGTTGTTGTCGATAAGCATCCGGAATTGTCCCATAAGGGTCTGGTTTTTGCTCCGAGCGAGTCCTTTGAAGAAACATTCAGCGAGCCTGGAACCTACACCTACTGGTGCGAACCTCATCGCGGTGCGGGTATGGTAGGCAAGGTCGTCGTCAAGTAGTCTGCCAATCGTTTTCTACTCTGTCACAAGCTTATTCGCCCAAAATCTGGATTTTGCTCTCATATGTTTCAAATGCTAACCCCTCTCCTAGGCTAAGGAGGGGGGTTAGCATTTGAGTATTTCTGTTAAACGAGCCAATTGTTCATCATTTAATAATGACTTTTTTCTTCTCCATTTTGATTATACTGAGCTAAAAGTTTTCGAGCGT
This sequence comes from Cyanobacteriota bacterium, assembly GCA_034189805.1. Classification (GTDB taxonomy): domain Bacteria; phylum Cyanobacteriota; class Cyanobacteriia; order Cyanobacteriales; family Geitlerinemataceae; genus Zarconia. The sequence continues at coordinate 2,382 of JAXHUC010000131.1, forward strand.
AGTGATATCTGATTCCCACAGCGATAGCACTATTTTTTAGCGACCAACCTAATGAGACTTTCCACAATAAGTGCTATCTTCTCGCTTTTACTGGAGCTTGACTTTTTTGATACTTCTTTTTTAATTCTGACTCACTTAAGTGAGGGACTAGTTTAGCTTTTCTTGGCATCATTTTTCCGGTCGATCGCCACGATGATTTTCACCGAAAAAATGATTCACGAATTTGACTCTATTTTTCGACACACTTGGTCTCTATTCCTTTCTCAATCTGAGTTCTAACTTTTTGGAGCCTCACCGCTTATTGCACCTTCTCTATAGCGTTCCTATTAAACCGGATTTGGTTTGAGATGTTGAGTGTTGGTCTGCGATCGCTCAACGGTCCAGATGCGCGACAATAGACCATTCCCCATTTTTAATTTTTAATTCTCTTCCCCATTCCCTGGAGACGTACTTTCCTAGACCGATCGCCGCAACAGCACCCAACGCAACTCAACTGGGGCAATTCCTTGAGTTAAGGGGAACAAGCGCTGACATTTCGCCCAAGGTACGAACCAATCCGTTGGCGGCCAGGCTTCCGGTTCGAGGTGGGTTCGCTCGTATTCCACCACCGACTCTTCGGAAATTTTTTCGAGGGGCAAATCGGCGATCGCCTCGGCAAACTGCGATCGGGTAAACATAAACGAATCGGCGGCGCGAGCCATTTGTCGCACCAGCAAGTCCGGTTCGTACTCGGGTACTGTCAAAAAGAGATTCAGCAGCAACCATCCCCCAGGGGACATTGCCTTGGAGAGTTTGACCATCAACGATCGCAACTGTTGGCTGGAGTCGAAATGGGGAATCACTTCCGACAAAACGACGAGTGGGTAGCGTCCGGGGAAAAGCTCCAGTTCGGGATTGAGAATATCCCCCACTGTCGCGCGCACCTTCAACCCTTCGCCATCGGCTTCTCCTTGCAACTTCGCCGCAAACTCTCCCGACAACTCGATCGCATCGATGGGATGTCCCAAACGGGCTAACGGTAAGGTATTTCGCCCGGTTCCGGCACCGATATCGAGAATGGGGGCAGCGGTGCGATCTCCTTCCAAGGTTTGGGCAACGGTCATTACTTTGGCATCGGGATAGCGCCCGAAAAGGGCTTCGTTGGAGTTGGCGGCAAAGCGATCGCAGCGTTGGGTGAGGGTTTCGATCTCGGCTCGGACTTGGCAGGCAAAGCCTTTGTGGGGGGTTGGGGCGGGTTCGTATCGCACGACGAGCCGGGAGTAGGGAGAGGCCAAATACCCCTTCGCCAGTTCGGCGGCCATTCCCCGTCCGAAACGAATCCGATCGCGATCGGATAAGGGTTGACCCAACAGCGCGAACGATCGTTTAAATAGCGCCACGTAGCAATCGATGAGAGTGGGAACGCAGGGCAGACTCCAGGTTCCGTGGGTTGGAGACGGCTTGTCCGTCAGAGATAGCTTGCCCGTGAGTCCGGTAACCGATGGGGGAGCGGTGGCGTAGCTAAACACCAGCCATTGTCCGTCTTGAGTGCCTTCTTCGAGTCGGCTGGCAAACGCCCGACACAGTTGCATCACTTCTGTGGGAGAGAGGGGATTTCCCAGCATCGCGAGCCATTGTTGCATTACCCGGAGGTAGGCTTTTTGGCGATCGGGTTGGCAGGGAAAAACGATTTCGCCCCGAGTGGCCGACCAAAAGGGGAGTCCTCGGAGTAGAGCTTTGTGCAGTACGGATCGATCGGTAACGGGGGATACGGAATTGGTTTTCACGAGCGTTCTAGATTCGGATTTAATCCATTAAAAACCCGCTTTCGATCGCGAAAACGGGCTTTTCAAAACTTTGCCATCGGTACAAAAGTTTTCTCGAAACAGGGGCTATTTACATCCGGTAAACGTAACCTCTGGAAACCGAGTCTGAGCGACGGACATGGGTTGCCGTTTCCCCTCTTCTTGCCAGTAGTTAATTACTTCCGTGGCTTTGTTGAGGAGTTCGACTCGTTCGAGATCGGAAATCCAGTGCTTGGCTTCCATTTCGGACTTTAACTGTTCCCACGCATCGTTACGAGGCCAAAAGAAGTAGGATGTGAGGGGGCTAGTTCCTTTGCCAACCACTTGGTCAACGGCTAGAGCGACATTATCATCTAGCCAGAGAACTTTAAGAATAAATCTGGACAATCAGACCTCCAAATACCAACGTAATGCTGTATATAAAGTTTTACAAACACTTACTATACTACATTCAGGTCGGGTCTGAAAAGGCATTTCGATATTACAATCGGGGAAAGAAGAGGGGATGAGTCAAGAATCCAAGAGAATGAAGACGGAAAAGGCGATCGCCGTATTCGATATCGATGGGGTGATTCGGGATGTGGGGGGGTCCTATCGCCGCGCCCTGGCCGATACCGTTGAAGAGTTTACTGGCGGTGCGTTGCGCCCGACTCCCGAAGCGATCGATTCTCTCAAAGCTGAAGGCAGTTGGAATAACGATTGGGAAGGGTCGCAGGAGTTAGTCTATCGGTATTTTGAGGGTCAGGGAGGCGATCGAGCTGCCGTCGATCTCGATTACGATGAGTTGGTCGCTTTTTTCCAATCGCGCTATCGAGGGGAAAATCCCGAGAATCCTCAGCAATGGACGGGTTATATCTGCCAAGAACCGCTACTGGTACGCCCGGAGTATTTCCAGGGACTGACGGCGGCGGGGATCGCCTGGGGCTTTTTTAGCGGGGCGACGCGGGGTTCGGCGAGTTACATCCTCGAAAAACGCTTGGGGTTGACGGTTCCGGTGTTGGTGGCGATGGAAGATGCGCCGGGAAAACCCGATCCGACGGGATTGCTGGCGACGGTGGCACAGTTGGAAGAACAACATCCCGGTTACCAGAACCAACCCGTTCTCTACGCGGGAGATACCGTTGCCGATTTGTATACCGTGGAGAAAGCGGCAAAATTACATCCCGATCGGCGCTGGATTGCTGTTGGCATTTTACCTCCCCACGTGCAAACGTCTCCAGAACGTCGCGATGCCTATATCGAGTTACTTCAAGGTGCGGGGGCAATGGTGGTGTTGGAGAATATCGAACAGTTGGATGGGGCAAAGATTCAAGCATTACTCGATTGAGATCGGGAGAAGCGAACCACAAAGGCACGAAGGACACAAAGTTAGAAACGACGTGGGGATTCTTCGCGCTAGGATAAATCCGTTAGCTAAGCCAGGGGGTCGATACGTGAGTTTGCAAACCAAAGCCACTGTTGAAGATTTGTACCGCGTCCCCGAGAATGGTAAAGCCGAATTGGTGGGTGGAGTGCTGGTGATGATGGCAGAAACTGGGTTTTTGCCGGGGCGGGCAGGGGGCGAAATTTATGCTAGCTTGCGCGACTATGAAGAAGAGTATGGTAGCGGTTATGCCTTGCCGGATAATGTGGGTTTCTTGGTGAATTTGCCCGATCGCCGCAATGTTGAGATTTACTGGGATACGGGGCGAGGATGCGAACAACTGATAACCGATCTGGCTGCGCGGGAGTCATTTTCTCCCGATGCAGCATACTATGTCGGCGAACCTACAGGCGCAGATTTTCTCGACGGCGCGCTGATTTTTGCGGTGGAAGTTCGCAGCAAACACGATTATGGGGAACGCGCCGAAAAAGCAATGGCGCGCAAACGATCGGACTACTTTGCTGCCGGAACGCAGGTGGTTTGGGATGTGGACGTACTCAAAGGGGAATGGGTGAAAGTCTATCGAATCGACAGTCCCGATCGCCCTACGGTTTACGGACGGGGGGAATTGGCTGAGGCAGAACCCGCGCTGCCGGGTTGGACGCTACAAGTCGATCGATTGTTGCCGAAGTCTGCGGGGAATTGAAAGGGGCGATCGAATTGATGTAAAGCGACGATCGCGATTGCGTTAAGTTGCCTTTAAAGAACCACAAGGCGAGAGCGGGTTTTGACGATCGATCTCAGTCAGGGCATCGTTTGATGCTAAACCCGCCCCTACATTTTTTATCCTTCATGACAATGAGAAACGCTATATCGATCGACAATACTTACAGTATTTTCTCAAAAAAACGTTCGCGAAGCGACTCCTTTGGAGTATTGCGCTCGTGCTGAATGCTGACGGCTGAACGATTGCGACAACCGGATATTTTTTTTCAGCTTCGCTACAATGCAGCCATACCCGACTGTTCCCGAGAATGTCTATGACTGGTATCGAAATGCTTCCCATTGCCGAAGGGGCAATTAAAGGCTTAGCGACAATTGTCGGTTCCACTGCCGGAAAAGCTGGGATTCAGGCATTGGGAAAGACGGGAACGAAACTGAGTCGGGAAGTCCAAAACTTGTTATTTCGGATTTCCAAGCAATACATCCAAAACTACATGGAACGCCACGGCATCCTCAAAGTTTTGGGAATGCGGGAACCGGTGAGTTTGGAATCGGTTTACACCACCGTCCGAGTTTTGGATAACGACACGATTCGGGGATTTTTGAGCGTTGAAGCTCTCGAAGAAGATTTCCGTCAAACCGATAAACGGCGTTTCGGTTCCGGAAAACGCAGCAAACGTGCGGGATTGGCAGTCGCGAACCAAAGGCAATATTTGATGGTTCTCGGTGGACCGGGAATGGGGAAATCGACGTTTCTGCGGAAAGTGGGATTGGATGCTTTGAAGGGAAAACCGGGCAGTTACCAACACCGTTGCATTCCCGTATTTATCGAACTCAAAAGCTTCCGATATCAGGAGATCGATTTAGAAAAGGCGATCGCCCAGGAGTTCAAAAACTGCGGCATTCCCGAAGCGGATAAGTTTACCAGCAAAATTCTCGAACAAGGTCGGTTGTTGTTGCTGCTCGACGGACTCGACGAAGTACCGACGGAACGCACTAGTGAGATGGTAACGCAGATTCAGGACTTTGCCGATCGCCACAAAACCAATCGCTTTATTTGCTCGTGCCGAGTGGCGGCTTACCGCCATAATTTTCGCCGATTTACCGATGTGGCGATCGCCGATTTTGACGACGAGCAAATCGAAAACTTCATCACCAACTGGTTTGCGTCCCAGCCGGAATGGGGTCGGGAATGCTGGCAGAAGCTGAAAAGCAACGACTACGCTGCGACTAAAGAACTAACCCACACTCCAATACTCCTGACTTTGATATGCTTGCTCTACCAACGCTCGGGACAGTTCCCCACCAACCGTGCCACCCTCTACGAACGAGCCTTGCGAGTATTGCTCGAAGAATGGGATGCCCAGAAACAAGTTCCCCGAGATCCGGTTTACAAAGGGTTGGATACCAAGCGCAAGGAAATTCTCCTCTCGGAAATTGCCTACGAGGCTTTTCTCGAAGACCGCTTGTTTTTGCCGCGACGGGACATTACTGGGAAAATCGAGGAATTGTTAGAAGATCTGTTGCCCGATGAGAAATGCATCGATGGTGCGGCCGTTCTCAAATCCATTGAAGTGCAACATGGCGTGCTGGTGGAACGAGCAGAGGATATCTACTCATTTTCCCACCTCACCCTGCAAGAGTTTTTAACGGCTCAATATCTTGTTGGCGACTATCGTCAAGTCCGGAAAACAATTTCAGATTGTCTATGCGATCCTCGCTGGCGGGAAGTGCTTCTACTTCTAGTGGGGATTGTCAGACAGGCAGATGATGTGTTGATCGAGATGGAACGAGAAGCCCAAAACTGCGTAGCCGCTTCCAAATTACAGCGCCTTTTAGAGTGGGCGGATCGCATCACAGAGGGTTCGGCAGGCGAAATCGAACCGATAGGGAAACGCGCCCTCGCCCTTGCCAACGCCAACGCCAACGCCCTCGCCCTCGCCTACGCCAACGCCAACGCCCTCGCCCTCGCCTACGCCAACGCCAACGCCAACGCCAACGCCTACGCCTACGCCTACGCCAACGCCAAAGCCAACGCCAACGCCTACGCCTACGCCTACGCCAACGCCAACGCCAAAGCCTACGCCTACGCCTACGCCTACGCCTACGCCTACGCCCTCGCCTACGCCTACGCCAACGCCAACGCCAACGCCAACGCCCTCGCCAACGCCCTCGCCAACGCCATTCAAAACTTCATCACCTACGTTCGCGAGTTATCTGACTTGCAAGTTTTCAATATTAACTTCACCGTATTGCTTGCCCGATTGAAGGCGCTCAAAGCAAAAATCCCAGATGATAACAAACCACTAAAAGTCCACCAAGAATTTGCCCAGCGCATCATCCAAACTTGGCTGGAAGCATTCGATCTCACCCCGGAACTCATGGATTTATCCAAAGAAGAAATCAAGGCGATCGAGAATTACCTCTATGCCAATTTACTGGTAGTCGAATGCCGACGGGCTGCCGTGCGCGTCTCGAAATCGACTTGGCAGGAAATCGAAGGGCGGATGTTGTTACCGCAAACCAAACGACGGGGGTAGTAAACATTCGGCTTTGGGCGAGTCCTCCTGTGCCGACTCTGTGTGGAATTGTCTCGATCGCGTTTCTACACCATCTCTGAATTTATAACCTTAAAATATTCTGTGATTTTTTAGATCGTTAAAGTTCGCAACGATGAACTTTTGATACCATTGCGATTGTTAATTCTAAAAAATAATTAAGCATTCTCGATTTCGATCGAGGGGATAACATAATCTAAAAGCAGACTGAAAAGAAGTCAAAAGACTCGATCGCTAAATATCATCTTCGATCGATACAGTCCAGGCTATTTTTTTGAGTCAAATACTGTCAGAGCTACCTTAGAGGAGGATTTGGAACATGAGCGACTTTTTAGATTTTCTCTCCCACAAATTTGCTTACGTTGCCCGAGGCGAATTCAAGCCAGGTCGGTTTAGCGAAGCCGAAGACTTATTTCAAAAAGCAGTTTCCACCTATACCCACGGTTTTAAAGGTGCGTACCTCCTGCAAGAACCGGGAACCGATAAAGGGATTGCGGTGATTTTCTGGGAACACCGGGAAGACATGGAAACAAACCACAGCGAAACTTACGAGGCGATTTTAAGCCAAATGTCTCATTTGTTTGTCGCCCCTCCCACCACCGCCTTCTACGAAGTGGCCAGCGAAATTCACGAGACTCCCAATTCTCAGCCCCAAGAACCCGCTTTGGTGTGAGATGCCGTTCCTCAGCCGTCAGCCGTCAGCGTCACTTGCCACTCACGAGAAATCACCATCACCCCAGTCTTGAAGAATTCTGATTCAAGCACTTGGATGGAAGCAGTTGGATTCGACAAGTGTTAGATCGTGTTTTCTGGAAAAGCCGATTGCTAAGTGCCGATAAGTGCCGAACGATTACACGTTCAATTCAAAAAGGTAAGCTATACGAGTGTAGCTTACCTTTTTGCTTGAAATTTGGCTGAAATATCGAGATAATAAGCAGATTCCGGACAATTTGACCGGATAAATTCAAAGCCCGATCGTACTTCCTTCGAGCTGAAAGCCGCCAGCCAGCTTTTAAGACGCGAGATTAAATATCTGACTTCCAAAAACCAATGCTTAGGCTTCCTCATCTGCCAAGTTGCTGCGAACGCCGGGAGAAGACTTGTAAAGGTCGTCCAGCTTTTGACGCGCATCTTCTACACTAATCGATCGCATCACCAACAGCGGTTCGTCGATGGCACGACCGTTATTGTCAAATAATTCGGGATGGGGAACGGTACGGCGTACCGATGCGGGTTTTTTCGCCGTTCCCGCGCGACTGCGTCCGTGGGTTGATTCCATGCTGAATTGCATCAGATTGCGAATCAAATTGCCGATGGCAAAGAACGCTAAAACAGTAAAGGCTAAAGAGTAAAGTATTTGTAACATCAATTAAAAGGTCTCCGTAGCAGACAGCTCGATGTGAAATGTAATAGAAGTTTATTAAGGGATAATTTCTTTTGGTTAAATATCTTAACTCAAAATTAAGGCCGGGAGTGCTAGAATCGCGCGTTCGGTCTTAAAAGTTAACGATCGTTCTGAGGACCGAGACTCTGTGCTTGTTCCGATCGAAACCGCAAAGCCACCTTCCAGCACTCCGTAAGCAATTGATGCCAGGGAAGGAGTACTGCCATATCTACACCCGCTTGCGTTCCCGTTGCTTTGACTAACATTTTCGTCGCCCCAACCTCTTGCTGGGCGCGTGTCAATCGTGCGAGGAAATCCGATTGTTGTTGCGGCTCCAAGAAGGATATTTCCTCATTTTCTAATAACTTGCGCGATCGAGCAAACCAATACTCAAAATCATCGAGCAGCGGTTCCAATATGGTTTTGAGAAGTTCGGATTCCGATGGATTGGGATTTACCATGAGTCTATGCCACGGGAAGGAGATGTAACAATCTTAATACTTTTTACGTTTCTTTACAATCCGAGAATTAACGGACTTCTCCTCACTCGATCGGGCAATCGACCTCAGCAAGCCGCCAAACACGGTAGAATCGAAAAATCGATCGACATTCCCCAAGCTGAGATTGCTGTCGTTCTCAAAACCTTATAAAAATATTAAAATTTCGACCTTCATCCCCCCGTACTCATGTTTGACGCACTAGCCGAACGACTTGAAGATGCCTGGAAGACACTCCGGGGTCAAGACAAAATCTCCGAATCTAATATCCAATCGGCTCTCCAAGAGGTGCGTCGCGCCCTTCTGAGTGCCGATGTCAACTTGCAAGTCGTCAAAACCTTTATTGCCGAGGTCGAAACCAAGGCGATGGGGGCTGAAGTGATTTCCGGGGTCAAACCCGACCAGCAATTTATTAAAATCGTCCACGACGAACTGGTGCGGGTGATGGGGGAAACCAACGTTCCTCTCGCTCAAGCCGACACTCCCCCCACCGTCGTTTTAATGGCCGGTTTGCAGGGAACGGGGAAAACCACTGCTTCGGCAAAACTCGCCCTGCATCTGCGCAAGCAAGACCGGCGCGCCTTGCTGGTGGCAACGGATATTTACCGACCTGCCGCCATCGACCAACTCAAAACCCTCGGCGAACAAATCGATGTCCCCGTCTTTGAAATGGGAACTGATGCCAACCCCGTCGAGATTGCCCGCCAGGGGGTGGAACGGGCCGCTGCGGAAGGCATCGATACGGTGATTATCGATACGGCCGGTCGCTTGCAAATCGATAGCGACATGATGGCGGAGTTGGCCGAGATTAAAGCCACCGTAGAACCAGACGATACCCTACTCGTCGTCGATTCGATGACCGGGCAAGAGGCCGCCAACCTAACCCGCACCTTCCACGAAGAAATTGGTATTACCGGGGCGATTCTCACCAAAATGGACGGGGATAGCCGAGGGGGGGCGGCCCTTTCCGTACGCCAGATTTCCGGCGCGCCGATTAAATTCGTCGGGGTAGGGGAAAAAGTCGAAGCCCTGCAACCCTTTTATCCCGATCGCATGGCCTCCCGGATTTTGGGGATGGGAGACGTGCTCACCTTCGTCGAGAAAGCCGCCGAAGCGGTGGACTTGGCCGATGTCGAGAAGATGCAGGAGAAAATCGTCTCCGCCCAATTCGACTTCACCGACTTCCTCAAACAAACCCGCCTGATGAAGAATATGGGGTCCCTCGGCGGGATTATGAAGCTCATCCCCGGCATGAACAAACTGTCGGACGAGGATTTGAGTAAAGGCGAGCAACAGCTCAAACGGGCGGAATCGATGATTAATTCGATGACCCTCGAAGAACGCCACCAGCCCGATTTACTCGCGAGTTCTCCAGCGCGACGGCGACGCATCGCCCAAGGTGCTGGCTACGAAGAATCCGACGTGAGCAAACTCGTCAGTGATTTCCAGAAAATGCGATCGCTCATGCAGAAGATGGGACAGGGGAACTTCGGCGGCATGGGAGGATTTCCCGGAATGGGTGGGATGCCCGGAATGGGTGGAATGCCCGGTATGGGAGGCGGTGCCCGTCCCGGTTGGCGCGGCCAGGGTGGAAATCAGAAGAAGAAGAAGAAAAAAGCCAAGAAGAAGAAGGGCTTTGGGACGCTGTAGGGAAATCGAGAGAAAGGGGGGAAACGGGGGAGAAGATGACGCGGGGACGCGGTGACGCGGAGAGGGGGGATGAGGGAGAAACGGGAGAAACGGGAGAATGTTTAGCTCCTCAAGCCTCCCAAGCCCCCGAAGCTCCCGTTTCTCTCAGCGATCGCTGTAAAAGCTAAATGGAGGTAAAGTGAGAATTTCCCCGCTCGCGAGTTCGATTTGCACGCCAAACTGCTCTTCCCATGCCCCGATGACTTGCGTGTAGAGAACGCCGTTGGGTTCTGCGAGGGTGCGTCGGACTAAAATTTCTGTTTCGTCCCTGACTTGTAACGTAATCCCCATGGGCAGTTCTGCTCCCGGCTGACCCGTCAAAATCAACAGCAGCGCCCATTCCGACTCTCGGGCATTCAGGGGAACTTCCCAAGTGAGGGCATACAACCGAATGGAAGTATCGGTCAGTTGCAAATCTTGATACGCCCCGCGCGCTTGGGGGGAAATCTGCATCTGTTTTTCCCGTTGCAGTTGTTGGAGCATCGTTTCTAAATCCGATGCCGTATCGCGCATGGAAGAGCGCATCATGGGAGACGGGGAAAGGTTCAAACTCGGTAGGAGTACCCATGCGGCTTCTTGCGCCCATCGATCGAGTTCGTCTCGCAGCCAGGAAGCCACGTTGACGATCGGATCGAGGGAAGCAAGGGGAGAAGTCTGCGCCGGGACGGTTGTTGCCAGGGGAATTTCAGGAGTGGCTTGCAGCAATTCCGGGCGAACCAACAAGCCGATCGCATCTTCCCAGGTCAGCACTTGCCACCAGGGCAGTTCGCTCGCGGGTAACTCGGAGGCGAGGCGGACGAGTTTGGCACGCTGGCGGGGATGGAGGGTCGCGCGTTGGGGCATTTCGGGCAGGGCAATGGCAGTCGGTTCCAAGCAGCGCAGGTAAAGTAACAGTCGATCGCTATCGAGATCGAACTCCGAGAGGGGAAGGGAGTACGTCCAATCTTCTTCGAGTTCCAAACTTTGTTTCAACCCCTCGCTACGCAGTCGATCGCCCGATAAACTCCCGCGCACGGTGACGCGATCGTACTCTTCGCAAACTTCGACGGCAATGTAGAAATGAGCGGCAAATTCCGGTAATTCGATCGTCGCTCTGGGAATAGAGATTTCTTCATCGATCGAACTGCCCATCGCCAGGATACATAGGGTAAAGTCTCCCACGCGGGCGTAACTCGCCGATCCTAACAGCGGACTGTATTCTGGCGCGAACCGCAAGTCGAGTCGATCGAAACTGTCGAATCCGGATAATTCTGGCGCTCTTTGAGATAACCATTGCTTGACACCCAAGCGAGCTAAAACATTGAGATAAGTTTGCCACTGTCCGTCGGATTCGACGATCGATTGGCTCAGTTGCAATGCTCGATCGATTTCATCGGCCTCGAGGTCGATCGTATCGAGAGAGAGCGTTTCCGATAACATATCGAAATCGAATACAAAATCATCGTAGCGAGTACTTTGGGGCATCATCTTGGGTCACTCCGTCGTCGTTTCAATCAAAGTTGAGCTAGGGCAAAGTTGAGCTAGGGCAAAGTTGAGTCAGGGATCGGCAATCTCGAAATCGATCGGGCAATAATATGCACCTTTAACATTCACATCGATCGGGCTGGCAAACCTCTATTTCTTGGAGATAGTGGCATAAGCGGCGAGAAAACAAACTTTTCACCGGGCGATCGTGAGGGACGCTGGCTTCTTTTTCGGCTTGCTCGATCTCGGTTTCAATTTGTTCGTCAAGCGCGCCTTTAACCTGAGATTCTGTTGCCGCAAGCTGCTCTCGATCGACATAAACCTTCGCGCGCTCCAACACCCGATCGAGTAATTTCACCAACATCTGCTGCCGGACATCCGCTCTAAAATCTTTCAGCTTGAGCATTCGCGTCACTTGATATTGCGCCTTGAAACCCAGGACGCGGGCAATTTCGCTCATGGATTTTCCCTCGCAGTGAAACATATGCAATGCCGTCAGAAACTGTTCGGGGGTGGGAGAATTTTTTCTCGGCTTCCGGCTCAGACGCGCTTGAATGCTTTCTCGAACCGCTCGATCCAAACAGCCTTCAAAGTCATCTCGATAAGCACTTAAAAATGTATCTCGATCGCCCCGGTCTTCTTCAACCTCCCGAGCGGACATCGCCCCAACTCGAGCGCTCATTTCTGGAGCATCTAACGATTCGGATTCGATCGTACCCCCTCGAACGTAAATCCGATATTGCCGCAGTCTACCTGCGAGTTCCTGCAATAGTTCTCGAATCTGCTTGGGCGATCGCCGCCACCGATATTCGCGATCGAGTCGTGCGGCAATATTTTCGAGCTGAAGGCGATCGGGCGGGGGGCAACAACTGGAGACCTTTCCTCGAGCCAGACGTTGCTCGATCCGTTGCGCTCGATAGACCTTGTGGTAACATTCGAGCAAATTACAGTTATTTTGGACTTCTACGGTCGATAAATCGTAAAAGTCTGCCAAAATACGCCGTAATTGAGTCAACTTCGTATCGTTTAAAATCGCCCAGTCGGTAATCGTATAAATTCCCCGCTCGAGCAAAAAGCGAGTCAGTTCTGGGTGACGCTTCACCAGTCTCGCCGTCCAAGTCGAGAGTCCCGCCCGTTCTGGCTCGAAGGTTTGTAAAATATTATCGGCCACCGAGCGATACGACCCTTTGGAATTGACCGAAGGAAGCACGTCGTCAAGAACTAAGGGCAATAGATCTCGATCGGTAAAACCCCGTTCCCGACCAAAGCGAACCGATAGTTGCTGGCAAACTCGGAGAATTTGGTGAGAGATAAAACAGCGCAAACACAACTGAGCCATCCGACAAGCCGTCTGAGAGTTGCCAGACCGCACGAGTGCGAGTAGGTGGCGTTGGATTTGAATATCGGACAGGTCTTGGAGTTGGGGTTGTTGCAACTGGGGAAATTGCTCGCAGAAAAAGTCTTTGGCCGAGCGAATTTCTTCCGTCCTGCATCCTCCCGAAGCATTTAGCCTCACGAGTCTCCAATATTTTGATGCAGTTCCCATATCTATGTCACGTGGCAGGAGTAGCATGTTCGATTCGATTATCTCATCCCTCCTCTATACGTACTTCTAGGCGATCGGGACTTATGCACTTTTTGGGAATGGGGAACGGGGAATACCTAATTTCGCGCGATCGGGTAAAGAAACGGCGCGCGTTGCGCTAGATGGTGGCATTGACTATTGGTGGCAGGTAATGGTGGTATTCACTTACCGAACCCTTCCCCCAAAAATTTTCTATATTGGGATGAAAGTCGTCCTCCAAACGGTGAAGTTATCGTGGAAGATTTATTTCCCCTATTTTTTTTGGTGTTACTCGCCTCGGTGGGTCTCATCTTCAATCGGATCGAACGCTCTAAAGAAAAGCCCTCAAATCGTCGGTGGCGCGATCTCCAGTCCGAAAGAAGAACGAATCTACACTCCAATGGGTCTATAACGGGTCATGACGGTTGGTGTAGCCACAACCCTAATAGTAGTAGTGAAAGCGGATTTGATAGCGGCAGTTGCGATGTCGGTGGGGGTTTCGATGGAGGTGGGTGCGATGGAGGCGGTGGATTTGATGGAGGCGGTGGATTCGATGGGGGCGGATTTTAGATATGATGCCAGTTGGGGATAAGCGACACCCCTCAATAACCGCTCAACAACAGTCTTAGCCAGTAGGTTGCGCGATTGACGTACGCATCTTTAGAAGGGAAAGTATCGTGTCAGGTTATCGAATCGAAGAAGTCATGCCAGATATTCTGGAACGGTATCGCGATCGCCTCGAAGCCACCCTTAAACCCCACTTAGAAATTAATTTAATTCCAGAAGAGAACCTGACGCAGTGGCAGAGTAAATTTGCGGGCTGGGAAAAGAGTCCCGGCAGTTTGCCCTATTTACCTCGAGGATTTGACTATCCCCAAACCTCAGATGGGGAATACCTACACCTACTCGCTCAAATTAATTTTGCCGAAGTCCCGCACCTTGAAGGATTACCCAATCGAGGAATCCTCCAATTTTATTTGTTGGCCAATAACGACGAGGCAATGTATGGGTTATCCAATCTCTCCGGGGAGATTCATTCTCTAGACTCAAAATGGAGGGTTCTCTACTTTTCCGAACCCGATTTAAACGAAGCAAACTTAACCCACAATTTTGATTTTCTGCCCCAAAAGGAAGGAGGCGATTGCGAGCCATTTCCGGAAAATTGTTCGGCAATTCAATGGTCGCTCAAATACTCAGTCCCCGCCCTAGAAGATGAAATTTACGAGCATTTTATTCATCAACCCGAGGCGATCGAAAAAGATGGGCGATCGGCGTTTATCGAAGCTTACGATCGATTTTTCGATCGGTTTTATTCCGATTTCCAAATGGGCGGATACAGTCGGTTTTTCTCGGACGATCCGCGCTATGGCTTCAGTACTCCAGAAGACCCTTTCGATACACTGCTTTTGAAAATTCCCCTAGCCGAAAATGGCTCGCTTTACTTCTACATCCAAAGTTCGGCGATGGCTCGATGCGACTTCTCAAAAGTGTTGTACGCTTTGGCTTGAACGTAAATTTTTCTCGGGTTTCTTTTACATTCGATCGAGCGATCCAACCTCTTCGGGAGTCAGTCGAATTGAAGCTGCCGCCACGTTTTCTTCCAGATGGGCGATCGTCGTCGTCCCTGGAATCATAATGATATTCGGCGCGCGATGCAACATCCACGCCAGGGCGATTTGATTCGGCTGAACCCCATGATGGGTAGCAATTTCCGTGAGGATTCCGCCGGCGGTTGCCAACGGCGAGCCTTGTTTGAGCGGATGCGCGCCTAACGGTGCGTAGGGAATGAAGGCAATATCACGATCGGTGCAGTAGTCGAGAATCGCTTCGTGGCTGCGTTCGGCAATGTTGAGGCGATTTTGTACCGAGGCGATCGCCGCAATCTTGCGAGCTTCCTCCAGTTGCGCCAAAGTAATGTTAGATAGACCGATATGGCGGATTTTACCTTCGCGCTGGAGTTCGGCAAGCGCGCCGACGGATTCGGCAAAAGGGATGTTGGGATCGGGACGATGCAATTGGTACAAATCGATGCGATCGACTTTCAACCGTTGCAAACTCTCCTCGCAACCGCGCCGCAGATTTTCCGGACTGCCATTGGCACGAATGTTATCCGGTGCGGGTTTGTCGATTCCCCCTTTGGTGGCGATCGTCAGATTGGCGGAATACGGATGCAACGCGGCAGCAATAATTTCCTCGTTGAAACCGGGACCGTAAGCCTCGGCCGTATCGATAAAATTCACTCCCAGTTCGACGGCGCGGCGCAGTAATTCTTTCCCACCTTCCCAGTCGGCATAAGGACCGAAATTACCCGGTTGTCCAGTGAGGCGCATGGCTCCATAGCCCAGTCGATTGACTTCTAAATCTCCACCCAGTTTGAAAGTTTTGGGGGCGATCGCATTTTCGGTCTGAATATTATCGGTCATGATTGTTTTCCCGGTCAAAATTAATTGGTCAAAATCGATTGAGTCAATTGAATATTGAAGGTCGAACCTGTCTATCGAACCCCCAAAGCTACCGATCGAAACGAAATTCAATAAACCCTAAAATGCAATCTCTTTTCGATCGCGCCAGAATTTTCCCGTGTGGTTGCGGGATGCTTCCGTTGCCAGCCAGATAGCCGTGTCTGCTCCTTGTTCGGGCGATCGCGCTGCCGATTCTCCCCCCATATCCGTTCTCACCCAACCCGGACACATGGAATTCACCACAAT
>JAXHUC010000132.1:0-18069 GCA_034189805.1 Cyanobacteriota bacterium
GTCGGCATCTTGGAGGTCGGCATCTTGGAGGTCGGCATCTTGGAGGTCGGCACCTTGGAGTTTGGCACGGTGGAGGTCGGCACCTATGAGGTCGGCATCTTGGAGGTCGGCATATCGGAGGTGGGCATCTTGGAGGTCGGCACCTTGGAGGTGGGCACGGTGGAGGTGGGCACGGTGGAGGTGGGCACCTTGGAGGTGGGCACGGTGGAGGTGGGCACCTTGGAGGTGGGCACCTTGGAGGTGGGCATATCGGAGGTCGGCATATCGGAGGTCAGGCTGTTCTGTGAAATTCTCATCTCTCCATCGATTCCAAGCTTCTATTCCCTCTTGTAACTTAGCTAAATGTTCTGGGTTCGCCATTCCGTTTCAACTCCTTCCAGTCCATATCGTTAACCCGGTAGCGCACCCAGTCATCTTGCATTCCATCCTAGCGACTTCTCCCGTTCCCAGCCATTTTCCCGTATCCTCAAAAGATGAAAACCCAGCCTCAGAGACCGCCATGCCTCAACTCATACCCAACCCCACCCGCATCGAATCAGCCGGAAATAAACCCAAACTGATCGATGAATATATCGGTCGCGTCAATACCCAAACCGAAGGGGTAAGTGTCGCCCGGATGACCTCTCCGAGCGGTTGGATGGAACCGGGTCAGCGTCCGGAGTTCGATGAATTTACCGTGGTGCTGAAAGGAACGCTACGGGTGGAATACGAAGGGGGACAGTTCGATGTGGCCGCCGGACAAGCGATTATCGCCCATCGCGGTGAGTGGGTCCGCTACAGTACCCCCGACGGTGCGGAATATATCGCCATTTGCCTACCCGCTTTTTCGCCCGATACCGTGCATCGCGACGATTGACAGGCATGTAGGGGCAAAGCATTTGAGGGATCGATGATGAGTCAGCACCAGAGATGAAATATCCAAATGCTTCGCCCTTCCGTCACATCGGATTGCGTTAAGATACCAGCTTGCCAACAATTTACTGTAGGGGTCAACGGTCGTTGACCCCAGGGCGCGGATATGTGATTTTCTGGCATATCCCTAACAACCCAATCGCCGAGGTTACTCTGACTCGAAGGGTTTGAGCCAACCTCGCTCCATCGCTCCATCCAAAATGAGGGCAGCGACGGCAAACAGGAGAACGCTTTCAAACACGACAATCGCCAATGCAAGCAGCGATCCGAGTCCCTCAAAGGCGATATCGAGAGTGCCGTTGACTTGAGCCAAACCGCGCACCAACCCGAAGGCAAGTACCGCACCAGAATTCAGATGTGGGTTACGATCGCGCCGAATCACGTAGCGGTAGGTGACTCCAAACAGAAAACCGCTCGCCCCGGCAACGATCGTCGCCAGCACCAGATTCAACAGCGACTCGGAAGCGGTGGTCCAGGAAAAGGGTAACTCCAAACGGGCGATCGTCCACCGATCGATAATGACTGCGATCGAATAGGCGATCGTTCCGGCAAATGCTCCCAGAAGTCCGGCTTTAAGGGATTCGATCCGCTCGAGAGAAACAAATTGGTTTGAGTTATTCACAATTCTTAATACTCGCGCAAGCGCGAACAGATGGCTTAAATTGGCTTATTATATAGCTTGGAGTAATTCTGTAATATTTTTTTAAATTCCAAGCTATGGATATTTTCTCAGTTGGTTGGGCGGCCTTGCTGGTCGTGTTTACGTTTTCGATATCTTTGGTGATCTGGGGTCGCAACGGTTTCTAGACGGATCTCTTAGGTTCTCGGGTAATGCCGAGAGTCCGTTCGAGCCAAAGCACAACAATGCGGCGAAAGTTTAGCGGCGAGAGTTAGACAGTGAAGATTGTCGGAGCGATCGTCTTAATCCTCGCCGCATTAGATTGCAATTGAGTATCGAGAGCGGTGCGAGATCGATTCGAGAAAAATTCAAGCAAAGAGACAGTTTGAGAACTGGCTACTAGGATTCTCGATCGGAACAGTGCTTGGTAGACTTCAGAATAAATCCAACTCAGAAACAGATTCCAGAAATCAAATCCGAAATGAAGAATTTTTGTCTCGATCTGAAGCCAATTGCGTAAATACAATGGCGAAATTGTTGCGATCTTGAAATTGTAGGGAGTCAGGAGATATTTTGAGTTGCTTCCAAGACTCAACTAAAGCTATTATACCTGGCTATACCCCCGCAATTGTAATCTAGAGTAACAATCTGAGTTAACAAGTTAAAAGTTACCCTCGCTCGGGCAGAGTTTGGCAGTACAACGCGCGATCGTTGCCGTCAAATTCTGTCTGAATTATAGTCGATCGTGCCGAAAGCATCAGATTTCAAACGAACAAATCTGCAAGATAAGTAAATTACTTTGGTGTAAGGAGTAGACGAGTAGTGGAAAAGATTAAGATCGCGATCGTAGGCATGGGAAATTGCGCGAGTTCTTTAGTTCAGGGTATCGAGTACTATAAAGGACAAGATCCCGAAGATGCGATCGGGTTGATGCATTGGGAGGTTGGCGGCTACAAGCCCTACGATATCGAAGTCGTTGCCGCGTTCGACATTGACGCGCGCAAAGTGGGCAAAGATATTGCCGAAGCCATTTTCGCCCCCCCCAATTGCACCGCTATCTTTTGCGATAATCTCCCGAAAACAAGTGCTTTAGTGAGTATGGGAAAAGTCCTCGATGGCTTCTCCGATCATATGAAAGATCGGGATGAAAACCATACTTTCGTCCTCAGCGACAAACCCGAACCCACCAAAGAAGAAGTCGTTAAAATCCTCAAAGATTCGGGAACTGAAATACTCGTCAACTATCTTCCCGTAGGGTCTCAAGAAGCCACGGGTTTCTATGCCGAATGTGCCGTCGAAGCGGGAGTTGCCTTAGTCAATTGTATTCCCGTTTTTATTGCCAGCAACCCCCTCTGGGCCGAGAAATTCAAACATCGAAACATTCCCATCATCGGGGACGATATTAAAGCGCAAATGGGAGCGACGATTACCCACCGGACGCTCTCGGATTTATTCCGCAAGCGAGGGGTTAAAATCGATCGCACCTATCAGCTCAATACTGGCGGGAATACCGACTTTTTAAATATGCTCAACCGCAGCCGTTTATCCTCGAAAAAGGAATCGAAAACCGAAGCGGTGCAATCGGCAATGGAAGAGCGCCTCGAAGATGAAAACATTCACGTGGGACCGAGCGATTACGTCCCCTGGCAAAAGGATAACAAAGTCTGTTTCATCCGCATGGAAGGCAAGCTGTTTGGCAACGTGCCGATGAATTTAGAACTGCGCCTTTCCGTAGAAGATTCTCCCAACTCTGCCGGGGTGTCGATCGATGCAATTCGCTGCTGTAAAATGGCGATCGCCGCCAAAAAAGGCGGAATTTTATACTCCCCCTCGGCATACTTCATGAAACATCCCCCCGTTCAATATACCGACGATGTTGCCTATCAGATGACCGAAGAGTTCATCGCCGGAGAACGGGAGGAGTAGGGAAGAGGACGCGGAGAGGGGGAGACGCGGTGACGCGGGGAGAGAGGTGAGGGAGATGAGAGGACGCGGGGACGCGGGGACGCGGGGACGCGGAGATGGGGAGACGCGGTGACGCGGGGAGACGCGGTGACGCGGGGAGGGAGGTGAGGGAAATGAGAGGACGCGGTGACGCGGGGAGGCGGGGACGCGGAGATGGGGAGGAAACGGGAGAAACGGGAGAATATTTAGCTTCTCAAGCCCCCGAAGCCTCCGAAGCCTCCGAAGCTCCCGAAGCCTCCGAAGCCCCCCATTCCCCATCAAGACAACAACGGATTCAAATTTAAATACTCTCCCACCGTATCGGCGAGGTTGTCGAGGAGCATATCTCGCTGTTCTCGGTAGTTGGGAATTCCCGTGGGTAGGGCTTTGAGTCCCCGTTGCTGGCGCAGGCGGTTCAACCAGGCGCGCCGCCAGGGGCCGTTATCGAAAATGCCGTGGAGGTAGGTTCCCCAGACCCCATCAAACTTATCGACCAAACCGATTCCCGCATCGTCGAACAGGGGTTTGGTTTCCTCGGGGTTGGTATTTTGCGATCGACCTTGGTGGATTTCGTAACCGCTGACTGGCAGTCCCGCTTGCGGATAGCTCGACGAAACGGTGCGCTGTCGGGCAATTTTCTGCCGGGTAATCACCGTTTTCAGGGGCAGCATCCCCAGACCGTCGTAGCGCCCTTCGAGTCCTTCCACGCCTTCGGGGTCGGCTACAGTTTGTCCGAGCATCTGAAAACCGCCGCAAATGCCTAAAACCGTCCCCCCAGCATCCACGTAGTCTTGCAAGGCTTTTGCCATTCCCGTCTTTTGCAAGGTGAGCAAATCGGCAATCGTGGTTTTGGAACCGGGAATCACCACCGCATCGGGATGACCGAGATTTTGGTTGGGGCGAATGTACTTCACGCTCACCGAGGGTTCGGCTTCGAGGGGATCGAAATCGGTAAAGTTAGAAATCCGAGGCAAGCGAATCACGCCAATGGTCAAATCCCCTTCAGCCTTGCGACTGGGGGCTTCAAACAAACTCAGAGAGTCTTCGGCGGGAAACACTTGGTCGATCCAGGGAATCACCCCCAACACGGGAATTCCGGTATGTTCTTCGAGCCAGGTAATCCCCGGTTGCAAAATCGATCGCTGTCCTCGGAACTTGTTAATCACAATGCCGCGAATCAAAGCCCGTTCTTCGGGATCGAGCAGTTGCAACGTGCCGACGACGTGGGCAAACGCACCGCCGCGATCGATATCGACCACCAGTAGGGTCGGCGCTTTGAGATAGCGGGCAATCCGCATGTTGGTCAAATCTCGATGCTTGAGATTGATTTCCGCCGGACTTCCCGCCCCTTCGCAGACGATCGTATCGAATTCGGAACTCAACTGGCGCAGGCATTCTTGAATGGTTTGCCAGCCGATATCGAAATAGCGCTCGTAATAGTCCGAAGCTTGGACTTGCCCGACTGCTTTCCCCTTGAGAATAATCTGGGAGGTCATATTCCCCTGGGGTTTGAGCAAAATCGGGTTCATCTCCACCGCCGGGGCCACACCGGCCGCCCAGGCTTGCACCGCTTGAGCGTAACCGATTTCGCCACCGCTATCGGTGACGTAGGAATTCAACGCCATATTCTGCCCTTTGAAGGGGGTAACGCGCCAGCCTTGCCGGGTCATGAGGCGACAGATCGCCGTTGTCAGAATAGATTTACCTGCGTGGGAAGTCGTTCCCACCACCATGAGGGATTTCATCGGATTTCCTTGGATCTGAAACCCCGTCCTTCTAGGACGGCTTTACAATTAGCCCGTTGGCACAACTGAGAATGCGGACGTTCCGAGCTGTAAACTGTCCGATTCTTTTCCAGTCGATATCGCTAACCGATACCTGAGTAGCCGTATCGCCACTCACCCAGCCGCGATAAGTCTTCCCCGCGCGGGTTGCCTCCACGTAATCTCCCTTGCGCACACCGTGACGGGTTGTCGTCCCGCCGTACTTTCGCCGTTTCCCGCCCTTGGCAAATTGCAACAAGTGCAGTTGGCGGCGGCTAACCAACGGGCGACGCACCACTGCAAATGGAGCAGGGGTGATGGTGGCATTCTCGAAGCTAACAAGTCGGGAATTCTGGCGATGGACTGTCTGTTTCTGGTTGAAGACTGTCGCCGCCAGAGCAATTCCATCAATTGCGTGAGTCTCCAAGACGGGCTTTGATTTCTTCGGGTCTTTAGTCAACCCGAGAATCTCTCGCATCTTGGCGGTCTCCCATCCGTTCCGGGTGATGACAGGTGCAATCTCTTCAAGCTGGAAGGTTGCCCAGTATTGACCGACCATCACTGGAGAGAAGGCTTTATTCCCGACAGCTTTGACAATTTCGTAAACGATATCGGTGATGGGATAGAGATGGGTTAATTCCTTGACGACTCGGATTTCGAGTTGACGGTTCGAGCGGATTGATGGCGGGAGTTTGTGTCCTTTGCGGTTATCAAATCGTTTTTGACGATGGGCGCGTTGGCTGTAAGAAACCTTGCGGTTAATCCGTCGCGAACGTCGAGTTCGTCGCATCATTGCTCGGGTCTCCATCCGTTCCTTCACTCGCTTGAAGCTAAGGACTAGATGTCCCGCCCACAAGGTTGCGTGTTTAGATTGAACGGCAATTCCCGAATAGAGTTGACCGGGGTCTACGCCAACGGCAATCGGTTGGGCTTTAGTGTCTGACGGTTGGTGGGTGAGTTGAATGGCGAATATTTTCAGGTCGTTTGGGTAGATTTTGGCTTTGCCCTCTTGCAACCAGCGACGGGCGCGAGATGGCTTAGTGGGCATCAAGGGGATGCCATCGGGTGAAATTACAGGTACACGTTGCATGGAGATAATCCTCACGTGAAAGTGTTTGGACTTGCGTCCGTCCCTTCGACCACTTCGTTCAAGATGTCTGGGCATTACCCACGCCCGATAACACGGGCTTACAGGGAATCCGAACTAGGGAAGTATTCGGAAGTGCGTACTAGAACAAAGCTCTACGGTCTAGTCAGACCTGGGAGAGTTGGTTATCTCCCCAAGCCCCCGTCTTGTCTTTTAAGCGGGGGTTTCTGACCAGATGCTCGAATGATGCTAATGGCTACTTGGACGATCGCACTCTCGACCGCTCGATGCTCGGAGATTCGCGCTGAGGCATCTAGAGCGATTGGAATGTGAAAGAGGAAAATTTAGAACGGCAATCTCAGCCAGCGACTGACCCCGTTTAAGAGGCGATCGATCGGGGAAACTGCCTTCGTCCACTCCGCTGAATTTTCTTGCCACTGGGCAGTCAATTGACGACCGAGAGGCGTGAGACGAAAACTATCGGTAATACCCTGACCATCGACTTCCCGCCGCAGCACCCCAACATCGATCAGCCACAGTAAATGGTTCTCTGCTACTAATTCGGGCAAAGGCGATCGCGTATATTGACGCTCGACTCCCGACTCTCCGGCGATCGCCCCGAGAAAAACACCATTTGTTTTCACGGTGGCATACCATTCAAGTCGAAAGGGAGCGCAACGCATCGCTCGCCGGGCCCGTTCGAGCGTCATGTTTGAATATTGAATCGATTGAGCGTTTTTAGCAGCAGTCATGCGGATTTTGCCTTGTAAAAGATGACCGATCGGCGGCAGGATCGCAAAATTTGTCATTATATACCCAACATAACAAACAGATCGAACGCAAATGAGCAAGCAGGAAAATCCGATCGCACTAGTCCTGACGCTCCTAGTGACATTAGGGTTACTGGGTGGGGGGTTGTGGTGGTTGAATCGCTCGGGGATGATGTCGGGTCTCAACGGTTCTTCGACTTCATCGCAGCAGACGAACCCTGCCGAACGGCGCGAGTCGAACGCACTGAAAATTTTAGGAGATACGTTCAGCGGCTACAGCACGTTTCGCAATGCTCAATTTCAGGATACCCTCGAAGAAACGGGGCTAACTCTGACTTACGAAGATGAGTTCGACCAAGCCAAGCGCGCCCAACGGTTGAGTCAAGGAGAGGTCGATCTGATGGTGACGACGTTGGATCGCTTCGTCCAAGAAAAACCGGCTGGCAAAATCGTCGGACTGATCGATCGGACCACTGGGGCAGATGCGGTGGTACTCAACACGCCGAAATACCCCGAACTCAAGTCTCTTGAAGATTTAAAAGCCTTAGTCGATCGCGAAAAAGCTCAAGGGAAGACTTTAAAGATTGCGTTTGCCGGAGATACCCCGAGTGAATATTTAGCTCTAGTTCTCGATACCAAGTTCGAGGCATTTAATTTGGCAGATTTCGAGGTGGTTTCCGTTGCCGATGCCTCCGAAGCTTGGGAGTTGATGCGAGATCGAAACCAGAACGTGCCGATCGCCGTCATTTGGGAACCCTTCGTCACCCAGGCGCGGCAGCAAGGCTATACGGTGGTGCTCTCGAGTCAGGATGCCCCAAATGCGATCGTAGACGTTCTGGTGGCGAGCGATCGCCTCATCGAGTCGCAACCCGACGCAATTGCCGATTTCCTCGAAGCCTACTATCGCCGTATCGATACCAACGTCCGCGATGCGTCGCAATTACAAGCGCAAATTGCCGAAGATGGGGGATTGGAGGCGGCTGATGCGGCAGCAGTATTGCAAGGAATCGAGTTTTTCACCGCAGCCGAAGCGCAACAGTGGATGACCGGAGAAACCCTCGCCAAGCGCATCAGTTCCACAGCCGCAGTATTAGTCCTCTCGGGACAACTCGATGATGTTCCGGAGAATCCCCAGGATTTAATCGTAGAATCGGCGATCGCCCCTGCCGCCCAAAATACGCAAACTCTGATCGATTTAATCCGCGAGTCCGATCCGCAACTCGCCGAGCGATTATCTGGGGACAGCCGTACCATCAATCCCACAGCCCCCAATCTGAGTGCGGATGAAATTAAACAAGCCCCCAATATCGGCAATTTGCAGGTTCGAGGGGAAGTGAAGTTCGAGAGTGGCGCTGCCGATTTAACCGCCGACGGACAAAACACTTTAGAGAGTTTAGCGCAAGAAATCAGCGAATTTAACATCGAAACCGTGGCAATTCAAGTCATCGGACACACCTCGAAAACCGGTACGCCAGAATTCAACCAAGCCTTAAGCGAACAACGGGCGCAAACGGTGGTCGATTACCTGCAAAATTCAGGACTTCAGCATAATTTTGTCGCCGAAGGAAAAGGGTTTTATCTGCCCCTATCGGGGGTTCCGCCCGAAGATCCGCGCCAACAACGGACGGAGATTCGATTGGTGCGGATTAATTAATGGCAAGTCAGCTCTTCGAGATAGGAGCTTGGGGAGATGAGGGAGACAAGGGAGATGAGGGAGACAAGGGAGAGAGCCGGTATTTAATGTTCCCCGTTCCCCATTTTGCATTTTGCATTTTTAATTTTGCATTCTCTCTTCCCCTACGATTCAAGCGATCGCGTACCGAGTTCTGCCCGCAAAACCTGCCATTGCGCCTCGGCTTCTGGGTTCGAGGGTGCGTCGTGCTCGATGAGAACGATGCCATCTCGGAAACCGACGATCGAATATTCTCCACTTCCAGTCAATCCATCGATCGCCCAAACCAACGCTTCGAGCAAATAGCGATCGTGCTCGAATGCCACTTGATACTGCTGTAAGTGCCACACATCGACGATCGCGTAATCGAGTTTTACCACTTCTCTGGTGTCGTCTCGCACCTCCAACAAGGGAAACCGAAACGTTTCGCCCGAATCCGAATTCGGATCTCGTAACACCAGCATCGCCCCATCTTCAAAGCCGACAATCCGATTATCTTCGGCATAGCGGGATAAATCCGGATGGGGTAAGCGCAGCACCTTTCTGCGTCCCGAGAGTTGGGGGATAAAACCCGTCGTCGCCCCCACTCCCGCGTCGACCGGAATGCGATCGAGCAGGGGATAAGCCTGGCGCGCGTGAGACCACTGACGGGGTAGGGGAACGTACACTAACGGGTCGAAGGAGTCGGGCAGAACGAACGATAGGGTTCGGTTGGGATTGGAGATCAGGGTAATTGCCAGGGATAAACTCATGCAAAAGACCCAAAAGCGGCGAACTGACACCTTATCGAACCGTTCGGGATTTTTCGACCACCATTGAATTGCCCCGTAAAACAACCCTGGCACGATCGTCATGGCGTAGCGAATATTAATCGAGAGAACCGTTTGTCCCTTGGCAATCAGCAGCTTGAAGAGGGGAAATCCGGCGATCGTCCAAGCCGTTGGCGATAGGGCGGGAACGAAGGCTAAGGGCAACCACTGACCCAAGATGTAATTAATCGTGCGATCGAAAGGGGTTAACAGTTCGCGAATCCAAATCTGAGGTTGACTGAGGATGCCCCAAATAATTTCCACCGTCGAAGCTTCGGTACCATCGGCATACTGACCGAAACGCTCGATGGTAAAGCGCCGGGAAACATCCTCGGAAAACAAGGGCATGATCGAATTTGTCAGCACCAAAATGTAGCCGAAACTCAGAGCGCAGACCGTCAACCCCACGACGGGATAGCGCCGACTCAGCAGCAAATACGCCCCCACGCCGAACAAACTCACCCCCGAGTCCTCTCGCACCATCAAAATACACACCGCCAACAGCCAAAACAACCACCACCATCGTTTTTCCATCGCCAGCAGCAGACCGAACATGAACAGAGGAAGCTGGCAGCTATCGTGAAAATTGCCCAAAGTCGGACCCAGAAGGGCGTTGGCGGTATAGTAGCTGACGACGATCGCCGCCGCAATGGGGGAAGAGACCGACTGCCGTGCCAGAAAATAAAGAACGATTCCCGCAGCCGTCACCAGGGTCACCTGCAACACGCTCAGGGTGGCGGCAGAAGGAAACAGCGCGTAGAACGGCACCCACAACAGCAGTGCGGGGGTAAAATGCTGTCCGAGCCGGCGATAGTAGACTTCCGGAACCTGATTGTCTCCCACCACGTCGATCGACAGGGAAGAAGAGAGAGAACTTTGAAACAGGCGACCGTGGAGATTATTCCAGAAGACCTGATTGAAAATCCCCTGATCGAAGGAAGCGTAGAACGTGTAGTAACGATGGAGAATAAGAGCCAGACAGATGACAAAGAAGACCGCAGCGGCCCCCATTGCCAGTCGGAACCAAGGATTTTTGTGCCAATCGAGGGATTTTACCAACGGAAATCTTCTCCGAACGGAGGGGACGAGGACGACAGAATGTACCAGAACAGGATAATATATCGAAATCTAAAGAAGATATTAAGCTAAAAAAGCAATTAAGCTAGAGAAGCACTCATTCAATTTCTTCAGTTGCACCCCTCTCGAGCGGTCAACTCGTTATTCATCCTTCAATCGAGATGGTATGCCAACATCTCCCGAGCCATTTAAACCTTCCGAAGCGCCCCTGCAATTATTGCTATTTGTCGATAGACGACCCAGTTCGTGGGAACAGCTTCGGCAGGTTCGCGAGTATCTCAAAGAAAAACATCATGAAGTAGACTGGGAACTCGAAGCTGTCGAAGTGGGAGACAAGCCGTATTTGGTGGAGCATTTTAAGTTAGTTGCTACCCCGGCATTGGTAAAAATCCACCCCGAACCCCAGCAAACGTTGACCGGTAGCGATCTCGTCGAGCAACTCACGCAGTATTGGCCGCGGTGGAAGCACTCGGTTGAAAACTATCTCAAACAAGCTCGAGCCAGCTCTCCCTCTGCCACGGATGCGAGCGAAAATCCCCGAAGTTCGATCGCCAGCTCCGCTCAAATTATTCAACTCTCCGACGAAATTTTTCAACTCAAACAAGAAAAAGAGGCACTGCAAGAACAGTTACGGTTTAACGAGCGGCTCATTTCCATGCTCGCCCACGAAATTCGCAACCCCCTCACAGCAACTTCAATGGCGATCGATACCCTCGATACCGTCGGCTATGACAATCTCTTAGAAGGGAAAAAGCTGACCCACGAGCAGTTTCACAGTTTGATTAAACTCGCTCGCACTCAGACTCGAGCCATCGATCGGATGATCGGCGATATTCTCCAGGCATCTCGAGGGGAGACCAAGTTACGAATTCAACCCAAACAAGTCGATCTGGGGTCTCTGTGTTCTGAAGTCCTCGAAGAACAGCGAGAACGATTGGAAGCCAAATCCTTACAGCTCGAAACCGACATTCCCAAAGATTTGCCCTATGCCTACGCCGATCTCGAGCGAGTGCGCCAGGTGTTGATGAATTTGTTGGATAATGCAGGTAAATATACCCCCGAGGGCGGTCAGATCGGGGTGTCGGTTTTGCATCGCACGTCGCAAAAAATCCAAATCGGCATCAGCGATACGGGACCCGGCATTCCCAGCGAAGAGCAGCAGAGCATTTTTGAAGATGAGTTTCGGCTCAAACGCGATCGCAGCAAAGATGGCTACGGCATCGGCTTGGCGTTGTGCGAGCGGATCGTCCGCTCCCATTACGGTCGAATCTGGGTCGATTCGGTTCCCGGTCGGGGCAGCACGTTCTACTTTACTTTGCCCGTCTATCGGTCTTAGGATGGTGAGGCGAGGAAACCCGATCGCGATCGTCTCGCGCCATCGGCATCAAGGGGAGTAAGCATGACAAAAAAGATTGAAGTTTTACCCGACAAGACAGCGCTCGTGAAGCGCGCGGGAGAAGTGGTTCTCGCCCAGATGCGATCGAGTTTGGAGGCGCGAGGTCAATGCACGATCGCCCTGTCCGGTGGCAGTACCCCCAAGCCCCTGTACGAGTTTCTCGCCACGCAAGATTTACCCTGGGAGAAAATCTACGTCTTTTGGGGAGACGAGCGTTACGTTCCCCCCGACGATGCCCAAAGCAATTATCGGATGGCGCGCGAAGCCTGGTTGGATAAAATCGACATTCGAGACGGCAACATTTATCCCATGCCGACGATGGCCGGCGACCCGACCGCAGATGCGAGTACCTACGAAAGCCGACTGCAAGAATTTTTCGGTTTGGCTCCGGGGGATTTTCCCGTTTTCGATATCATTTTGCTCGGACTGGGGGATGACGGACATACCGCATCGCTTTTTCCCCAGACGAACGCGCTCCAAGTGTGCGATCGAGTTGTGACGGTCGGCAACAAGGATGGCGACCCTCGCATTACCCTAACCATTCCCGTTATCAATCTGGCTCGTTACGTCACCTTTGTCGTTGCCGGTGCGAGCAAACAAACTGCCCTCGATCGCATTTTTGCTCCCGAGGAAGACGATCTAGCTTATCCGGCGCGGATGGTTTCCCCCTTGGAAGGCGAACTGTGGTGGTTGCTCGACGAAGCGGCTGGCTCTGCACTATCGGCTCAATAGTTGGAGTGGCTGCGACTTCGATGGAGAGAACGACTCGAGGAATGGGTGCGATCGCGCGAGAAAATCGCGCAATGTTCCAAAATGAATCGGCAATACGAGAACCAGAGGAGGTCATCTCGGGTCGCTCTCGAATCTCCTTAACCTCGAACTGCACCAAGAGCGGATATTTCCGCCTTTGGCTTAACCCGAATTCACGTTAAATATTACAATTTGACCAGATCCCCTGCTTCAATGGCAGGAGCTTCACCGTTCATCGCAAACAGGATTTCAGGAAAAGCAGGATGATTGTCTGCCCCAATTGCGAGCACCAAAATCCCGATGGCGCTCTAGCGTGCGAAGCTTGCTACACGCCTTTACCCATGATGACCGAATGTCCGAACTGCGGAGCTTCGGTACAAACCGATGCTAGCTTCTGCGGTCAGTGCGGTTTCAACCTTCAGGAGAACCCGTCCGCAGAGGAAACTCCTCTGGAGCCTTCGGTTGCCCCTACGGTGGTTCCCGATCCCGTTACCGAGTCCTCTAGCCCCTCTCAAGTGCCCGAAACCCTTCCGATCTCGAGCCAACCGACCCCCGCAGAGATTCCCGAAGCTCCCGCAGGGGTTCCCGAAGCTCCCGCAGGGGTTCCCGAAGCTCCCGCAGGGATTCCCGAAGCCTCCACTCCGGTTCGAGTTGCCTTCCCATCTCAGGGTTCGGCAACGCAATTACAAGTTCCCCAAATTCGTCTCCTACACGTTCAAACCGATACCCTCATCGATTTGCCATCCCATCCGAACGTGATTCATATTGGCAAGCCCAATAGCCGGATTCCTCCCGATATTGACGTTTCCGGGTTTCCCAATTCCGAGGTCGTCTCGCGGGTTCATGCCGATATCCGGGTTGAAGCCGGAACTTACTATCTCGAAGATGTGGGTAGTTCTAACGGCACTTACGTCAACCACGTTCCGCTGCCGCCGGGGAATCGACATCGCCTGCGAGCGGGCGATCGAATTGCCCTGGGCAAAGGCGATTTGATGACCTTTTTGTTTCAAATGCCCTAGAAGAATTCGACCGTTTTCGGCTTCGTTTTCTCAACTTTAGCGTTGCGCTACGAATGTGATTAAACTGACCCTCTTACATCCCAAGCAAGCGATTCCCGTTAAAAGTTGGACTTTCGATCGCGAATCGGTGATTCGGATCGGACGCTCCAATAACAATCACGTCGTACTCTACAGTGCGGTGGTTTCTCGCTACCACCTAGAGTTGAGGCAAAAAGACGATAGTTGGACGATTATTAATCTCGGCGTGAACGGAACCTATTTGAACGACAAACCCATTACCCAAATTTTGGCCGTTGATGGGATCGAGATTCGTCTGGCTCGCTCGGGGCCGCAAATTCGGGTCGATTTCGATGCCAACGCCCACGAGATCCTACCCGAAGAGGAACTGCCTCCAGAGGATACGGACGAATCGATCGATGAGATTGCCGACGATACGAGCTTGCTGGGAACCACCCTTTTAACGGGAGAATACGAAGATGAAGATGGATTCTCAGGGGAGGTAGAGTAGGATGGTCGTACGGTCCGAGCGGTGGTTCTTAACACTCTGGAGGGGCAGCAAGGGACGGTTGGGGTACGAACGGTTAAAAGGGTTAACCCTATGTGCGATCGCCGCGCTGAGTCTGGAAAATGGCGGGGTGAGGGCCCAAACGCTGTCCTGGGAACGTATCGGAATCGATCGCCCTTCAGTTCCCGCCCAGAATATCGCCCAGAATGCCATCTCCAATCCGATCGGACGGTGGTATTCTCCCGATGCCCTCGCCGGTCAGGAACTCACCTTGATTTTTACCCCGGAAGGGACTTTACACTTTATCGTCCGTTTACCCGTGGGGGCGCTGGCCGCTCAGGAATTCCGCTACGAGATTTATCCGGAGACCCAACCCACGGCGATCGATTTGACCCTGCCGACGGGGGAAGTAGTGCAGACCATTATGGCTCTTACCCCGAACGGACTGCGCTTGCAAATCGACGGAACCGCCCCCGGACAGCCCAGACCGACAGCTTTGGACGCACGAGCGGCGACCTTCGAGAAACTCTCCGATTCGATCGCCCTACCCGCAGAAATCGTCGAGCGAGAGGTGCAAGAACAGCTCGTGGATATCTCCCGCGCCCAACGCACCTATTACCTGGAGTTTCGCGCCTTTGCTGGGTCAGTTGAGCCGCTCTACGTCGATCTTCCCATGGAGACGGAAGATTATCTCTACGAAATTTCCCCCCAAGGGGATGGCACCGAAAGCGTGAAGGTGACGGCGACGGCGAAACGGGACGACCTGCGCAGCTATACAAGTGCCGTGTTTATGGTGGCCAACGATCGCGGGATACCCGTCTCCGTGACGGCGACTTGCGTCACCGACGAACCCTCGATCGAACCGCCTGCGATGCCGGATGCCCCACCAATTCCGGAAACCAGCGCCATTCAATGTCCGGCAGGTTCCGGGCAGGTTTAGAGATTTCCAGGTCATTAACTATTCGCCACCCGATCGAAATAAACGGCCGCGATCGCAATTAGACCCAGCAGTACCAGGGGAACGCCGAGATTGGGTATATCCGAAGGTGTCATAGCGATCGATAATGAGTGTATTGGGCGGTAGGGGACTCAACTGATGATAGCCTCAGAACGGGTGACATGGCTGGCAGAACGCACGGAACTCGGGATTCTCTCGGGGGAAATCTTACAGGAGATCGCCGAAGTTCTCGAGACTCGCACCTTTGCAGGAAACGAAAACTTAACAAAGGAAAATACCCCCCTCGAGGCACTCTACATCCTCGAAGCCGGTCAACTCGAGCGTCAATGCACCACTCAACCCTGTTGTTTGCTACCGGGTTCGGCAGTGAACCTGCAAGAATTTCTCCTCGACTCGCACAGCGGATATACCGTTACCGCCCTGTCCGAGTCGCAAGTTTGGGCGATCGCCGCCGATCGATTTCGCCAAATTCTCGAGAAATACCCAGAAATTGCCCGCGTTTACCAACAGCGACTCGCCGAAAATCTCGATCGCGTTTCCGCCCAACTGGCCTACGAACGGGAACGCCAAGAACAATTGCGACCCTATCTCGTCCCCAAAGCGCGACGGGGAGTCATCGGCAGCAGTCGCTACGCCGTTCGCCTGCGCCAACAAATCCGCAAAGCCGCCCAAGATCGCGATTCGGTGACGATCTTCGGCGAACCCGGACTCGAGAAAGACAACATCGCCGCCCTCATGCACTACGGTTCCCAATGGCGGCGAGAACCGATGATTCAACTGACTAGCGGCTTGTTGCAAACGAGCGGGGCGGAACTGTTCGGTCGCGCGGGAGGCAAGCCAGGGGCGATCGAATGGGTGGGAACCGGGACGATCGTTCTCAATAACGTCCACGATCTCCCCGAAGAACTGTGCCCGAAAGTGGCGCAACTCCTCGAAACCGGAACCTACACCCCCGTCACCCGCGATCCGGACACGCCCGCCGAACCCCGTCCCTGTCGCGCCCAAATTATCCTGATCGCCGAACAGAGGATGCCTCAGTTCGATCGCTTCGTCACCCATCAAATTAAAGTTCCCCCCCTGCGCGTCCGCAAAGCCGATATCAAAGCCCAAGCCGACTACCTCATTAGCCTTTACTGCCGCACCCGAGGACTCGCCAAACCGACTATCACCCCGAAAGCCCTGCGCAGCTTGCAAGCCTACGATTTTCCCAACAACTTGCGGGAATTAGACGATCTGGTCAAGCGGGCGATCGTCCAGGGAGATGGGGCATCCGTCCTCACCAAAGAACTCTTTTGGTCGATCGGTACGCCCAAAAATCGGTTTCGCGTCAACCTCCTCCAGAGCTATCCCCAATTCCGGCGGTTTCTGCGCAGTCCCCTGTGGCCCGATCGGATCAACTACGGCTTTACCTCGTGGTTTTTTGCCCTGATAGTGGGGATTCTATTTCTCGGTCCCCAAACCCGCGATGCCAATATTGCCCTGAATCTTTTTTGGGCGTGGTGGTGGCCCCTGGTCTTGCTGGGCTTTCCCTTCGTCGGTCGCCTCTGGTGCGCGATCTGTCCGTTCATGATTTACGGGGAAATTACCCAAAAACTCTCTCGAAGATTCTCTTGGGGTCCTCTCAAGAACTGGCCGCGCCAGGAAGCCGATCGCTGGGGCGGCTGGTTTCTCTTTGGATTGTTTACCCTAATTTTCCTGTGGGAGGAACTGTGGCATCTGGAGAATACCGCCTATCTATCCAGTTGCTTGCTGCTGTTAATTACCGCCGGGGCCGTGATTTTTTCGGCGATTTTCGAGCGTCGTTTCTGGTGTCGCTACCTCTGTCCGATCGGCGGGATGAACGGTCTGTTTGCCAAACTGTCGATGACGGAACTGCGGGCGCAAAAAGGAATTTGCTCGGCTGAATGCAGCACCTATCAGTGTTACAAGGGCGGCCCGCAAAAAGGGGAAGGTCAAGAAACGTTAGGATGCCCTCTCTATTCCCACCCGGCCCAACTCGAAGATAATCGAGATTGTGTGTTGTGTATGACCTGTCTGAAGGCCTGTCCCCATCGATCGGTGCAATTCAACTTACGCCCCCCCGCCATGGAACTGTGGACGACCCACGTCCCTCGCGCTTACGAAGTGGCACTGTTGGGGTTGTTGTTGGGGGGCATCTTTTTGCACCGCCTGCCGGAAATCGACGCAATTTTGGGGCTGAATATCGATTTAACTCAGTTTTGGCCGCATTTGGGATTCTCGGTGGCGGCGTTAGTCCTGCCGTCGATCGTACCCTTACTCGCCTACGGGGCGATCGCCCTTTACCCTCGCACTGCCCAAATCCCGCAGCCGCGATCGTTTCTGGGTCTGGCTTATGGATTCTTACCCCTGGTTTGGGGAGGCAGCCTCGCCCACTACCTCGACCTGGGTTTGACAGAAGCCGGCCGG
Source organism: Cyanobacteriota bacterium (assembly GCA_034189805.1). Classification (GTDB taxonomy): domain Bacteria; phylum Cyanobacteriota; class Cyanobacteriia; order Cyanobacteriales; family Geitlerinemataceae; genus Zarconia. Next base: position 17,709 of record JAXHUC010000132.1, read on the forward strand.
ATCGTCCCCGTCACCGTGGCGACGTTCGGCTTCCCGGCAGAAGGGTTACCCGTTTGGGTGGCGCATCCGGCGGTGATTGCCTTTTTGCAAGGAACGACGATCGCCTTTTCGGTGCTGCTGAGTGTCGTCCTCACTCAAAAAATTGCCCGTCGATCGTTTCGATTCCTCTTCCCCCAACATCTGGGAACTCTTGCTTTAGGGATTGGGTTGTGGTTAATTATTGTTGGTGGGTCTTGACCGATATGGTTGTATTTACGTTGTCAACAAGGTAATAATCGACTGAAAACCCGGAGTTGGGGGGTCTCCCCCCAAACCCCCCGGTGGGGGACGAAACGCCTCCCCCACACCCCCTGCGTACAAG
>JAXHUC010000133.1:0-17878 GCA_034189805.1 Cyanobacteriota bacterium
ACGATCGAACGGCTCGTAATTTTTTGGGGGCTATTTATCTCACAGCTTCTGTGATTTGGCTTAACTGATGACACGCCCTAGTATAGATTGACTGGTACTTTATTTTTTGGCAAGTTTCTAAACACGTGTTGGTTGAAAATTTACGGGACTTTGAGTCCCGTAAATTTTCGCGTTTGGGTTGTTCTATCCCGACTCTCACTCACCGCTCTTTACTCCGCAGGTCGGTTATCACCGCCGCGGAGTAAAGAGCGGTGAGCCAGTGCCGCAAAAGGGGAGCAACTGGCGAACCCGGAGGGGACTTCTCAACCCCTCAAACTCCCCGCAGTTAACAACCCCGCCGTGGATACCAGTACTGGATTGTTGAAATTGAGTGACGAAACAACCGATCCCGGCGATCGGGTTACTTCTGGCTGTTCGTCTTTTGCGGGCAGTTCCTTCACCATCACCGGACGTAGTGGTCTGCCCGAAAGCCCGACGGATACAATACGGTGGAGCTGGTCGCTAATCGAGCTGGATTTTCCCGAACGTGGGGTCTTGCCTCCATTCATCCCAACCACCGTCCCCCACGAAACCGCCAGCGAGGGAACAGAATTCGCATCAGACTTTGAGAAGCGAGAAAAACGCCCAACCACACGCAGCTATAGTGCCAGAAAAACGTGCCTAGCAGGAGTTCATCTCGGGCAATACCCGGAAGTCCCACTGTTTTAATCGCAAGAACTAAAAATATCCCTTCCCCAATCCCTGCAAATAGTTGCAGCGCGCCCGGCCAATCTCGATCCCAGCGAAATTGTTGCAAGGTGTTATATAGCAGATCCCATAGCAGCCCGAAGATTAAAACATAGAGCAAAACCAGACCGAAGACCGAACTCGCACCGAGTCCGACAATCCCCATTGAAAAGGGTAACGTAATGGGAAAACCCACGAGAGTTAGGAGTAAGATTCGCGTTTGCCAGCGACCGATGAGGGTAGGAGTCATATAATGAGAGATCGGATTTTATATATAATTATATTTTTATGTAAGAAAAGCGATATTTCAACATCAGAAACATCGCTTATTCAGCTACTAGGAGATAGAAGACTGCAACAATTTTTTTGATTCGAGCGGCTAAACTCCAAAGCTCTTCAGATTCCAAAACTCAACACGCTTCCATGTTGGGAGCGCTTCTCTCTGTTTTTAACATGCAAACTTGTTGTTGCTCGTCTAAGGTTTTCTAATGTAAGCATTCAGATGTCATGTACTTAGGGAAAAACGATGTAAGGGCGGGTTTAGCAAGAGCTTGAGAGACTTGCCCAAAATTTTAAGTCAAAACCCGCCTCTACCGATTGTTACCCCAGCAGGATCTCAAATGAAACCTGAATCCTTACTTTCTAATTTTGGTGAAATCATGACAGCCAAGACCTAATCTCCAACTCTTTTAACAAAGAAAACAAACGAAGTTAGCTCAGAGGATTTCTCAGCCCGATCGAGCTGAGAAACCAATCTATCCGGAAACTTCAATCTTCAACAAACGATAAAGAATTAGACTGTTGCCGGAGTGAGCTTGCGATTTGTAAGTGGCTGCTTGATGTAGGGAACGCCGCGATACACCAAGTTTTTAGGAGGAGATACAGACAAACTATCAGCCTGACGAACCGAATAAGAAACGCCTCGATATTTAGCCGTGACCTCGGTCTTTTTTGTCTTGACTGTATTGGACTGAAGGTGATAGGAAATACCGCGATAGAGAAGTTTCATCGACATAAGCTTCATGCTTGGAAAATGCAAAATAGAGTTTCAGTTGAAGTGCGAAACTTCGTCTGAATAACTTCTATACTTACGAGTATGCACGGATTTTTTCAAGCTTGGGGCGATCGAGATCGCCAAACGTCCGTGAACTTACTCATGTTTTTCCGTAATTCCACACAGACATTTCGTGCGATCGCGATCGCCTATTGACTGCGATCTCATGATGCCAAAATGGCAGATATCAGTGGGTGTGGGCAGAGGGTAACAGGGAGAGAAGGAGAGAAACGGGAGAAACGGGGGAATTGAGATATCTTTCAAAAACTCAGTGTTCGTTGCCTCCAAGAGCTACCAAAGCCCCCGAAGCCTCCCAAGCCCCCGAAGCTCCCCCATCTCCCCACCCTAAGGCGATCGATTCATTGCCCACTTCCACCACTGCAACGCAGAACTCACACCATTGAGATAGCGCAATCTGGGGGCTTGGGCGGCAATGAGATCGTCCACCGATCGCAACGCCGCGTACTGCAAACCCAAAAAGCTATCGACGGCTGCATAAGGTCCGCCGAGGGTTATAGCCCCCACGGCATACATTCTGCCCCCGCCAGCGGGATCGACTTGAGGAAGGGGCGATCGCATTTCCACGAGTTCAAAGTCATTACTCGTCGAGAAACGCCCGTTTGCCAATAAAGGGAGTTGATAGCGATCGACTAAATCCTCCAAGAAGGGACTGGCTTTAACTTCCGCATCCAACCCCGTGGCATCGATAATAAAGTCCGCCTTACACATCACCGAGCCTTTCGATTGTCCGTTTTCGGTTTCCGTATAGATAACCTGTAGCCGCGTCCCAACTTTTTCCACCTGCTTGACGCGACCGAACTGAATTTTGTACCATCCTTCTCGCAACCCCAGCGCCGTCAACTGCTGCCAGTCTTGGCGATCGGCCGTTGTCGTTCCCCCCCAAGCCTCGATGAGTGCCGCCCGTTCTGCGGGGTTGGCATTTTCCAATATTTCTCGCAAATCGCCTCCCCAACAGGCTTTTGGCCAATTGAACGGCTGAAACTCCCAGTTGTAGCGAATAGTGCGTTGCGATCGCCCGAATCGATGTCCGGCTTTGAGAGGCGATCGCATCAAATGGACGATCGTCACCTCTTGCCGCGCATTCCGGCGCACTTCGTACAATCGCTGGATTATCCGCGAGGCAACGATTCCCCGGCCTTGAATCACCACCGTTCCCCCCTGGCGTTCGAGATGTTCGTAGATAAAATCGTGGGGTTCGTAGGCGTTGACGACGGATTTGAGGTCGTTGGTGTTATCCCGATAGGCTTGCAAGTGGTCGAGAAAGCGGATTGCCGGGTATCCGGTGGCTAGGTGAACGTATTTGGCAACGGCAAATCCATACTCCCCGCCTCCTTTTGAGTAGGCGATCGCATATCGACCGTCGTCGGTTTTGCGCAGACTGCGAACGCTACCGTAACGATACATCCGATCCCAGCCAATACGGGCAGCTTCGCGATCGATCGACTCAAATACGTTATCGGCGCGGGGGGTATAAGTTTCGGCAAAAGTAGGTTCGGCAAACACCTGCCACAAATGCCGCCCCGCCGGGGCAACTCGACCGCGCCGCAAATTCTGCCACGCCTCGCGCAAGGCATAGGGCGGCCAGCCCCAAATATTATCGGGACAGGAATCGGAATTCGATCGCAACCTTTCGTAGAGGGGAATTTGGGAGTTGAGACAGAGTTGTTTGTACTTGGCGTAGGGTTGGGCTTGAGTGCCAATGGCGGTGATTTGATGCGATCGCACTCCGAAAATCCGCAGGAAGTCCGCCCAAATATAACTCCCCAACCCCGCCCCAATGGTGGCGTAATCGAAGGTATCGGTGCGTTCGTCAAACTGTTGAGTTCCTCGCAAGTATGCCAGGGAAACAGACTGGGCATCGCAGAATTCTGGCGCTGGAAAATTGCGAGTCGGGGCGAGGGGCCCCCGAACATCGGGCATCCCAGTATCGGGGTTGAAAAGAATGACCAACGATCGTTTGGCGGCTTCGGGGGTTTTTAACGAAACGGTAATCTGATGCCAACCGATTTGCAATACATCTCCTTGTGCAAGTACCCACTCGCGCTGCCGAGTACCGTTCACCCACATACCATTGCCGCTATTGCAATCGATCGCCACCCAATTCTCCTGTTGGCGATCGATTAAAACGTGGTAGCGAGAAACGCGATTGTCATTTTGCAAAACGATCCGAGAAACGCGCCGTCCGTCGATTTCCTCCGGCATTTCCGGAAACACTCGTCCGAGGGCAATGGGAGGTGAAAGCGTGGGTTTGCGGAGTTGACGGGTTTTCGGATCTTCCCAACTGAGTTGGATTTGCATCGTTCGAGGTATGCGAGGGTAATTTAGAAGTAGTTAAGTGGCGATTACGATTTTAATCGGTCGCGCCCTCCATTCAGCTCGAATTGCAAACATCCTGGAGAAAAGAAACCGGAAAAACATGAAGAAAACGCTAAAAATGTTTGATTCCAGTCAATTTTTTGAATTCGATCGAGTATGCTGGCTTAGCTCTTGGATTTTCTCGGAAATCTGTGGACGAACTGAATAACTTGTGGCTTGACAAAATACGCAATTTAATATACTGATTTTAATCAATCGGACTCGCATCAGCACCCATCACCAGGTTTCGATCCACATTGCAGTATTCCCGGAAAACGTTGATTTTATGGCGTTGCCATCGGTAACTGCGGATTTGCCGACCATTCCCACATCGAACCCGGATAGTTTTTTGCCTCGAACCCCAAATCCACCAGAACCGCTGTCAGCCAAGCCGATCGCACGCCTCCGGTACAGTAAGCGATCGCCACTGAATCGGGCGTTATCCCCCAATTTTGCAACTGCCGGAGAATCGTTTGCCGATCGAGCAATTTCCCATCAGTTGCCAGTAGGGTTTTGTAGTAGAGATGCACCGCGCCGGGAATATGACCTCCTCGTGTTTCGCCGTAGGGAGTTGCCCCGGCATATTCTCGCGGTTCGCGAGTATCGAGGACGACCCAATTTTCTTTGTTTAGACTCTGAAGTAGCGTTTCGAGATCGATACTCCACCATCCCTGGCGTTCGATCGTAAAGTTCCCTGGGGGAACCGGAGATGCGATCGCTGCCAGATCGACCTGCGCCAAAGCTACCGCACCGCCATCGACGAATACTGCTTGCCGATGTCCCAAACTGCGCAACATCCAGACAATTCGTCCCTCTTCCCCCCATCCTCCCACCGGATCGCCGATGGTGACGACGGGTCGATCGTGAGAAATCCCGATCGCCCGCAGTTTCTGCGTTAACAGGCGATCGTCTTCGAGGAGTTTGCCGCGATCGGGATTGTCCGGTTGCGAGAAATCCTGCCACCGAACTGGAATTGCACCGTCAATTGAGTTGCCCCCAAGTAACCCCGAAGAACGCGCGTCAAGTAACGTTGCCCCTTCCTCAATTAATACCTTAGCCCGATGGGCACTCACCACCCAATGCCCGCTCAAATCTGAGGAATCGACGGCAAACAAGGAACTCGAGGCGATCGGCTTCTGGCTGAAACGACCCCAAAGTAGGAGAATCAGGGCAATGGTCGCGCAGAATAGGAAAGTGGTTCGCAACATGGGTAGGTTGTCGGGAGCTGGGGAGGCTTGAGGAGCTAACTAAACATTCTCCCGTTTCCCCCGTTTTCTTCACATCTCCGCGTCCCCGCGTCCCCGCGTCCCCGCGTCCCCCCTTCACCCGAGATAACCGCCCTTCGACCCTTCCACCCATTCTCGCACCAGTTTTGCCAATCGATCGGCACTGTCGGGAACGGCCATCGCCCCCATCTTCTGGGACATTTGCTTGAGGCGATCGCGATCGGCAAGCAACCCCAACACCTCCTGGTTCAGCAACTCCCGAGTCAATTCGTCCTGTCGGTAGAGCAGTGCCGCACCGGATTGGGCAAAGATGTCGCCATTGTAGAATTGATGGTCGTCGGCGGCATAGGGATAGGGAATCAAAATTGCTGGCGTGCGGGTAACGGCCAACTCCGTCAGGGTTCCCGCCCCAGAACGGCTAATTGCCAAATCCGCCCGTTGCAACAATCCCGCCATCTCGTGATAGAACGGCATTGCTAGATATTGCGGATGAGACAAACTCAAAGCATCCGGGTCGTTATCCCCCGTCAGGTGGACGATCCAGGCTCCTGCCTCGAACCAAGCCGGGGCGCACTCGCGGACTAACTGATTTACCGAGACTGCCCCCTGAGAACCGCCGACAACGACAATTAAAGGAGCATCTGCGGGAACGGGTAAATCGCAGGTAGCATCGCCGAGGAATTCCGGGCGCACGGGAGTCCCCACACACAGGGTTTTGGCATTGCTCATATACTCTGAAGCCCGATCGAATCCCACCGCCACCGTACTGCACCAGCGTCCCAGCCAGCGCGTCACCTTCCCCGGCATGGCATTCGATTCGTGGAGAACGACGGGCAATCCCAACGTCCGCGCCGCTAGGGTAATGGGGGCGGCAATATAACCTCCTGTGGTGAAGACCCCTTGAAACTGTCCCTTCTGGAGTAGTTGGCGGCAGGTGAGAATCGCTCCCGTCAACCGGGCAAAGACTCTGAGGGTTCCCAGTCCGAGGCGCTGCTGGAACCCATCGACATCGATCGTATGTAAGGGATAATCTTCCGGGACGAGTTTGGTTTCCAAGCGATGGGGAACCCCCAGCCACTCGATGTGATAGCCGCTCAGTTCTCGGGCCGTGGCAAGCGCGGGGAATAAGTGACCGCCCGTACCGCTGGCAGCCACGAGTAACCGCTTCGGGGTATCGATCGATTTTAAGGTATCTGCCACTGACGAATCTGCTCCGCTATGATGATGAGAGTTAAGTACACAAGATAGCACTCAATGCCTAACTCCACTGGACTGGCCTGGAATTTCGGAATTTCGCGATCGGATCTTCGCGCCCCATTCGACTTCCCTTCGACTCGCCGCTGGCTGGCTTCGGTTCTGGGTGCAGTTGCCAGTGCGACGGTCGGATTGTCTAGCGGATTTGGAGGTTTGCCCGCCTCCGCCCAAACCCCCGAATCTGCCCCCCCCGAACTCCAACAACTACTTGTCGAAATCGACGAAGCCGCTGCCGAAGAAGATGTAGATGGAGTCCTCAAGTTTTACAGCGACGATTTCATCCATGCCGACGGTTTGAATCGCGACAGTCTCGAAGATGTTTTAAAGCAGTTCTGGGAACGCTTCGATAACCTCACCTATCGTACGGAACTGCTCTCGTGGGAAACCAACGAAGCAGGGGAAATCGTGGCCGAGACAATGACTTATATTACCGGGGTGGAAATTCTTTCTAATCGGGAGTTTGCTCTCGAAGCGACAATGCGATCGCGCCAGCGCTACAGTAACGATCGGATCGTCTACCAAGAAATTCTCCTAGAAGAATCGCAACTCACCTCTGGAGAAAAACCGCCCACCTTAGACGTGTACCTGCCCGAACAAGTCTTTCCCGGCGCGCGCTACAATTTCGATGCGATCGTCCAAGAACCCCTCGAAAACGACTTTCTTATCGGTGCGGCCGTCGAACAAACCGTGAGTGCCAACGAATATCTCAACGTTCCCGTCATCGAACTCGAAGCCCTACCCGCTGGAGGCGTTTACAAACTCGGACGGGCCTCATCGACAGAGGGTGCGTACTGGGTTTCCGCTTTAACGATTCGCGGGGGCGGTATTGCCCTAGTGACTCGGCGGTTTCAAGTATCCCAAGAGTAACATTGAGGTGAGTAAGGCAAATGGCTTATCCCCTAAAAGAGCGGTATATCAATCTCTTAACCGATTTTGGTTTCAAACGAGTTTTCGGGACGGAACCGAATAAGGCGTTACTGATTGACTTCTTGAATACCCTCCTTCCTCCATACCATAAAATTCGAGATGTTACCTATAAAAGTAACGAAAATTTAGGAAATACGGCTCTAGACCGAAAAGCAATTTTCGATATCTACTGCGAAGGGGAAACGGGGGAGAAGTTTATCGTTGAAATCCAAAAAGCCAAACAAAACTTCTTCAAAGATCGAAGTGTTTACTACGCGACATTTCCCATTCAAGAGCAAGCCGAGAAAGGATATTGGGACTATCGACTTAAAGCAGTTTATACCGTTGGCGTGTTGGATTTCATTTTTGACGACCACAAAAATGACGATACGCTCATCCATTCCGTACAGTTAAAAAATCAACACTGTGAAGTCTTTTACGACAAACTCAATTTTGTCTATATTGAATTACCTAAATTCACCAAAACGTTAGAGCAATTAGAAACTCATTTAGATAAATGGTTATTTTTGCTGCGGCATTTACCTGATTTAAGCGATCGCCCCCAACCTCTTCAGGACTCAATCTTTTTACAACTATTTGAAATTGCCGAACTTGCCAATTTCTCCCCTCCCGAACGGGATAGTTACGAAAATAGTTTGAAGTATTATCGCGACTTGAATAATGTGGTGAATACGTCTCGAGAAGAAGGTCGAGAAGAGGGGCGCGAAGAAGGAGTGCAGGTTGGATTAGTTCGAGGTCGCCAAGAGGAACGATCGCTTCTTCTTCAACGCCAACAATCTCTAGTCCTGCGGCTTCTGTCGAGAACCCTAGGCGAACTCCCCGATTCGGTTCGAGAACAAATCGATCGACTGTCGTGGGAACAACTCGAACGATTGAACGAGGCATTGTTGGATTTCTCGAATCTTGAGGATTTGGAGAGTTGGTTGAGTGCGATTCGCCTGGGGGAAGATGAATCCGGGTGAAGATAAGCCAGTCAAGGTTGGGGGGTTGGCGCGAGCGATCTGACTAACAGGGTAAATTCCTTATCGGCAATACCGATAAGCATCTCACTAATCCGATCGCAAAAACGAGAGGCGGTCTTCGGTGAGGTTCCGTTGGAATGCACGCTCATAAAGCCGTGGGCAACGGCATGGCGCAGCGCTGATGCCACATATAGCGAGTTATCAGTCTTACCATCGATGAACTCCTGCAAGTGGTGTTTAAGTGGTTTACGCATCTTTTCCTGAAGGAATAGCAATATTTTCTTGCTCCGCCGTAGTTCTGCCGAGGACTCTGTCGCCAAAGCGGCCCAGCGATCGTTTAGATACGGTTTGGATTTTTCTGTTGTCGCTTTATGTAGTTGCTCTAAGGCACTATAGGCGAGAAAAGCTCGCATCACCGAACTGTAAGCTTCACCGGTATCGCTTTTATACCCTTCTAGGTTCAATCCTCGAAAATTTGTTGCTAACTGATATCGGGCGGCAAAGCGGTTCAGCTCCGGTAAATTGAAATGTGCGGGTAACGCAGAGATCCCGTTGGCTTGGTGCCATTTGTAAAATTGTTTCCACTCAGTAGGGTACGTCATTTAGATATCTCAACTTGCTTTCTGCCAGAGGCTTTCATTAACACGAGCAAGGATAGCTTCGAGCTGGCGATCGAAAACCTAATTGATGCACCTAAATCCACCTTGTATTGTAAACGCACCTTCACTGTAAAAACCGAATTCCGAATGCTGAGAGCTGAAGACATATCTCATCAAGCCGCGATCGATTGGTAATTGCGATCCGATATACTAAATTGCGGCAATCCAAAGGGCGATCGGGGTTCGGATGACATCTTCTCAAGACGATATTTTACTGCTCCAAGCCGCGAAGCGAGGCGAACTCCAGGCAATTCGAGATTTACTCCATCGAGGACGAGCCAACGCCAACGCCACCGATGGCGAGGGAACCACGGCGCTGATGTTTGCCGCCGCCAACGGGACGACTGAAATTGTCCGGGCGTTGCTCGCAGCTAGGGCTGATGTCAATGCGTCCCGCCGAGTCCATGGCGTAACAGCACTTATGCTTGCCGTCGCCGGACACCACCTCGATGCGATTCGGGATTTACTCGCCGCTGGGGCCGATGCCAACGCTCGAAACAATGACGGGAGCACGGCACTGATGGCGGCAGCGATGAAGGGAGATGTAGAAAGCGCTCGCCTGTTGCTCGATGGGGGAGCGCAACCGAACTTACACGATAAGGATAAGGATACCGCCCTGGGCTTAGCTGTGACCCAGCAGCATTCAGAGATGGTGCAACTGTTATTAGCAGCCGATGCCGATCCCAATATCCGATCGTCCGGTAGCTATACCCTCTTAATGCAAGCTGCTCAAACCGGAGATATGGCGATCGTCGAAGCCTTCATCGCCGCTGGGGTGGATCTTGAAACCCGAGATCGAGACGGGGAAACCGCGCTGACTCTCGCGGCCGATGCGGGTCAAACAGAAATTGTTCGATCGCTTGTGAATGCCGGGGCGGATACGAATGCTCGAAACGGCAGTGGTGCAACGGCTTTGATGGCAGCGGCGGCGGGAGGATACGATCCGATCGCCCACCTGTTGCTCGATGCGGGGGCGGAAATTAATGCCAAGGATATCGAAGATGAAATGGCTTTGAACTTGGCGGTGGTTGAAGGTCATCTCTCGACGGTCAAATTATTGCTCGATCGCGGTGCCGATGCCGGACATCGCAACCGTTTGGGAGACACGCCGTTACTAGTCGCTGCCCTGCACGGTTATACCGAAATTGTTACGGCTTTGGGACGTAATGCAACTCCAACCAACTCGCGCAATTTTGAGGAAACGGCGATCGCCCTGGCGGCTGCGAACGGACATGTCGAAACGGTGAAAGCTTTAGCAGATTTGGGAGCAGATGCCAACATTACCACCGATAAAGGAAAAACGCCGCTCATGCAAGCCGCCGATCGCAACGATATTGAAGTCATTCAAGTCTTACTCGCCGTCGGCGCAGATACCAACTTGCAAGATAAGACCGGGGCGACAGCACTGATGTGGGCGGCGCATTTGGGACATCTCGAGGCAGTGCGACAATTGGTCAAAGCCGGGGCTGAGGTCAACTTAAAAAATCGCGGCGGGTACACGGCCTTGGCGATCGCCGAATTTAACGGGTATCCAGATGTGGTGAAAGTTCTCAAAGTCCATGGCGCGCAGGATTGACGATCCGCCACTGAGATTGGGGACGACTACCAATCTTCTCGATCTGGCTTTGAAGAACCCATCCAATCGTCGTCCTCGGAGGCGGACGGGTTTGAAGACTGTTTTGCTTGAGGCGATCGATCGCGATCGGATGGGCGATCGTCATCCTCAAAAGATTCGGGAAAGCCTTCGGGAAAAGGGGTCACAATTTCCGGTTCTAAGGGTTCGGTTTCTGGGGAGACGGGCGCAGTTCTGGCTCGATCTTGTCGGTTGGCTTGCGGATTGGTTCGAGGGTCATCGGCGGCCGCGTAAATATCATCGGTTCTTCCGGTTTCCACCTTGTCTTCGCGATAGCTGTAGGAATAGACCGAACCGTCTTGGTAGGTGGGGATGGGTTCTTGTTTGACCTCAAAACTCGGAGGTGTCGCTGGAGAATTAGGCGCATAAGCCGCATCCGATCTTGCCCGGTCTGTATCTTCCTCCACCCATTCTTCCTCGTCATCCCATGCTTCTGTCGCTTCGCCTTCGGGTGCGGTTGCCCCTCGAACTCGATCGCTAACGAGCGGTTCGTACCCCTGGTCAATCCTCTCGTCCATCGGCGATCGTCCTCGATCTCGCCCGGAGTTGGTCGCCGAACCGTCATCCCCAGTCCGTCGAGGGCGATTGGGACTCGGCGGTGGCGTACTTCCACCGATCGAAGGACGAGACACTTTCGGTTGCGAAGAAATCGCCAGTTGAAATAACCAACCAATTACCACCGCCGCGATCGCCCCTGCCGCCAGCGCCAATCCCACCCAAACTCCTAGGGGTAGGGCGATCGAAGTCGTGCCTAAAAAGACGATCGGCAAGGAGGGAGATAAATTTTGCGAGATCGTCAAAAGCAAACACAACACGACAATTGAAAGGGCGACAGAAAATTTGGGCATGACGGACAACAGCAGCGATAATTTTTAGCGATGATTTTCTAAATTCTATCGTTCGCCGAACGAGGATGATAAAACTCGCGAGACCCTCCTCCGATCTCCCCAAAATTCCCCTTGGGGATCGATGCTATCGTGGAAAAGACCGTAGATTGGGAGAAAACCTAACGCTGCGGTCGATCGTGGCAAGCTCGCCCGGAACTTTTTCGGGCATCGATCGTCCCAGAAGAACTGAGGAGGCTCGAACGGATCGACTCCTCATACAATACGGCGGCTTGGGTTTGGGGCGATCGATGTCAATGAATGTTATTCTCAAATCGCATTTCCTATCGGTTTATTCTAAGTGACCATGCAAGAGGCAACCCTTCCCACTGGCAACCGCAGTATTCTCGTGGCGATCGATTCCCAAGTTTCCGATGTCCCCCACCTGCTGCGAGGGGTTGTCGCCGGAGTTAGGGCGATCGTGCTCGATCCCACTCGAGACGGCATCGAACAGCTCGTACGAGTCCTCAATGGCGAACGTTTCGAGGAAGTCCACATTCTCTCCCACGGCACTCCCGGCTGTTTGTATCTCGGAAATAGCCAACTGAGCTTAGAAACTCTCGATCGCTATAGAAACTCACTTCAAACTGGATTTTCCCAAACGTCTGGGCTATTCGTCTACGGCTGTAACGTCGCTGCCGGAGATGCCGGAGCGGAATTTGTTGCTAAATTGCACCAACTCGCGCAAGCCGATGTTGCCGCCTCGGCGAATCTTACGGGAAGTTCGGCGCTGGGAGGGGATTGGAATTTAGACGTTCGTACTGGCGAGATGGACGTTACCCCGCCATTGTCACCCCAGGCGATCGCCACTTACGCTGGGGTTTTGGTGGCTAATGCCGCTAACGATGCTGAGGCCACTGATGCTGATACCCCCGTGACGATCGATGTTACGGGTAACGATACCGGTATCGACTTGACCGTCACCATCGGTGGGGGGACAACGACGGCAGGGGCGAGCATTTCAGTCGTCGAGAATAACATTCAATACAATCCCGCAACATCTGAAGCCTTTCAAGCTTTGCCAGAGGGCGTTGTCGGTCCGCCAGATAATTTTACCTACGTTATTTTCGATACGGATGGCACCATTGACAATGCCACCGTTGCCGTCACCGTCACTGGCGTAAACGATGCTCCAGTGGTGGACGCGACCACGGCAACCACCCAAGCTAATCAGGTGTTTGCGGGAACCGGTTTGCTGGGCAACGCCACCGATCCCGATACGGGGGAAACGGCTTCTCTAATCGTCGTTCCCGCCAGCCTCACCACCGCCCAAGGGGCGACAGTAGTGGTGAATGCCGACGGCACCTATCTCTACGACCCCACCACCTCAAATATTTTGACCGCCCTCCCCGAGGGAACCCCAGCAACCGACAGTTTTACTTACGAGGTACAAGACGTTAATGGGGCGACGGGGACTGGAAGCGTTACGGTGACTATCAACGGGGAGAACGAATCCCCGATCGCCAACGACGATACTGCTACCACCCTCACCAACACGCCGATCGCCCTCAACGTATTGGGGAACGATAGCGATCCCGACGGGACGATCGTTAATATTTTTCCCCTACCCTTCTCCACCACGTCCGCCGCTGGAGGCAGCGCTTCTACGGGGAACGCTCTCAATACTCTGGTCTATACGCCCCCCCAAGGGTTTACGGGAGAAGATACGTTTACCTATACCATCACCGACGGTCGCAGTTCCAGTACCGCGACGGTGACGGTGACGGTCGAGCCACCTCCGCCCCCGAATAACGACCCCATTGCCGAGGACGACAGCTTTACGATTAACCAAGACAGCCCGATCTCGATCGAGGTTCTCGCCAACGACTCCGATCCCGATGACGATCCGATCGGTCTAATCAGTTTTACCGCTCCTTCGGCAGCCGGAGGAACGATAACCCGCGAAGGGAATATCCTCACCTACACCCCACCGCCTGGGTTTACCGGCAACGATGGCTTCCAGTACGTTATCCAAGACGATCGAGGCGCGCGCGACACGGGTGGAGTCTTTTTTGCCATCGTTTCTGCCGGTGCGCCGCCCACTCCTCCTCCAGGTGAACCTGGAGGCCCAGAACAACCGGATATCCCCAATGTCGCCGTTCCCACCCCGGTCGCACCGCCCCTCAACCCTCCCTTAGATACCGTCTCCGGGAGCGATCTGGAGAATATCCTGTTGGGCAATGACAGCAATAACGAGTTTCTCGCCTTGGAAGGAAACGATCTAGTGGTGGGTTTAGCCGGAAACGACAACCTCTTTGGTAATGGAGGAGACGATCGCATCTTTGCCAACCTCGGCAACGATTTTCTCGAAGCGGGTAGCGGCAACGACCAGATGTTTGGCGGTCGGGATAACGACTTTCTCGATGGGGGGGTAGGAGATGATACTCTACTCGGAGATCTGGGGAACGATTCGATTCTCGGTGGAGAGGGTAACGATTCTCTATTCGGTCTGCAAGGAAATGATGTCATCGATGGGGGCGTTGGAGACGATGCCATCGATGGGGGAGACGATAGCGACGCGCTGCGAGGTTCGGACGGAAACGACACGATTTCTGGGGGGGCGGGTGTCGATGCCCTGCAAGGGGATTTCGGCGACGATATGATTTTCGGCAATGCCGATGACGACGCAATCGATGGGGCAAATGGAAACGATAGCCTCTTTGGAGGTCAGGGAACCGACACGCTTTTTGGCGGTAGCGGCAACGATCGCATTGATGGCAGCGTGGGCGAAGATTTGCTTTTTGGCGGGTCTGGAAACGATACCTTTGTCTTAGCACCGGGTAATGGAGTTGATAACATCTTCGATTTTGTTTCGGGAGAAGATACTTTATTACTAACGGGTGGATTAGCAGTAGACCAACTGTCGATCTTGCCTCTTGAGAATGCGACTGCCATTGTCGATTTAAATACCGATACAGTCTTAGTCTCGCTGTTGGGAGTACCGTTCGATGATATTGGTGTAGATGACTTCACGAATTAAACACGAGTTCAAATTGGGCGAGCGTGCCGATCGCCGAATACTATCGGGGAATATACTCTCAAACCCAGCAAGCTAGTTAGATACGTGTCACAATGAAGTGATTTTTATGCGGATAATTCTCTGCCAAAGATCGCGATCGAACTCAGTTAGATTAGAGAATTTGCGTATTTTCTACGGTTACGAGAAGCAATAATTTCTGTGCTTATCTGTAACTTGGTTTCAGAAAAAAAAGGCAAAATAGAGGAAAATACGGAAAGATTGTGGCTGTCGCTCTCGAGCGATCGTCTAATTTGACTCGTGTTGGTATCTATTACGAAATCGATCGCGCGAACGCACCCAAACATCTTGTGATGTATTTCACGCGAGCGAGTTCGTCTCCTTAAAAAAATATATGAGCTTCTCGATCGATTGGTTGCATCGTCAACTTTGCTCTGTCGTATCTGCAACAACGGCAATCTGGAATACTTCAGGTCGTCGAAAACACCCAAAGAGAATTAATTGGAAACGCCCAGCTGGGGCGATCGTCCCGATCGTCTTCCTGGTGTTACTTGTCATTCGTCAATTCGGAGGATTTCAGGCTTGGGAACTCGCCGCGTTCGATTTGCTGATGCAAGGAAAGCCCGATCTGGGGATCGATTCTCGATTCTCGATTGTTGAAATTACCGAAGCGGATATCAATCAATATCGATGGCCCCTTTCCGATCGCATCATCGCCCAAACGTTAGAACGACTTCAGGCGGCCGATCCTCTCGTTATCGGACTCAATCTCAATTTAGTCCGATCGCCGGAAGCCCTCGAATCGGCTTTAGTCTCGCAACTAGCCGCCCAAAATGTCATCGTCACCCAGACCCTCGGTACGGCCACAACCGAGGCGATCCTCCCACCGCCAAGACTGCCTTCAGAGCGGGTAGGTTTCAATAACATCCCCCTCGATCGAGATCGGGTGGTGCGCCGCAACTGGATCGCCACTCCCTCCGACAATGCCAGTCCCCACTATTCATTTTCATTACGCCTCGCTCTGGCTTACCTTCAAACCCGCGATATTTCCCTAACAACCCCAACTCATTCACCTTCCAAACTACAACTCGGACAGACAATTTTGTCTCCCTTAGCATCAAATTCTGGGGGATATACCCATCTCGATCGCGACGGCACCCAAATTTTACTCGACTACCGTTCGTCAAGTGCCGTTGCCGAGCGATTCAGCCTCGGGCAAGTCTTACGCCAAGAAGTCGAACCCAGCGCGCTTGAGGGCAAAATTATTCTCATCGGTTCGACCGCCCCCAGTCTCAAAGCACAGTTTAATACCCCTTACTATCGAGCTAGCGATCGACATTCTCAAATGCCAGGGGTGTTTCTCCATACTCAAATGACCGCTCAACTCCTCGATGCGGCCTTGGGGAAACCCGTAGTACTCGGGTTCGTCCCGGATGGTGTCGAAGCGATCTGGTTGTTGGTTTGGTCGAGTTTGGGTGGGATGATGACGTTAAAAATCAAACATCCGGGGAAGTTAACTGGGGCAATCGTCGCAGCACTCCTCGCGCTCGGGGCGATCGAATGGGGGTTATTTTCTCTGAACCTGTGGATGCCCGCGATTTTACCGTTGGTGGGTTTTATCGTCACGGTTGGCAGCGTGGCGATCTACAAGCTGCTCTACAACACGTTTTACGATTCTCTCACGGGTTTGCCCAATCGCCTTCTGTTTGCCAACCATCTAAAATTGGCCAGCGAGCGGGTTCGATCGAGTTCCGACGAAAGACTCGGCGTGATATTTCTCGATGTCGATCGCTTTAAAGCCATTAACGGCTGCTTGGGGCATAAAGCCGGCGATCGAGTGCTCAAAGAAGTGGGGGGACGGATCGGGCAATGTTTGCGCTCGGTCGATCGCGTCGCCCGAGTGGGCGGCGATGAATTTGCTATCCTCGTTGACAATATCAAAGATGTCCGGGATGTTACTAATATTGCTCGACGAGTTCGCAAACAACTCAAGCGACCCTTTTACCTGGGCGGACAATCCGTTTTTACCAGTGCGAGTATGGGAATTGCCCTGAGCAATGGCGGCCATCGCGACCTCCTGCGAGATGCCCATACGGCAATGTATCGCGCCAAGGGATTGGGTCGAACTCAACCCGAAGTCTTCGACCCGATTATGGAATCTCAAGCCATCGCTCAGTTCGACCTCGAACTTGACTTACGGAAATCGATGGCACACACGTTTTTATTGGAGGCCTCCGACGAAGTCACCCGCAAATGGCTCGACGAGGAAAACTCTCATTTACCCCATTCTCAATTTGGAGAAGAATTTCGCGTCTACTACCAGCCCTTGGTATCTCTAAAAACCGGTCGCATTACTGGATTTGAGGCATTAGTCCGCTGGCAGCATCCCGTACGCGGGTTCGTCTCCCCCGAAGAATTTATCCCCGTGGCCGAAAAAACGGGTTTAATTATTCCCTTGGGCATGTGGATACTGCGAGAGGCCTGCCGCCAAACCTACTTGTGGCAAAAACAATTTGCCCGGAACGCACCCTCGATCGTCAGCGTGAATTTATCGGGAAAGCAATTTACCCAATCGGATTTATTGACGCAAATCGATTGCATCCTCAAACAAACCCACCTCGATCCTCGCAATTTAAAATTAGAAATTACCGAAGGGGTTGTGATGGAAAACGTCGATCGCACCATCGAGACCCTGCAAACAATGAAAGCCCTCCAAATTCAGCTCGGCATTGATGATTTTGGCACCGGCTATTCATCGTTTAGTTATCTGAGTCAGTTTCCCGCCGATACCTTAAAAATCGATCGCGCGTTCGTCAGTTGTATGGGGAATCGCAAAGAAAATCGGGCGATCGTCAAAACCATCGTCATGCTCGCCCATACTTTGGGAATGGATGCGATCGCCGAAGGGGTAGAAACCCGCGAGCAATGGCAGCAACTGCGAGAGATCGGTTGCGAGTACGGTCAAGGCTATTTCTTTTCCAAACCCCTATCCGGGCGCGAGGCGACTGCTTTGCTTGCGGCGAAACCGCGATGGTGTTTCGAGCGAGATTCGTACTTGCATCCCATGGAACGACCCGTAAATCGGGAGTAGGTCTGGGGAGATGGGGGGGACGCGGTGACGCGGGGACGCGGGGACGCGGGGACGCGGTGACAAGGAAGATGAGGGAGATGAGGGAGATGAGGGAGATGAGGGAGATGAG
>JAXHUC010000134.1:0-17429 GCA_034189805.1 Cyanobacteriota bacterium
GCGCGGGATGTACGGGAAAATAACAGATCGACCGTAGGGGTCTTAGCGCAGCCATGCCGATAGGCTATACGACCGCGTTCCCCCTACTTAGGGACTTGCAAAGAAATAAGGTACCCACTCCTGCGAGATACACCGGTCGGGGTCACGGGCCCTTGACCCCTACGATGGGTACTTTATTTAATTGCAAAGCCCTTATGTATTGACAAGTCCCTTAATTCCAAAAGTTAGCAGACTTTTCTCGTTCGATCGCAATCTCATCGGGATTGTAACTGCGGTAAAGGTTGCGTTCGTAGATGGAGAGACCTCTGCATTGGTAGGCTGCGGGAATGGCAATCTCGATCGACCAAGTGCAGAAATCATCCTTCGATCCCAATGGCGATTCCCCGAATGCCGCTTCTGCACAACTCACAGCAGACAAAGCATCGGTCGGATTCCCTTTCCAGGCAAATCGAGCAGCGAGTGCGGCAGCTTCGGCGGCACAACCGGTATCGCAGACGCGGCAGTCTCCAATGACCTTACCCCGAAAACTGGGGTCGGCCGCTTTCGCTAAAACAACCCAATGGGGATGCCAATCGGTTATCAGCCACTCCTCAACCGCTTGAATGGCTTTATGAGGTTTATCTCCATCGCAGTAGAGTTCCCAGCAGGGTAACGCTCGTCTGGCGGCAAACATCGCCAACCAACCCAATCGGCGATGGTTTTCCCATTGCGTACCGTAGATTTCAAACGCGCTGAGGAGTTGACCGAGGGGAGTCTCCCGGAGTTCGGTTTCGCTCATCGATTCATTGATATTCCAACAGGGATTTTGCCGGAGTGTGGCGCAGGCGAGTTGGATTTCGTCAGGAAGTGCGATCGTCACGATTCAACAGGTTTTTATTTTCAGTATAGTTTTAGCCCCGATCGCCGAGCATCCATACCAAAAAACCCAGAATCTGCTCTACCGGAGGCAGGGGATACACCGAAAGGTCGATCGTGACGTGCTGCCCTTCGAGTTGGAGAAATTGCCACTGAATGCCGTTACTGACGCTGCCGTAAATGGTCGGAATCGATCGCCCGTTAGCAGCGTTGAACCGTTGCGCGGCAACCATTTCGGCAATGCACTGACCCAAGCCCGTTTTCAGATCGGTTTTCTTGGCTTCCACCACGATAACGGCCGGGGCTTCGATTTCCAAGACTTCTGCCGAACGACTGATGAGAAAATCGCAAATGCCGTTGAGTCCCACCGCTTCTTCGACAGAGAATTCCTCCCCGGAAAACAGGCTGACAGTGCGATCGAGCAATCGCCTCACCTCTAGCAACACCGGGTAAATGATTCCTTCCGATCGCGCTTTCTCGCTGCCGGAAATGGCGACAATGGGTAAGCTTTGCGCCAAGAAACCCGTCAAAACCGGAGATGGATCGATAGGTTCGATTTCCGGCAAAAAGCGAATTCCTTCGGTAACGGTCAGATCGAAGGCTTGTTTCACTTTGCCCAGGGTAGTGAATTGACTGTAAGACATAGAATCATCCTACGAAAACTTGCCAAAGTGCGATCGCCCTACAGTTTCAGCCAACCAAACACTTGTCCCACAGTAAGCTGTAACTCACCGATAAAGTCGGGAACGGGCAATATTTCCTCTTCTTCTCGATAAATTTTGAGTTGCTTGCCAGGGGGAAACACCAGCACGCATCGTTCGTCTGGATCGATAAGCCATCCCAGGTGGCAACCCGCTTCTAGACAGTGGAGAATGTTGTCGGTGACGCGGGTTTGGCTTTGTCCGGGAGATAAGATTTCGATTGTCCAGTCGGGGTATGTCGAGATGGTGTTGGCTACTTCACCGCGATCGTCGAGGGGGATGCGATCGCATTGCAATACAACGATATCGGGAACGATCGATCGGCCGCCAAAGGTACAGCGCAGTTCGGGGAAAGCGAAGGCAACAGGTTGCGTATCGTAGAGGGTTTCGATCGTTGTGACGAACTTGCCTTGTATTCGGCTATGTTTTCCTTGCGGCATGGGTTTTTGAATGACTTTGCCATTAAGATATTCCCGCGCGGGTTTAGTTTCTGGCTGTTGCAGAAATTCTTCGAGGGTGAGGGATTTCGATGGGGTTTGAACCATGGCAAACTCTGGGAATCTCTAACAGAATACCCACGATCCTAACGTTATCTGGACGGCGATTTGCCCGGTATACTAAGAAGTATCGCAAATTTTGCTTTGTCGATCTGGCTACTTCCGATCGTCAAAAATTGATGGCACAACTCGAAGCACATCAAGTTATCGAGTCGAACCAAACTCTTAAACTCGGTATGAAAGATAGTGAAGCGTTTGTCGATGCTCTTCTCAATCCACCGAAGCCCAATGATGTCTTGACAGCCGCAGCAGTTCGGTACAACAAGATCGTACCAGGGTAAGGGCTAAACAGCGATCGGTTACAGGGTGGGCAGTCGAGTCGCGAGTCTATCGTGAAAACTGTCAATTGCCAAACTGCCCACTTTCCCCCGTTCTACCCAACTAACGAAACAATCGTTCTACATCAATCGCCACATCGGGAAACGACACGGGAGAAATCGTACCGTCAACCCGCGTCAGTTCCGTTCGATAATCACCCTCGGACACATCTCGAAACACCTTCAGTTGCAAATTCTGCAAATCCACTACCCAATATTCCCCAATCCCCGCTTCGGCATAAACCTGTTTTTTCTCACCTAAATCTTTAGCCAGAGTGGTATTGGAATACTCGATAAGCCAGAAAATATCTTCGGGATAGGGATGATGCTCTAAATAGCGTCGTAAAGGCGGTTTGACGATCGCAATATCGGGTATGGGTTCGGAGTTATTGGGTAGGGTGATGGGTTTGGTTTCTCGCACCGAGGCCCGATCGCCCAACACTCGCCGCAGAGAGTCCGCCCCATCGCTACTGTAGCAGGCATGGGCTTCGCGCTCTGGTGGCATAACGACGATATCTCCTTGCAACAGTTCGACCGCTCGATCGTCGAATAACCCAGCATCGATCGCCTCGTGGTATCGTTCGATCGACCATTTGTAGAGGGTGAGTGTCACGATCTTTACTCCAGATTGACTCCAGGCCGATGCGATCCGTAAGTTGTTCTCATATTAGCGAAAAACCGGGTTTGGGCGATCGGGTTGAGGGCGCAGTTTCGATGTTTGACCCATATATAGCAGTTTTCGCGCTTTGTGAGGTACATAAGCGCGAGGCGGGTTTTGATAACCAATTTCAGTCAGGGCATAGTTTTTAGCCAAACCCGCCCCTACATTTTATGACAATGAGAAATGCTATATATCAACTCATCCAAACGAAATACACAATAGCAATGATACACTCTTCGATATCAAACCGGGTTTCACCGAGCGAGCGTTAGTATATTGCGTTCTAGCGCGGATCGGTGAGATGTTCCTCTCAAAGTTCGTTCTGTATTGCGTCGTTTACTTAACATCAGTTCGCTATGTCAGATGGATCGTGGAATCCCTTGCCCGAAGAGTCTTTGAAAGACCCCTCAACTGTTGCCGAACCCCAAGGTTCGATCGCCCCACCCAGACCCCCTCTCGATCGCCTCGTTCATGCCATCACCGAACGAGTGGCCGCAGCGATCGTCGATTGGGATTGGATTACGCCCAATGGCATCAGCTTTTTCTCGGCGGCAGTGGGAGGTCTGCTGGCGGGGTGGTTGATTCTGCAACATCAATACCTGTTGGCGGTTGGGGCGATCGCCTTGAGTGGGATTTTTGATTGTCTGGATGGAGACTTGGCTAGGGCGCGGGAGATGGCATCCGGTGAAGGGGAGATTCTCGATAGCGTCCTCGATCGATACGTCGATTTTTTCCTGGTTGCCGCGATGATTTTGGTGTCGCCGAATGAGTATGTCATTCCTGGATTGCTGGCACTTTTAGGCACGACGCTGGTTCCCTACATTCGCGCCCGCGTCGAAGCTGCCGGGAAAAAAACTGTTTCTTCGATCGGCAGTCGATCGACTCGGACGATATTAATCATTATCGGTTTGTTGACGGGACAAATTTTGCCGTTGCTGATAGTTTTGGCTGTCATTTCTAATATTGCAGCCGTTCATCGGTTTGCATTTGCTCTATCAAAACCTAATTCGGAAGATGTGGATTAAAGCGGTGAATTAAAGGTAGATTTAAGAGGAAAGTTTCGGAAATTTTGGTGTGAGTTACTATAGCGTTTCTCATTATAATGATGTACAAAAAAAGTTGAATCAGTTTGTCAGCGTCCATCTTCCATTATCTGATAAAGAGATAGAACGACGCGGCGAATCTCTTCTAAGTTCCAACGATCGGGATGGGTGCTAGGATACCGAAACCGAGTTGTTTTCGGATCGATCGGACTGAGTATTTCGACAAGATACCGCTCGTTTGCAGAGCGATCGAATAGCGAATCCCACAACACTATCAAATCGTGAGTTTTCCGCAGCGATTCGCTTAATAAACCTTGCTGTTGCAGCCATCCTTTGAGCAGCAGTTCTGCAGATTGGATGTAGCAAAATGCGACGGGACGACTTCTTTCTCCGCGATCGTATAGTAAGTCTGCTGCATTACGATATTCGCGAGCGAGTTGGCGGAAATCGTTCATTAGAATTGTCTTTGACAAAGAAATTAGATGATTTATTCGATCGCCTTTTCCCGACGGGAAACTTTCCCCGCGCGTTCGGGATTCGGCGATAACGAACCCGGCGAGGCAGACACCGCCCCCCACCGATCGACCAATTGATTTAACAGCGCATCCTGGGCATCGCGAAATCCCTGCATGTTGACTCCCCCATTCATAATCGCGATCCAAATCGTCCCATTTTCCTGGGTGGGAATGCCGCCAGCGATCGTACTGACGCGATTCAAACTGCCCGATTTCACCACCGATCGCGCTGGGAGCGATCGCACCTCCAAAATCCCTTCATCTTGCCCCACCACGGCCACCACGTCGGCAACGGTTAAATTCAAAGGTTCGAGGTATTCTTGCAAAGCCAGAAACAGCGCCACCGCCGCGCGGGGGGACATTTGATTATCTTCTTCCAACCCGGAACCGTTAATCAATTGAATCTCTTCGGACGGCACTCCCGTGGCTTCGACGGCAATTTGCTCGACCACATCCGCTCCTCCGGCAGCATCCGCCAGGGCTTGCGCCACCATATTATTGCTGTAGCGATTCATCAATTTGAGCTGTTCGGCTAAGGGGAGGGAATAGTGACGCAGCAGGGGTTTGACATTCGCCGAGGGGGAAGCGGCAACGCGGATATTGCCCTGGATTTCCACTTGGGGGCGAGGGGTTCCCGGCGGCAGGGTTTGATATTGGGCTGCCACCGCAGAAGACCAGGCATTACTATTGATTCCTTCTGCAAATAGTTCTCCTGAAAGTTGGGAATCGACCTCGAAATTCATGTAAAACCCATCTTGGACGATCAGATCTCCGGTAACGCGATCGATTCCCAACTCGTTGAGGAGATTGCCTACAGCGATCGCCTCTTCCCAAACCAACAGAGGATCGCCCTCCCCCGTCACTACCAAATCTCCATTTAAAACCCCATTCTCGATCGCACCCGTCGTGCCCAATTCCGTGACGAATTCCCGATCGGGCCCCAAAGTTTTTAGAGCCGCCAGCGCCGTAGCTACTTTCGTTACCGATGCCGCCGGAAAGCGCGTCGTTCCTTGATGGTTGGCGAGCAGTCGATCCTCTGTTTGCATCCACACTCCCTGTTCGGCGGTTCCAAATCCTTGGGCGTTGAGTTGGGCCAGATACTGCTCGATGAGTTCTTGGGTGGCGGATTCGGGATTTTCTGGGGGAACGGTAAGGGGACTTTCGGGGGAGGCGGCGGTCGGTGCTGGTGCGGGAGAATTCCCGGTTTCGACCCACGGTTGCGTCGAATCGGACGGAGGCAGGTTCGAGGTTGCTTCAGGTGTGGCGGGTTCGGGTGCGATCGATTCCCTGGGAGAACAGGCGGCTAGGGAGACTCCGAGCAGTCCCAGACTGACCCAGACCGCGATCGATAAGCGCATTCGTCTCAATTGAGGGGTTCCTCCAATTCTGGCTCCACGGCGGATGCTTCGCGGGCTTTGTAAAATGTTTCTAGACTATCGCGATCGCCGACAAAACGCCAATGCCAAGGTTCGTAAGCAACGCCTTGAGGATTACCCGGCCCAAACGAAAGTTCAAAACTGTAGTAAGGAGCATTTTCTTCGAGCCAACGAAACGCCTCGGTATTCTCAAAATCCGGGGAGAGATGAGTGGCGGGAACGTTGCCATCGCCGATATCGATCGCGTATCCGGTATGATGCTCGCTATATCCCGGCGGTGCGCTGACTTCTGCCCGTTCGCTCGCCCCCTGCCGCCGCTCGGCTTTCACTTCAAAAAACAAAAATTCCTGGTCTTCGAGGGTGCGAAAACCGGAAATCGGAGCCAGAAAAATACCCGCATCTCGCGCTGCGGCTTCCATTTCTAAATAGCGATCGGCTGCGGCTTGGCGTAACATGATGCTACCGTCGCCAACGATCGGTTCGAGTTCCTCAACTGGGGCGATGTCGTAGGGGAAATGTCCCAGAAGGTCGTCGGTTGCGGTCTCGCCAGATGTATCTCCAGAATTTGGGGTGGATGTTTCGGATGCCTCCTCGGTTTGAGCAGAGGAGGTTGCCGTCGGGCGCTGCGACCCTTGCAACACCCAAAATAAACTCCCGGCCAACGCCAAAATTCCCAAACTCACCAGTCCGATTAAACCCCGAACGATCCATTGTTCCCGAGTCGCCGCAGAGTTGGTGAGGGGTTCTGCCGGGTCTCGTAATGCTTCTGGGATATCGTCTTGCACTGTTCTCGAATAGCTGGTTGTTTTTTTCGATCCGCTCGCGTTATGCAAAGACTTCCTCCTCAAAGATCGGCACGCTCGAAGCCATTTAGATTGTAAAGGAATTGTCCGCCAAGATCCCGAAGCGATTCCCCATGCGATTTACCAGTACGTTTACCAACCCCAAGTTCCCGCGCCGCCTTTAAACGGACCGACAATATCCTCGGTCACCCATCCGCCGTAAAAATTACCCGGTTGCGGTTGAACTTGCTCGCCATCGACGTAACACGCATCCATTACCTCGGCATAGATGGCGACGTAGTTAGCGATCGTGGCAAAAGCGGGCGTGGGTTGGGGATAAAACCAGGCGGCGTTCGGAGCTTGTTTGTCCCCGACGGTAATTGTATAGTACGCTGCGACTCCCTTCCACTCGCAATATGACGCGCGATCGGTCTGGGAGAAATACTCCATCTGAAGATCTTCGGGGGGGATGTAGTAGGTTGGAGGGTGGCTGGTTTCGAGAACCCGTTTGGCTTTGTGGGTATCGGCAACGGTAATGCCGTTGAACACCACTTGCAAGTGCTTGTCGGTATCTTCCAAGCGAGGGGGACGGGGATAGTCCCACACTGATTCTTGACCGGGGCCGGGTTCGATCCGTTGGGAAAACATTAATCGATTTTCTAGAGCGCGAGATAAATTGGGCGTGCGAGCATCATGCTTGCTTCCCTAGTGTAAAATAGTTTGCCCGATCGCTTGAGGATAATGATATCTCGTCTCCTATTTCAGGGGATGGCGAGCGAAATATTGTGGGAATTGTTAGACTCTGCGTTATTTGAGGTCCGTCCGTGGAACCGATCGAAAACATTGAGAACGCAATTGAGCGGGTTGAACGGTTTCAAGGTCAGCCGGAAGCATTTTTGCTGCCGATTGCCGATTCGTTAATAGACCCGATCGGATTGAATATGGCAGTAATTACCGATCGCATTCTGGCGCGAAAATGGCAACCAGATGGCTTCGAGCAACGTGATGGTTACCGCATTTACAAGTACAAATCCTGGGAATCGGTGCTGCGCGATCGAGGTTGAGCGTAACAATTGCCTGCCAGATTCCTCAAACAATCCCCTTGGTTTTACGGCTCATAAAATAAGCAGCCAGAATACCGCTCAACAAGCCAAAGAGATGGGCTTCCCAAGAAATACCCCGCTGTCCCGGCACAACTCCCCAAATCAAGCTACCGTAGAGCGCACCGACGACGACGGATAAGAACACCCCCGCGAAACTGCGCTCGAAAACTCCCCGCAACAGGAGAAATCCGAGATAGCCAAAAATCAAACCGCTCGCTCCAATGTGATAAGCTTGCGAACCGAACAGCCACACTCCCGCACCGCCGACGAGGACGACGATCGCCGTTGTCACCCAAAAATCCCAGATATCGCGCGCCATCACCAACCAACCTAACGTCACAAAGGGAACGGTATTGGCGATTAGGTGGCGAAAGTTGCCGTGGAGAAAGGGCATAAACAAGATACCGCGCAAGCCGATTTCGTGACGCGGTAAAATCCCCAATCGGTTCAACCCGCCTCGAAATATGACAAAATCGGCAATCTCGACAATCCACATAATGGCGACGAAACCGAGCAAAATTATCGCCTGGGTTTTGAACTCGCTGGCTACCGCCTCGATCTTCTCTTTATCCATGACTCGCTGGTGGGGGATTGAGTGCTTTTAATGTTTCTAGTTTTAATGCTTCTAGCTTCTAGGGTAGCAGTTCGATCGAAGACTTGACATTGATGATGGGGAGGGGGGTTGAAACAAGCACTTTGACCGATCGCTGATGACCGATCGCCTATATTAGCGTTTTTTGACAAATTGAATCAGTTTGCCGAAGGGGTTTGTTTGCAACATCCAAACTAGCGCGCCGAAGGGAATCGCCACCAGGATTCCCAGCAACAAGTGAGCGGAAATCGGCAGGACAATCGAGCAGAGATAATTGGAGGATTCCGGTTGGAAATTGGGACAAAGACGATCGGGAACCAATTGAGTGAGAACGTTCAGGGTGGGTTCGTGAGCGACTTGAGAAGAAATACCGCTAACGGCGAGTCCGGTACTGACAACGGTGATGAAAAGTTCTAAGCGTTGTTGGCGTTTTTCGCCCGCTTCAATGCTGGCTCGATCGAGTTCGGTTCGATCGATTTCGACGGTGCCGCGAATGGTATCGATCGCCTGTTGGAATAAGCCGCGATTGGGTTGAAGATAGGCGAGATCGGTTTGGATTTGAGCGATGAATTGAGGGGCAGAATTCGTTGTTTTTAAAAAGTCGATATCGTCTTGGGGTAAGCTAATTTTTTGTAGGTCTTCGAGGGTAGAGTTAATATTGGTGTAGTTGGTTTGGATGGCGACTCTGTGGAGTTCTAAATCTTGTAAAAAGTCGGCATATTCTAAGGAAGTTTGAGGAAGATTAGATAATAAGGTTTTGAGTTGCCCTAACCGCTGCTGTCGATCGTCCGGCAACTGATGCAATTCTTTCAGTTTGTCGGCAAATTCTCGGTAGAGCGATCGGGAATCTTTATCGCATTGCCGAGACTGAGCATAAGCGTAGTCAATTTTGCTGCGACAGCATAGGTAATATATCAGCGGTTGATAGTACTCTCCTTCTTCTTCTAAGGCTTCCGTTTCGGTAGTGCAGTTAAACCAAATGAAAATCGAATTAAATCCAGCCGATTCAGTCTCGATGGGTTGATACTCAAAAATCGGACTGCCTAAAAATTTTCCGTGACTTGATAACTCGTAGAAATTGCGATCGGATTCTGGTAAAATAGAAGTGATACAATCTTCAGATAAAGCTTCAAAGTCCTCGACTTTATCATCGGGTTGGGCGAAGAAAATGAGGGTTCGTCCCAGAGATGAAAAACTGCGATCGAACTGCAAGCAACCTTGAGGATTGAGGTACTGTAATTGTTCGAGTTCGATATGAAGTTCGGGAAAGCGGAGGGTAATATCGACAGCATATGAATCGTGAATTTGCAGGGGATAGACTGTCCCGCGAAGCTGCCGCGAACTGCCGCTGGGAATTGCGGAAAACTTGAGGAATCGTTCGGGCTGAAGTAATTCTAAGTAGTCGCTTTGGGAAGTTCCTGGATTGATTCCGATTTCCCCGATTGCAATCTCTAGGCGATCGCCTAGAGATTGCAATCGGGGAATCTTTAAATAGTCTCCCAGTTGCTGACACTGCTGCCACAAAAATTTTGCATCTTCTACAGGTTTTTCTCGATCGAAGTTATTGCGTAAATGGAACGCAAACAGCATCAGTCTGGGGTCATTAAACTTCATGAATCTTGAGACGGTTCGTTTTTTTTCGGAACCGAACCTTGGACGATCGCATTTTTGAGCATTCTTTTAGTCAAGGAATGCTTGGGTTTGGGAACGTTTCCCTCTTTCCCCGGTGGTAAGGCAGCCGGAATATTATTGAGTAATTGAGCTTGTGCGTTTTCAATTTCGGGGTAATTTTCCGACCAGGAAGAAATCGCTTCAGAGAGGAGTTCGAGGTTATCTTCTAACGGTTCGATCGCTCGTTCTAACTCGGTTAGTTGTTCGGCAGAAAAGAGCGATCGATTTTGGGTTAAAAGTTCGATGAAGGTATCGATATTTTGTTCAAAAAAAGACATAGATTGGCGATCGATTTGAGTAATGGTTTGCTTGACGAAATCGAGAGGAAGATCGAGGAGTTGGGCGATCGTATCTGGATTTAAACCAAAGGTTCTCATGCGGGGAATTGCATCCACTTTCGCTTGTCGTTCTCCGACTTCGCGTCCTTCCTCCACTCCTTCTTGCTTCACTTCTTGGTAGAAACGGGTTTGTTTGAGTTCGCTTAAATTCAACATCGCGGCAATTTCCTCGCGGCTTTTTTGGGGAAGTTTGTAGACGATAATCGTTTCGATGAGGTTGATGAAATCCCGTTGCAGGTTGGCATCGAAAAGCTGCCCTCGGGCCAGCGTTATCAACTGTCGCGCCCGTTCTCCTGCCGTTTCCTCCGGCTCGATGACTAGTTTAACAACTTTGACTCCCAAAGCGGGTTCGGCTGCGGTATCGAGTTCGTCTAAATAAATGCGCCGAACGCGGGAACAGTTGAGAAGTTCCTCGAATTGTTGCGGCTGTTCAACTTCGATGCGGCGACTGGGATAGAGGACGACAACGCGCCAGGGATGAGAGGGTTTATACTGTCGTAGATACAGAAAAAGTTCGCCGAAAATGCGGTAATACAGGTCGGCATCGGGCTGAAATTGAACTTCCACCAGGTAGAACGGTTTGTCCGGTTCGTCGGTTTTGGGGAGGAACAAACCATCGATGCGGAATGCCAGTTGTTTGATTTCGCGGGAGGTGAATTCATAGGCTGCGGCTTCCTCGGGAGAACGGTGGATGAGTTCGAAGAAGAAACGGGGAAACTCTTGAAACAGGCTGTAGAAAATGGTGTCTGTTTTCATGGATTCATCCGTCGGATTGTTATCGTCGGGCGGGCATGAGTCATTTTTTGAGTGAGATTCAGTCTTCGTTGCCAATGCCCACCCTACATCTTCTGATGGCTGACGGCTGATGGCTGAATGCTAGTATATTATTCCCCCACGGCGCAGAATGCCCCCCAGTAGTAGGGAGAGGCGAAGGGTTGGCTATCGGGTTGATATTTCCATAGAACCATCCGCAATTGCTTGCGATAGTTAGCGGTGGGTAAGGTTTGATTTCCCCAGGCTTCCAGGTCGGTTTTCGTGGCATTTCGCAGCCAGGATTGGGCCTGTTGGAGGGCGACGGCGAGGGATTGTCCCGCATCGAGGTTTTGGCTGAGGTTTTGGTACACCCGCGTCACCAACAACGCCGTGGGTAAGGCTTGCACTATCCACAGGGGACTGAGAACGCCGCGACTGCCGGCGATGAGGAAACCGCTGGGCAAGCCAATATATTCGTCGCTGGAGTTGGTGAAGTCCACCCATCCGGTTTCGCAGGCGCAGAGGGTGACGAGGCGGCAGTTGTCTAAATGCAGGTGGGTGATGATGTCGGCGAGGGTGAGGTTGCCGTCCGCAAGCTGCAATCCGGAGTCGAGGGGGGAGTTGGGGTTGAAATAGCCGTGGCAGAAGAACAGGAGATTGTGGGCGGCTTGCAGTTTTGCGGATAGAGTTGGGGTTTGCGTCGCGTCCCCTTCGGGTAATAGGGCAGATTGGGTGGCGTTTTCTCGGGCGAGGATGTGGGAGTGGGGGAACAGTTGTTGAATCGCTTCGACGGCCCCTAAATCTGCGCCGTACAAATCGGGAGTGGGGGTTTGGATGGCGAAGAGGTGGTCGAAATCCGGGCGTTGGCGAGTTTGGATTTGTTGCAGGAGTTGGCAACTGGGGGCGTAGCTGACCCCGTTGGGGAACAAATCGACCAGATAGGTGGGTGAAGTTCCCGCATTTTGGATGGAATCATTTTTAATGTTTAATTTTTCATTTTGAATTGGCAAAGCGTGGAGGGGGAACAGATGCAGGTAGCGGTGGGGAATGAGGATGAGGCGGTTGCAGGAGGAGGGGAGATGGGCGAGGAGTTCGTCGAGGTGGAGGATGGGGGCGAGGGTTTGCAGGGCTTGGGGAAGTTGGGTTTCCCAGGTGTCGCGTTGAGTGTAGTAGGTATGCAAGTAGGTATTTGCCCAATCGATTAATTTATCCCTGTCGTCGGGAGTGGATTGCCAGACGATGGGGGTGGCGTTGGGGGTGATGACGAACGCGAGGAAGGTGTCGCCAGTGATGTACCACTCGATGATGGCGGTGTGGCGGTCTAGGGTTTGCCCGAACGAGTCGAACCGGAAGCCGGAACCCACGGGGAGATAGGCATCCTGCAATTGGTTGCGCTGTTGGCGTAATTCCTGGAGGTGTTGCGCTAATTGGGTGTAGTTGGCGGCTTTGCCCTGTTGGATTTGGGTTTGGGCGGTGGCGATGTCGTCGCGGAGTTGGGCGAGTTGGGCGGCAACGTCTGGGGGGAAGAGGGTGTCGGAGTCGCGCAGCAGGATTTGTTCGACGAGGTTGCAGGTTTTGCTGCGTTCGGCGTATTCCAGGGCGCGGATGGGTTGGTTCAGATGCAGGCAGGTCTCGACGAGGTTACGATAAATTCGGTTATATTCTTCGGCCAACTTCTTTTTGCTTTCCTCCTCCGAGAGAATCTCCTCTCGTAGGGATTCGACGATCTCGATAGCAGTGCAGAAGGTGTCGTATGCCTGTTGCCATTGCTGCGTATCCTGATAGGTCAGTCCCAGATTGAATAAGGTTTCGGCGTGGTTCTGTGGAAAAGCTTCGCGAGTGTAGACTTGAAGGGCATTTTCGTAGGCGGAGATCGCTTGTTCTAAATTATCGGCTTTCTTCCCCTGAATGCGTTTGCTGTAGGCAATGGCTAAGTTATTCTGAGTCATCGCCCAGTCCACAGGAAAGGCTTCGCGAGTGTAGACTTGAAGGGCATTTTCGCAAGCGGAGATCGCTTGTTCTAAATTATCGGACTTCTTCCCACGAATTCGATGGCTGTAAGCAATGGCTAAGTTATTCTGAGTCATCGCCCAGTTCACGGGAAAGGCTTCGCGAGTGTAGACTTGAAGGGCATTTTCGCAAGCGGAGATCGCTTGTTCTAAATTATCGGACTTCTTCCCACGAATTCGATGGCTGTAGGCATTTACTAAGTTATTCTGAGTCATCGCCCAGTTCACGGGAAAGGCTTCGCGGGTGCTGACTTGAAAAGCTTTTTCGTAAACGACAAGAGCTTGTTCTAAATTATCAGTCTTCTCTCCCCAATTTCGATCGCTGTAGACAGTAGTTAAATCATTCACGAGAGAAGCCTTACAGGTATGAACTTGCAGAGCATTTTTGTAGGATGCGAGTGCAATTTCTAAATTATCGGTTCTCTCCCCCCGAATTCGATACAGGTAGGCATTTACTAAGTTAGTCTGAGTCATCGCCCAGTTCACGGGAAAGGCTTCGCGAGTGTAGACTTGAAGGGCATTTTCGTAGGATGCGATCGCTTTTTCTAAATTATCGGTTCTCTCCCCCCGAATTCGATACAGGTAGGCATTGCCTAAGTTATTCTGAGCCATCGCCCAGTTCTCGGGAAAGGCATCGCGGGTGCGCACTTGAAGGGCATTTTCGTAGGATGCGATTGCTTTTTCTAAATTCTGGGCCCTCTCTCCCCGAATTCGGTCGCTGTAGGCAGCCGCTAAGTTATTCTGAGTCGTCGCCCAGTTCTCGGGAAAGGCTTCGCGGGTGAGGACTTCCAGGGCATTTTCGTAGGATGCGATTGCCATTTCCATGTTGCTGGCTTTGTTGCCGAGGGGAAACTGCTGGAGTAGGTTGCCAAATTCACCTAAAACAGCGGCAATCGATTGCGCCTGTCGGGGTTCGACTTCTGAGAGAGTCTGCGTCGCCCAAGCCTGCAAAATCTGCGTCAACCCATCATCGAGCTTATCCAAGTTCCCTTGCAGCAGGGGATACACGGTTTCTGGATTGCCGCCACTGTCTGCGGTTGCCTGCAACACCTGCATCAAAAACTGCAAATACTCCTGGGGTGTCGCCGATGTCCCCATTCCCAACATCCGGGAAATCTTCGCCGTAAACTGCCGCAACCAACCGGCATTCCCATTCCCGTCTGCTGCCATCTTTTCGGCAACTCGTTCCATCACCTCCACCAATCCAGCATCCACCAGTTCGGGGTTGGCTTGCAAAATCTGCACTTCTTCCCCACTGGGGCAGTTCAGCAGCGCCTGAATCAATTCCAGGTATTGCCCTATACGCTTTTCGTCCATTTGAGTTTACCCTCGCCCAGTCAATATCTGGTTAACTCCTACAAGCAAAAATGGATCGTATCCGGATGGGGAGATGGGGGAGATGAGGGAGAGGAAGGACGCGGAGACGCGGGGACGCGGGGACGCGGAGAGGGGAGAAACGGAAGATAATGATGAATGATGAGTGATGAACATCGCACAGACATTCTCTCCATCTCCTTGTCTCCTTGTCCCCCTCAGCTTTTCGACGATCGGGCAACCGTAAACTCGATCGATCCGGCACTGAGTATAATCGATGAAGGTACTTATAAAGTTTTGTAAACAGTTCTTGTCAAAAATAGTTTTATGAACTCTGTCAACTTAAACCAGATTTCCACTCAATTAGATAGTCCGAACGCGCGCGATCGCATGTTGGCATTGGCTTCCCTGAGAAAGGTGCCTGCCGTCGATGCGGTTCCTCTGATTAAAAAAGTCCTCGATGACGAGAATCTGCCGATTCGCTCGATGGCCATTTTTGCTCTGGGTATCAAACCCACCGCAGAATGCTATCCGATTTTAGTCCGCCTGCTTGAAACCGATCCAGATTATGGCATTCGCGCTGATGCCGCCGGGGCCTTGGGTTATCTCGAAGACGGACGAGCTTTTGAACCCCTGGTACGAGCCTTTTACGAGGATACCCAATGGTTAGTCCGCTTTAGTGCGGCGGTATCTCTGGGCAATTTGAAGAATCCCCAGGCTTACGACGTACTCATCAAAGCTCTCGAAAGCGAGGAAGTCGTTCTCCAACAAGCGGCAATTTCGGCGTTGGGGGAAATTAAAGCCGTTGATTCGATCGACAAAATACTGAACTTCGCCCAATCCGATGATTGGCTGGTGCGCCAGCGTCTGGCTGAAGCGTTGGGACATCTTCCCAGTCCAAAAACCGTTTCTGCCCTTCAATATATGACTAAAGATGCCGACGCTCAAGTCGCTCAAGCGGCCAGAATCTCTCTAGAACGCCTGCAAGAACAAGACTCCCAAACGCCCTCTTCCTAGTCGAGTCGTGCCCTAATACACCGGTAAAATCATCCCTTCGCGAGCGAGAACCGAATTGGGGAATGCCGCTTTGACTTCCTCATCGAGAGCATCGAGAAAGTCATCAGAGTGGCTGGGTTCGTGATGGAAGATCACGAGGGTTTTCACTCCAGCAGCTTTGGCCACTCTCACCCCTTCTTCCCAGGTGGAATGACCCCAGCCAACTTTCGGTGCTTTGGGGTCGTTATACTCTGCATCGGTATACATCGCATCGTAAATCATCATATCCGCCCCTTGCGCCAATTCGAGGACGTTTTCATCGAGGCGATCGGGATAGTGTTCGGTATCGGTGCAGTAAAATACCGAATGTCCGTTCCAAGAGACTCGATATCCCATAGCATTATTGGGATGGTTGAGATGACCGGTTTCAAAGGTAATATCATCTAATTTGAAAGTATCGCCACAGACGATATCGACAAATTTTAGATCGGCCTGCATACCCGCTAAAGGAATGGGAGAATTGGGGTGAAGAACTCGCTCGATAAAATGCTTCTCTAAGGAATCGCCATTCTGAGGTAACGTGCCGTAGATGTGCAAACGATGGCCTTTGATAAAAGCTGGCATAAAAAAGGGAAACCCTTGAATGTGATCCCAATGATAGTGGGTAAAAAACATGAAGGTTTCCGGCGGCAGATCTGCCATCAGATCTTTGCTCAATACTTGCAAGCCAGTCCCGCCATCGAAGATGAGACGTTTTTCTCCTATATGCATTTCGATACAGGAGGTATTACCGCCATAACGAACGGTATCTTTTCCGGGGGTAGGAATGCTACCTCTGACACCCCAGAACTGGATCGCGAAATCAGAGGACTTGCTCGTTTCCATAAAAGTATCGGGGACAGCCTTACAACATCAATTATCTGAGCAGGAGGTGTAACATCCGGATAGATTGAGTGCCGATCGACCCAGACTCCCATACTTGGATCGTAGCAACTAATTGAGGGGTTCAACAGGTTCGAGGGTATCGCACTGTGCCCGATGGCGCAATAAATGGTCGCATAGTACCAAAGCCACCATGGCTTCAACCATCGGGACGGCTCGGGGTAAAACGCAGGGGTCGTGTCTTCCCTTGGCAGCGAGTACTGTTTCTTGGCGATCGCGCGTTACGGTCTTTTGTTCTTTGCGAATCGTTGCCGTGGGCTTGAATGCAACCCGGATGATAATATTTTCGCCATTGGTAATGCCACCCTGAATCCCACCGGAACGATTGGTACGGGTTCGGATTTCGTTGGAGTCGTCGAGGTAAAACTCGTCATTGTGCTCGCTCCCGACCAGCAGGGTTCCCCCAAAGCCCGAACCGATTTCAAACCCCTTACTTGCAGGCAGGGACATAACAGCTCTGGCCAAGTCGGCTTCGAGTTTGTCAAATACCGGCTCGCCGAGTCCCCGAGGAACGTTGCGAGCGACGCATTCAACCACGCCACCGACGGAATCTCCCTGACGGCGAATTTTCTCGATGCGTTCGATCGCCTTTTCGGCAAATTCTGCATCGGGGCAGCGAACGATGTTACTTTCAACTTGTTCGAGGGTAACGGTATCGGGGTCTACAATTCCCTCTAGATCGTGGATGCGCTTGACGTAACCGACAATTTCCACCCCAGCCGCTTGCCGGAGAATTTTTTTGGCGATCGCCCCGCCTGCAACCCGTCCGATGGTTTCTCGGGCTGAAGATCGCCCGCCACCCTGCCAGTTGCGGATGCCGTATTTCGCATCGTAGGTCGCATCGGCATGGGAGGGGCGATAGGTCCGGGCCATCTCGCTGTAGTCTTGGGGTCGGGTATCTTTG
>JAXHUC010000135.1:0-17400 GCA_034189805.1 Cyanobacteriota bacterium
TTGCCTCTGGGGTGGGAGTGGGGGTTGGCGTGGGGGTCGGCGTGGGAGTTGGAGTTGGGGTCGGTGTGGGGGCTGCTGGGGGCGTATTGTCGAAAACAGGCTTGGGGGGCAGTGCGGTGAGTTTGGCGACGATCGAAAGGCTTGCTGCCACGCCACCACCGATGAGAAGGGCGATCGCGATCGTGAAGCCCAATACGACTTTAGTTAAACCTGAAAAACTCATAATCGTCAATGGTGTGAATCAATGGTGTTCGTAACAATCGCGCTTGAAAAAACGTCTGTCGCGCTCCTATCCCCACTGTTTGATCTAAATTCTCTCAGAAGAGAGCCATCTGAAATAGCAACTTGAAATAGCGACTTGAAACTTCGTCGGACTCCTCTTCTAGAGTTGGCCCTGAATGCGACGGGTGAGGCTACTCCCTCTCGAAGCCATTCGGGCTTTTCCGGCTGCGGCCCAATCTTGTAACAACTGGATTTGCTCTTTCGCCGTGCGCGCCAAGGGAACAATTTGGCTGGCGGCTTCTAGGATATCATCTGTGGTGAAATCTCGGTTCTGACTGAAGCCGATGTGCATTGCCTCAATTAAGGCTTGCTCGATTTCCGCCCCGGAAAAATCTGGGGTTTCGTAGGCGAGGCGATCGAGCGCGTAGTTTTTCAGGTTGTGAGGTCGCAGTCGAGATAGGTGAACTTCAAAGATGGCCTGTCGCTCCTCGGTGCTGGGCAAACCGACAAAAAAGATTTCATCGAATCGACCCTTGCGTAGCATTTCTGGGGGCAGGGTTTGGACGTTATTGGCAGTTGCCACCACAAAAACGGGGGAATTTTTTTCGGCGAGCCAGGTGATAAAAGTACCGAAGACGCGACTGGTGGTTCCCGCATCTCCTTTACCGCTCGCACCGGCGAAGGCCTTATCGATTTCGTCGATCCATAAAATGCAGGGGGCAAGGGCTTCGGCAAGCTGAATTGTTTGCCGGGTGCGAGATTCCGACTCGCCCACCAATCCCCCGAACAACCGCCCCACATCCAGCCGCAACAGGGGTAAGTGCCAGTGATGGGCGATCGCCTTGGCCGTCAGGGATTTCCCCGTCCCTTGAATGCCCGCGAGCAGCAACCCCCGAGGATGGGGAATGCCGTATTGTCGCGCCCGATCGGAAAACGCTCCCCCGCGCCGCAGCAGCCATTCTTTGAGGTTATCCAACCCGCCAATATCGGAGATTTTTTCGGTAGTGGGGTAAAATTCGAGAATTTGAGTTTGGCGAATATTGGCCCGTTTTTCTTCTAAAATCAGTTCCACATCGTCGGCTTGGAGTTCGCCGTGGGTGGCGATCGCCCGTCCGAGGACCCGACGAATCCGGTCTAAGGAGAGTCCTTGGGCCGATCGCACCATCTCGTCGAGAACGCGGCTCTCGAGGGTGCGTCCGGTGGCCCCGAGCAAGCGCTCGATTTCTGTTTGGATGTCTTGGCGATCGGGTAAGGGAAATTCCAACACGGTAAAGACTTCGCGCAAGTCGTCGGGAATCTGGATTTGTGGGGAGAGGACGACGATGTTTTTCGGTTGCGACTTGAGGGCCCGCGCGAGATTTCGCAGCTTGCGGGAGACGGAAATATCTTCTAAGAAGCGGTGAAAGTCCCGCAGGATAAAAATGGCCGGGGCAGACGGACTCAGTTGCTCGACCCACTCGAGGGCTTGCAGGGGATTGCGACGTGCGGTGCCGCTATCGGTGGGGTTGGCGCGATAGCCATCGACAAAATCCCAAATATAGACCGCTCGATTGCCACAGGCTTTGGCGCTCAGGGCGATCGTCTCTTCGAGGCGTTCTTCTTCGAGGGTGGGAATGTAGATTAACGGGTAGCGCGCCCGCAACAGCAGTTCGAACTCGTCCTTAAACATCGTTGGGCTGGGGGAATAGGGGTTGAGGCGATCGGCTGCGCGAGGGGTGTTCAATTAGGCAGTTGACCTTTGAGCGCATCGAGTGCCGACCAGCGACGATCGACGCTCGCATCCGATCTCGTTTCTGGGGAGACTTGCTCCACGGTACAGTTCGCATCGCACAGTTGCTTGGAAGGAAATGCCAGACAAAACTGTTCGTAAAGCCAAGTTCCCGGCTCGAAATTTCCTTGAGGTGAGAGGGTTTCGACTAAATCCTCGAAGGGAATCTCTTGTTCGAGGGGTTCGAGTCCGTCGGGGCGTTTTTCTTCGAGCCAAATCAGTTCGGACGGGGTAATTTTCAGGCGCTCGTTATATTGCTGCAAGCAGCGATGGCAGGTGAAGGTGATAATCGCTTCCGCCCATGCTTTGACTTCTAAATAATTGCCTCGATGGGTAACTCGTAACTCTCCTCGAACGGGCATCAATGTTGACAAATCCGGTAAAAACTCACGGACGGCGATCGCTTCGGTGCGATCGGGGGCTTTTGCCAGACTTGGAATGTAAATGGAGTCCATCTTACCTTCTTCTACCCTCCCACTTCAGATTTGAAGCATCGAAGACCGACCTTCAACTCTCTTCTACTTGATGCAGTCGCACGACTAAGCGCCGATCGGGTTCTTGTCCTCGACTAAAGGTTTCGAGATCTCCGTCTTCTTTGAGGAAAGTATGCATTTGACGGCGTTCGGCTGATGAGAGTGATGCGATCTCGCATTCTTGACCGGATTCTCTGACCTGCTGGGCAATTTCGCGAGCGCGTTCGCGCAGTTCTTCTTGTCGCTTGAGGCGATAGCCGTCCAACTCAACGGTATAGGCGGCTTGCTCGTCGTCGGATTTGCCGATATTAAGAATTGAATTGGCTAGATACTGAATCGAATCGAGGACTCGACCGTCCGAGCCGATCAAAATGGAAATTTGCTCGGGGGTGAGGTCGGTCGCATTTACGATCAACCAATATCCTTCGCCGTTATCGGTTGCCTCAACTTGAGAGGGTAAACCGCCGAGTTTCATCAACTCTTCTAACCACTCTCGACCCCGTTCTAATTTTGTCTGGCTCATATTTTTGCGACTACCCTGCGGGCATGTCGATGACCGGTTTAAAAAATCCGGGAAAAGCCCGATCGCTTTTCCCGCATTTTGACTGTGGCGATCGCCCTCGATCTATTTTCTAGAAAGAGCGATCTAACCTGCTTTTTTCTTCGATCGGCTACCCGGCTCGAATGGCAGGGTTCCTCGTCCGTCGTCTCCAGCTAATTTTGCCTCTCGCGCCTGAGCGTCGGCAATTTTCTGAAGATTTTCCGGTAAGGGTTCTTTGGACAAAATAAACGTTTGTGCCGTTTGGAAAACATTGGCAATCACCATGTACATCAACACGCCCGCAGGCAGGGGGAAAAATAAGAACATCCCGGAAAATAAGACCGGGGTGATTTTACTAATGGTCTCCTGCTGGGGATTTTGACTGGCTCCTTGAGAACCGGACAAAAGCTGGTTGACGTAGAGGCTGAGTCCGAAGAACAGCACCATGCTGACAATATCCCAGTGGATGTTGCCGTTATCATCGGTTGCCCCCACTCGTCCGAGGGCTTGAATAAAGAGAAACCCTTTATTCGCTGCTAGTCCGGGGATCGTTCCTTGAAGGGTGACCTGACCGGGTTGCAACGCTTCGATCGTCCCGTTGGGGTTGACCTGCAAGCGTCCCTCTCCTTTGGTGACCGTCCATTCGGGCATCAGATCCGTCTCGGGATGTCTTTGAGTTAACGCCGAGAGCGGTTCGCCGTCTGGGGTTTGAAATTCGACTTGGGTCTTTTCGCCTACGACTAAGCGATTTCCGGCCGGGAGAATCGCCGTCAGTTTATAGCGATCGCCGTCGGCAACGTAGATATTTTGCGGCTTGGTGGCAAACACTTGCGGCTGGATGCGCTCGATTTGCTCCCTGGGAAAGATTTCCATATCTACGGTGTAATTAATATCCGTAAAAGGCGATCCCCTCAAGGTGGCAAACAGGGCAAACAGCACGGGCATTTGAACCAACACCGGCAGACAGCCGGACAAGGGGTTGCCGAACTCCTTGTAAACTTTACTCATTTCTTCCTGCTGCTTGGCAGGATTATCTTTATAACGGGTTTGAACTTCTTTCACCCGTTTTTGCATTTCCGGATTTGCCACTCGCATCCGACGCATGTTGCGAATCGAACCCGCACTCAAGGGATAGAGGGCAAAGCGAATGACCAATGTTAGGGCAACAATGGCTAAACCATAGCTAGGCACGATCCCGTAGAAAAAATCCAGGATCGGCAGCATGACATTATTCGAGAGAAAACCGACACCAAAATCCATTCGTTTTACATCAACCTCTGCACTCTACTAGTTCTGGTGGTGAATCGATCCGAGTCGCGCGAGTTTTAGCGACTGGTCTGCACGCTGGCATTACGAGCTTTGGCGGGAACTTTGTCACTGATGTAGTCATAAATTTCCCGAAACTGAGGAATGGCTCTTAACTCCAGACGACTGCCATTTTTGAGGGTGACGACCATATCACCCCAGCTTCCCCAGCCTCGAGGAATTTTGACAACTTTCACCACTTCTGGGTAAATCAAATCGGTTCGATCTCGTCCCATCCAACCTCCAGTGACGGAAATGCGGCGATTGGTGATTCGGTAGCGCAACCAAATGGCTCGCACGATCGCACCAACTGTAATCGGTAGTCCGATGACCGTTAAACCGAGCAAAATCCCAATAATTAGATCGCCAACATGTGGTCCACCTTCATAAAATGTTTCCTCTCGAATGCCCATGCAGTACCTCTGCTTTTGCCAACAACTGCTTTAATTCTTGCAGAAATTGAGAATAATTGCACTGAACGGCACTGGGTTTGACGGAGAGAATCGCGTCCCAACCCGGTTCGATTTGGGGTAAGAGCTGTCGCAGTGCCGCTCGAATTTGCCGCTTGATTCGATTTCGACGGGTTGCCTTTTTTGTCACTTTGCGACCGATCGAAATCCCGAAGCGAGCGGGAAGTATTCGGTCGAGATCGTCGTTGGACTCTGGTTGGACTTGGGGCTGACGACGCAAGGCTCTGAGCACGAGCAGGTTTCCCTGCCGCCGAAGCCCGAATTTGTAAACGGCTTGGAAGTCTCTCCAATGTCGCAGCCGATGCGCGCTGGGCAGCACGATGACACTACACCGCTAACCGATGCCGTCCCTTGCGGCGGCGGGAGTTAATCACCCGTCTGCCTGTTTTGACTCGCATACGGACGCGAAAGCCAGAAACTCTTTTTCTTTTTCGGCTAGTGCCGTGTAAGGTGCGCTGGGGCATAGGTTTTTTCTAGGAAATTATCGATAAAAAGTCACAGTCTCTAATTGTATCAGACTCCTTTACAATTCCTAGAGGTTCGGACTCCTCTCGATCGGTTCTCCAGATCGAGTTGCCCGGATCTGTTCGAGACCGATCGAGATCGGACTGCTTTTGCCTGGATTTGGGTCGGCTCTAGCGACGGCTTAACTGCCGATGCTAATCACCCAAGTTCCTAGATAGCGCAAGAGGGGCAAGTCGCCAGGGGAGAGCACCTTACAGTTAAAGTAGTACATGCCGCCGTTGCGGGGGTTTCTCACGTTCGAGAATACCAGTTCTACCTTGTAGCCGGCCGGAACGGGTTCGAGCGGATAAATTTCGACAACGTGATTTTCTCGATCCCAAATCACTTCATCAATGGGGAGAGAGACGTAATCTCCATCTTGCTCGATGCGGATTTCAATGGGTTGATCGTCCGGTTCGTCCTCGGGATCGAATTCGAGGTCGAATTCACCGGAGTAATAATCTGGATAGTCGATGGAAAACTGAGCGACGGCGAAGGTCATTTTCTCGGCAGGAATGCGCAACCGATATCGATCGCTCGGATGGCGGCGAGTTCCGTAGTCGAGGCGGAAATTGAGATTGTTTTCCCGTTCGACACCACCGAAAATTGTCAGTCCGGGCGTACCTTGGGCCCAGCTAACGGTGGCACCGACACTGGCCAGACAACCTGCGACCGCTAGAACAGAAAGAAGCCGTCCGGCTGTAGCTTTGACGTTTGCAGACAACATATACCAAATTGTATGGAGTTCGCGGTGGAGGATGTAATGTATGAAGGAAATCTTAACAAATCCCTCGAAATTTTGGGGGAGTCCCCAAGCTGACCCGACCGATCTCGATCGGACAAAGTTCCGTCTTCATACTCCAAGGGTCTTCGACTCAAATCCGGTGAAACCGCGAGAATGTCGATCTCCGGCGATCCGAATCTAAATCGGGCAAAGTCAATCGTGGCGAGGCAACCGTCGAAATCGGGCAAAAAAGTTGCGCAACGGTACCAAATAATGGTGAAATAGGTAGGCGCAACAGCGAAAGCTCGAGCCAACCTAAGGGGGCGTGGCGGAATGGTAGACGCTACGGACTTAGAAATCTGAGCCTCGATCGAGAAATCTTTCGAGTGAATGCTCTCAAATTCAGGGAAACCTAAATCCAACTGCGGACATGGCAATCCTGAGCCAAGCCAGACATCACGTTGCTGGAAGGTGCAGAGACTCGACGGGAGCTACCCTAACGTAAAGGCGAGGGTAAAGGGAGAGTCCAATTCTCAAAGTCTTAGAATTCAAGACAGCCGCGAAAGCGGTGGGAGGATGAAAATCCGTTGACTGGTGACAGTCGTGAGGGTTCAAGTCCCTCCGCCCCCATCTTAATCGATCGCGCGTTAAACTTGAGGTCACGATAGCGATTCGAGATTTTAGTGTATCAAGCGTTTTAGCTTGTTTGTCCGATACTGGGGCTAACCCAGTAAAAATTGCGACTTTGGTTCTTTTCTTAAGAAACTTGCGCGTTTTGTTGCGTTTTACATCGAGTGGCTATCTGGTAAGAAAGAATACAGATAGGATGTGAATCGAAAATAATAATTAAGTTATCCGCCAATCTTCTTGAGGAGATCTGAATGACACCTATAATGTTGCGGCAGTTCTGGTCGTCCATCGAAGCTACTCAGACAAGCGTACTATTATCTCTCGACGATGCGAGTCTGGTACAATGGCTGATGAAACAGTTCAAACAGGAGAGGGCGCTAAATCGGGATGAAACCCACATCCTGAGCGACTATATCAGCTCCAAGATCCTTTTGATTCGCGACTTAGCACATCAGCGAGTGACAGCCAACGGCTAAAAAATATATTCCGTGGGTAACGATTGAGTGAGTTTGACGCGCACCTTTTAGGGTGCGCGAATATGCTAAAGGAAATCGCAAAAAGCTCATCTCAATGCTTGAGAAAACCCAGGCTCGAGTTAGTATCCATCCCTTGTCGAATTCAGGCATTTTCTGGTTGTTGGATGCTAGATTCCTGACTCGCGAAAGTTCGATTGCGGCCGATCGAAAACACCGATCGAGGTCAGGTGCGAATCTAACTTCTGATGCCCATCCGGAAAATACCTTGCAGGAGCGGTCGTATCGAGGTAGATTTCTCGGAGTCGATCGTCCAAGCGCTCTAGACAAGTAAGCATGAAGGATCGACGCTCCAGTTTTTGGTTGACAGGCTCTCAAAACTCTAGAGGTGCTCATGAATGAGAAAGAACTTCTAGAGCGTTACGCCAGTGGAGAGAAGAATTTTGAAAATATGGATTTGAGGGGAGCGGATTTAAGCGGGGCAACCTTATTGTTCGTCAACCTGACGGGGG
This sequence comes from Cyanobacteriota bacterium, assembly GCA_034189805.1. GTDB lineage: Bacteria > Cyanobacteriota > Cyanobacteriia > Cyanobacteriales > Geitlerinemataceae > Zarconia. The sequence goes on from JAXHUC010000135.1 coordinate 7,623, forward strand.
CAAACCTCAACGACTGCCGACTCAGCGGGGCTAACCTCACCGGCGCGAGACTCCGAGGTGCAAAACTCAGGGGTGCGGACTTAACCTGTACGAGTTTAGTCAGTGCCAACGCCATCGAAGCTGACTTTCGAGGGGCAAATTTGGGGGGAGCTAATTTGAGCGGCGCGAAACTCAGAAAAGTGAACCTCAACAGCGCTCATCTGATCGGCGCAAATTTTCGCAGCGCCAACCTCAACGGAGCCAAATTAGAATATGCCAATATGAAGGGCGCTCGACTCAAAGGGGCGAATTTGAGCGATGCGGATCTCGAAGGGGCAGATCTCGAAGGGGCCAATCTGATCGGCGCAGAAATTGAAGGGGCAAAGTTTACCCGAGTCAATCTCACTCGCACGATTATGCCCGATGGTAAGCTCGGCACGGCGATCGCCACTTAGAAGACGCTCAGACCGTCGAGTGGGTGGATATTTGCCCCGGCTTTATATTTGGTAACATTGGGAAGCTCGCGTTGCTCGATCGCCCACCCTATGCCTCAGCTTCAAGTCTTCGAACAATCCATTCAAATTGCCGCTAGTGCCACTGCCGTGGAAAAATGCTTCACCGATCTCGAGTTGATGCATCGATGGCTCAATCCAGTGTTGCAATGCGAACCGGTTGGCGAATGGAGTACCCAAATCGGTGCCAAAAGCCGTTTCATCATCAAAATACCCTTTTTGCAGCCGACACTGTATAGCGAGACGATCGAGCGCCAGCCCGGTTTGGTCGTTTGGGAATTTAGCGGCTTCTTCACCGGACGCGATCGCTGGGAATGCTTCCCCCAAACGGAAGGAACGCTCCTGGTCAATCGCTTCGAGTTTAAAATTCCCAATCCGATCGTCCAATTTGGATTCGATCGCTTTGCCGCCCGGTGGACGAAAGAAGACATGCTCGCTCAGCTACGCCGTCTCAAGCGCGTCGCCGAGGAAGTCTACCGTCAAGGACAAGGATAGCCGATTGCAGGTCGGGGCAAAAGCAAGTCTGATATTCGCCTTTGCCCCAAAATACTCCAACGAATACTTAACGTCCGCCAACGGTAATCGAGTCTACTTTGATGTGAGGTTGTCCGACGGTGACGTAGACGCTACCGCTAATGGAACCGCAGAAGCCGGCAGCCAACCCTAAATCCTGAGAACACATGGAAATTTCATTCATGATTTCCTTGGCTTCCCCAATCAAAATCGCCCCTTTCAACGGTTTTGTAATTTTACCGTTTTCGATCAGGTAGGCTTCATCCACGCCGAAGTTGAATTCACCCGTGGGGCCGACGCTACCGCCTCCCATCTTCTTGCAATAAATCCCTTTCTCGATCGAATTAAATAAATCCTCATTGGAATACTCTCCAGGAGCAATGTAGGTATTGCGCATCCGCGAGGCAGCCGCAAAGGCGTAATTCTGACGGCGACCGCTACCGGTACGGGGATGTCCGGTGCGCACCGAACCCGCCCGATCGGCCAGGAAGTTTTTCAGGATACCATTTTCAATTAGGAGCGTGCGCTGGGCGGGCATGCCCTCGTCGTCCATATCGATCGTCCCGAAGGCATTATCGGAAAGACCCTCATCCCAAGCCGTCAGGCTTTCGTGGGCAATTTTTTCCCCCTTCTTGTCGATAAAGGGAGTGGTTTCCCGCTCGATTTGGGTGGTTTCGAGCAAATGTCCGCAGGCTTCGTGGAAGATTACCCCACCGAACTGATTCGCCATGATGATGGGATAGGTTCCCGACTCCACATAATCGGCGTAGAGCATTTTTCCGGCAGAATCGGCCACCTGTTCGGCGGTTTCTTCGTAATTCCAAGTTCGCAAGAAATCGGGATTTCCAGTACTTCCCAATCGCTGCCCGATCGAAGAACGATGCTCCCCGTCAGCGCACAGGAGATTGTACCCCACCGATTGAGTCAGGCGAATATCGCGGGCGAAGACACCATCGCTCGCGGCCACCAGCACTTCCTGCCAGTCGCGGAAATAGACGGCACGGCGGGATTGAACGTGTTTGCCGTGGCGATTGAGGGCATCATTGGCCCCGAGGAGCACGTCACCCATTTCCTTCATCGGACTACTCGTCCCCAGCCATCCTTCTTTCTCTTTGGTGGTGGCGTAGTCCCGCAGGATTTCCAGATTCACCGACGGCACGAAAGCATTCGCCGACGGCAATTGCAATCCCAAAATCGACAATCCCTTTTCCAAGGCGGCTTTGAGACCGTTGAAGGACAAGTCGTTGGTACTCACGTAGCAGTCGGCTTTTCCCCGAAAGACGCGGACTCCTGCCCCCGTGGATAGCCGGGGAGAGATGCTGGTGATGCGATCGTCTTCGGCCAAGCAATTGATATAGTTAACGCGCTCTAAAAAAAATTCGACAAAGTCCGCACCTGCGGCCCGTCCGAGACCGAGAAGCGTGGAGAGGGGGGCTTCCCAGCTAGCATCGAAGCGATCGGGCGTGGCGGTGTACTTCAGGTTGGGAACGTCTTTTGTCAGTAATGCAATTGACATGAATAATTACGTGTAGGAGTAATGCTATTAAACTAGTTTAACGAGATTTGGGGGGATGAGGGAGATGGGACGCGGGGACGCGGTGACGCGGTGACGCGGTGACGCGGGGACGCGGGGACGCGGGGACGCGGAGAGAAGAGAGAGAAGAGAGACAAGGGAGATCGGGGAGAATTTTGCATTTTTAATTTTTAATTTTGCATTCATTCTTCCCCAGCTTCCCCAGCTTCCCCAGCTCTCATTGGTGAAAAAGGGGTTAAAAATATTGGCAATCGTCTTTCGATCAATGCTCGGACTCGTGCAAACTCAGTTGTAAAATAATGTCTTAGACGAAAACTAAATATCGAGTCAAGTTTTAATTGAATGTCGTTGCTTTCTGTCTTATTTGAATTTGTTTTTAACTCCCAATTCTCGATCGAGACTAATCCCAATTATTCCAATGCGCCTAATTGATGACGACCCAGATTTACCCGCTCAAATCAACATTGTTCCTGCAATTGATGTCATTTTTGCAATTTTAGCATTTTTTATTCTTGCTAGTCTTTTTTTAGATCGAACGGAAGGATTACCCGTTAATTTACCAAATGCCACAACTGCTCAAATTCAAGAGCGAATTCCGCTGACGATCGCATTATATCCGCAAGGAGAAATCTTGTTAGAAGGTCAGCAGATTACTCTGGACGGACTCGAGGGAGAAATTCGATCGCGAATGCAATCCTCCTCAACGATTTTAGTTGTTTTGCAAGCAGATGAAGACGTGCGGCACGGAAATGTGGTTGAGGTGATGGATCGATTGCGTCGGATTGAAGGGGTTAATCTAGCAATTGCCACAACTCCACCTTCCCTGAATCCATAAGATAACTGTTCTTTCTGTCGATCTATTTACCTAGAAATAAGTTATTCTAAAAATAGATTTATCAACGCCAACTGCGAAAATATAACAGTCGGTAAAGACCGAAATTAAAAAATTGAATCGATCGAATTTTAAAATTAAAATAGCATTAAAACAAAATTAAAAAAATGACAGAATTACCACCTCTAAGTAACGACACGATTTGGGCGATCGTCAACGAAACAATTGACGATGCAACCGTCCATCAACTCGTTTGGCACTATCTCGGCTATCGATACGATGTAGCCTCGGAGCAATGGGATACCAGCGAAGTTGAAGCAACCTGGAAAGAAGACTATCCCGAACCCCCACATTTTATCGAAAGCCGTCCGGCAACCGTCAAGCTGACCCGATCGATTCCCAAAGAAAACAAACAACTACTCAAGCAAAAACTGGGTTTTAAAGGGTATAAAATTGGCGAATTCGGTCCCCGACAAACGCGACGGACGACAATGGCCAGTTGGCTGTTGAGTTATATGGCTCTCTCGAACTCAGGTGAGGGAGATTAAAGAGCAACTGAAGCCGAAGGCTACACCTCGATAACCACTTTCCCAATCAACTGACCGCTATCTACCGCATCGTGGGCCGCAGCGGTTTCGGCGAGGGGAAACTGCTGGGCGATTCGGTGCTGAAGTACCCCTTCGGCGATCGCCCGGTTAATATCTCGCGCGGCTGCTGCGTGGGCTTCATCGCTCATCGCATACACCAAAACCGTTCGCAGGGTGGCGTTTTTATACAAGAGGTCGTAGAAGGGAATTTCCACCTTGGGCGCGTCCCCCGATTCGTAGGCGGCGATCGTGCCGTTGCGGGCAATCAGTTTGGTGTTGACTTCCATATTTGCCGCCAATGCCACATCGGCAATTCGATCGACCCGACGCTTCTGGGTAATGTCCAAAACTCGCGCGACGACATCCTCCTGGCGGTAATTAATAATATGGTCTGCCCCCATTTCTCGGGCAACAGCCGCCTTTTCCTCGCTGCTGACGGTGGTAATGACTGTTGCCCCGCCCCACTTAGCCAACTGAATCGCGTAGATACCCACCGCACCCGCGCCGCCATGTACCAAAATCGTGCGATCCGTTACCGCCCCATCGGCAAACACCAGAAAATGAGCCGTCATCGCCGGGACTCCCAAACTCGCCCCGGCCGTCATATCTAAATTCTCCGGCATGGAAACCGCTTTGTGACCCGGAACGACGACGAATTCGGCCGCCGTCCCGAATGCCGATCCCCGTTGCGCTTCGTAAATCCACACCCGTTCGCCGATCCGATCGCCCGAAACCCCTTCCCCCACCGCATCGATAACTCCCGCGCCGTCATTGTGGGGAATCGTCCGGGGATAGGGTTGCTGCAAGCCCATCCAGCCACTGCGAAACTTGGTATCGGAGGGGTTGACTCCCGAAATACGAACGCGAACTCGCACTTCTCCCACACCGGGTTCGGGGGTTTCCACCTCGCCGTATTCGAGGACTTCTTTGGCGCTACCGGATTTTTCGTACCAGATGGCTTTCATTATTTTTCCCCTGAATATTTCGATCGCAACTGCGATATTAATCTAGGATACGGGTGTTGGTGAGGTGATGGTCATCGATTTTTGGCGAACCGAAGCGCGGGTAGAGTCAGATGTCAGATATCAGATGTCAGATATCAGATGTCAGATATTTTGAGACTTCCTGTCTTTTTGATAGCACGCAATTTTTGGCGAACCCAAGTGCGGTTTTTGGACATTGGGCGATCGATGGCTCAAACCTTTGCTCTGACTGAGGTTGGGGGATTTAAGTTAAAAAGGGGTTTGACAAGTATACGGGGTAAGGGTTTGAGCGTTTTTTGCAGCTTGAGTGTATGACGTTGTACTTACGATTTGGGAGGTTTGCCAAAACTGGGTTTCAAACCCTTGTGGTGTGGGTGTTGTAGAATGTAGAGTATCAAGACTCCTTCGGGAGTCGAATTAATGGAAACATTCCAATAGCCAAGCGAGCCGAGATTTACCGTCTCGTATCAAGACTCCTTCGGGAGTCGAATTAATGGAAACGAACGACTCAATGACGGAAGAGAGTTGACTGAGGGTATCAAGACTCCTTCGGGAGTCGAATTAATGGAAACGATACGAACGACATTTGCTGACTCAGAAACGACGCGCGTATCAAGACTCCTTCGGGAGTCGAATTAATGGAAACGATACGAACGACATTTGCTGACTCAGAAACGACGCGCGTATCAAGACTCCTTCGGGAGTCGAATTAATGGAAACGGAAAACTCTTGGAGATGCGCGATCGCCTCTCAGTTGTATCAAGACTCCTTCGGGAGTCGAATTAATGGAAACCCCGGCAGACGCTTTGCATCGCGCGGCAAGGTCTTCGAGTATCAAGACTCCTTCGGGAGTTGAACTAAAAAACTCAAAGCAATCAAAAACCCTCCAAATCTATCTCGATCGGAGGGTTTTCCGTTTGGATCGATCGCCAATACCGATCGGGTAAACTCAAAATCCCGTTGCCTCCAAACGAATCAGTTGCCCGTTCGGTTCGTCAGTGAGAACGTACAACTCGCCATCAGGCCCCTGGCGCACGTCCCGCACTCGCTGTCCGATCGGCATCGACTCCTCCTCGACGACATTTCCCGCCTCATCCAATTCGATGCGCCGGACATCCTGGGACACCAATCCCCCGGCAAATAAATCCCCTTGCCACTCCTCAAACCGATCGCCGCTATAGAACGCCAAACCCGATGGGGCGATCGAAGGAGTCCATATCAGTTTCGGGTCTACCATTCCCGGTAGCGATTCCTCTGGGGAAATCAATCCTCCCGAATATTCGCGACTGTGGGTGGCGACGGGCCAGCCGTAGTTTTCCCCCACTCGCACCCAATTCACTTCATCTCCCCCGCGCGCGCCATGTTCGGTGGCCCAGACCCGATCGGCGATCGGATCGAAAACCATACCCTGGATATTGCGATGGCCGTAACTCCACACGGCCGGATCGGCATCTTCCACGCCGACGAAGGGATTATCCGACGGTACGGAACCGTCATCGTTCAACCGCACCACTTTCCCCAAATGACTGCTGCGATTTTGAGCTTGTTGGCGAATCAGTTCTCCTTCAAGTTCGATCGGGGGATTACCGCCATCGCCGATTGCCGCCAGCAGCGTTCCATCGGGCAACCACACCAGACGCGATCCGAAATGTTGCCCCCTGGGTTTGGTTTGAGACACCTCGAAAATCACCTCCACATCGCTTAAGGTATTACCATCGAGGGTGGCGCGGGCGATGCGGGTGCGGTTAGCATCGATCGTCCCGTGGGAATAGGTGAGGTAAATCCAGCGATTTTCGGCAAAGCGGGGATGAACGGCCACCTCCATCAAGCCCCCTTGGCTTTGGGCGAAAACTTCGGGAACTCCGGCGATCGGATCGGGGTCGAGAACGCCATCGCGAGCAATCCGCAATCGTCCGGGCCGCTCGGTAATCAGCATCGCACCATCGGGCAACCAGGCTATACTCCAGGGATGTTCCAGATTTTCGAGGACGGTGATTTGCTCGAAACCCGCAGCGCGATCGGCTTGAGATGGGGTCGAACAACCCGTTGTCGCTAAAGTTGTCACGAAAAGGGCGATCGCGCTTCCGGCAGCGATGAGGCGAGAGAAGCGTGCTGGTTTCCCCGATTCTTCTGGTGCAGAGGACAAATTTGGCTGAAACATCCTTCGTTCTCCGTATGTTGTTCCGAACTCGGTGAAGCGATCTTTGTAAACCATGCTAGATCTATTGTCAGTCAATTACGATCGGGAAAATAGAGGCGATGGCAATTTTGACCTGCGAGTCCGTTATAAGTCTCAAAAGCTGAGACTCGCAACAAGCTGACGGCTGACGGCTTCCCTGAATCCAAACTCAGGTTACATGCGTCCCAATCTTATGCCGGGTGACAAACAGCGTTCTAAATCGACTTCTTCAATCGAGCTTCGATAAATTAAAACTGTGTTTCGATGCCGAGCCACCTCGGAGAACGGAGAGTTTCTGCAACATTTCTTTGGCAATGTTTCTAAAGGCTTTCGCCCCCGCACATCCCGGCTCGGTTAACACAACGGGCTTAAAACTATCGACAGCTTTCGATACGTTCACGTCCATCGGCACGGTGGTTTTAAAAATTTGAGCGGCGTTAAATTCCTGGCGCACGCGCTGCATGACTTTTTGGTAGTAACGACCTGCCAAGATATTGCGAGACATGGTAAACACAATACCGATGAGTTGTGTTTTTTCTTTGCGATCGGCTTGGTGAATTTCGAGTAATTTTTTAACTTGTCGCTCCAACAACTGCATTCCAATATAGGAAAGCGGTTCTGGTTTTGCCGGAATCAAGTAAAAATCGCTATTCACCAAGCTACTTCGGGTAATAATGTTATAGCTGGGGGCGCAATCTAAAATAATAAAGTCATATTCGGAAACCACCGATTTTAAGATACCTCGCATTAGGTCATCTTCAAAGCTATCCCAAACTGCTTGAAAATTACTACCGGGATTACCAATTGCTTTTCGATACATCATTTCCGCAACGATATAATCGTTATACAAATCGATATCTCCGGGTAAGATATCGATTCCCGTCAACGTTCCCGCATAGGGTTGAATAATGTCTTCCACCCCGAGAGAGTATTGCGGATCGTTAGTAATCGCCTTTTGAATGAGCGATTTGAGAGTTCGCTGCTCTTTGCGCAGTTTCGCAAATTCCGTCGGTGGCATCAGCGAGAGAGTGGCGCTAATTTGCGGATCTAAATCGACGACGAGAACCCGCTTGCCGTGATACTTTGCCAGACAAGTCGCCAGGTTGACCGTTAGCGTTGTTTTGCCAACTCCCCCTTTCATATTCGTGGTCGAAACAATGTATCCCATCAGCGATTGCTCCCTTGGAAAAGCGGTCCGGCTGTCGATGCACCCATTGCGCGATTTGGTTTGCTCTCGGATGATTTTTCCGGAGAAACTGAGAACGCACCAGCACTCGGCATCGGCGATCGAGCGCTTTTACCCTGGCAGTTATCCTACAGGGTTAAGTGACCGTATATTGACGAAACAATGTTAACTTTTTTTTAGCCAAGTGCAACTGACGGACGATCGCCCCACAGAGTTTCGCGGATCGATCTTGCGAAACGCTCAACATCCCTAGAGGCTAAATCATCTCGAACTTGGGCTGAGTTTCGCAAATTCAAAACAGCGGTTCGATCGGGCGGTCGCCTTAAAACCAACGATTAATTGAAGGAGTATTTTTAATGAGTACGGAACAAGATCCCGTTAAATTGATGAAACAGCAGGTCGGTAAAGCGGCTGCCGACCGGGTAAAATCGGGTTCGATCGTCGGACTCGGAACTGGATCGACCACAGCCTACGCGATCGAGTTTCTCGGAAAACGCCTCCAGTCTGGAGAACTTTCAGACATCAAGGGCATCCCCACATCTTTTCAAGCTTCTGTTCTGGCCAAAGAGTACGGTATTCCTCTAACCACCCTCGATGAAGTGGATGGCATCGATATCGCCATCGACGGGGCTGATGAAGTCGATCCCGACAAAAACTTAATTAAGGGAGGCGGGGCGGCCCACACCCGCGAAAAAATTGTCGATGCCCTCGCCGAACAGTTCGTGGTGGTGGTGGATGAGTCCAAACTGGTCGATCGATTGGGTTCGACGTTCCTGCTACCTGTAGAAGTACTGCCGATGGCAATGACTCCGGTAATGCGGGCGATCGAAAAGCTAGGGGGCAAACCTACGTTGCGCATGGGCGTGAAGAAAGCCGGCCCGGTGGTGACCGATGAGGGCAATTTAGTCGTGGATGTGAAGTTCGATCGAATCGAGAATCCCGCCGAACTCGAAAAGACCCTCAATAATATTCCAGGGGTTTTGGAAAACGGCTTGTTTGTTGGTGTTGCCGATATCGTCTTAGTTGGGGCGATCGAAGATGGGAAACCCGTCATTCGAGAAGTTTGAGTTTAACGTTAACGCGCCCGATCGTGAGACCCCAGCGCGATCGGGCGAATAGATTTCTCGTCGAGAGGCGATCGCCATTTTGCTCGGGCGCACCACGATAACCGTCATCTCCAGCACCGATACTGCGTAACTGCCAAAGCAAGCAGAAGGCAATCCACCAGATTTCGGGTTTGTATTTCGGGTTTCCGCACCCAAACTCGCAGCTTCTATTCACTCATCGTCACCAGCGATCGAACTCCATTTATAAGAAAAGCTTATAATTTACTTCGTTTTACCTGATTTAATTTTTCTTTACAAAAGACAACAATGTTGTTAATGTAGTTACAGAAGGCAAGCGAAACCCGCGACACCTTCAAGAACCTTGAAAAATAAATATCCATACTGCAATCATGACTACCACCATTCA
>JAXHUC010000136.1:0-17316 GCA_034189805.1 Cyanobacteriota bacterium
GGGTAAGTCCTCGAGTTCGGGGCGATCGCTAAACAGGAGGGTGGCGGTTTTCGAGGAGCGATCGTAAGTATAGTAGTACGTCGGGCCGTCATCGGTGAGGTAGGAGACCAGCCAGGTGGTATCTTCTAAGTCGCGACTGACTAGACGCACCTCTCCTCGGCGAACTTTGGTCAGAATCGCAAAATCTGCGGTCAGACTTTCATCGAGAATCTGCCACTCCAAGCGTTCTTTATAGAAAGAGACTGCTTGAGGCGATCGGGTTTTGGGATGTAAGACGATTTCTGCAATGTCGTATTGCGGGTCTTGGGCGACGATCGCCTCTTGGCGAGTGGCTAAATCCAGGGCGATGAAGCGTTGGGCGTTAGCATCATGATTTCCGACAATGTAGAGGGTTTTGCCATCGGCAGAAAATGCCCGAGGATATCCCTCATCGTCCCCGGACCAGTGGCGCAGGGTTTCCCAATCTCCCTCGGGAGTGGCGCGAAACAGCAAATCGTATCCGCCATCGGGGGTTGTGGCGAGGGCCGCGCGAATGCGATATTCCTCGTCGGGAGTCCAGGCGAGGATGTTACCGGGATTTTGCGTCTCGAGGATGACTTCCGTGCTGGCGAGATCGATGCGATACACGTCAAACCGTTGGGGATTTTCGCGGTTCAATCCCACTAAAATGTCTCGGGGGAAGTTGGGATCGAGGGCGATCGGTTGGACTTTGACTCCCGGAAATGGGGTTAGATCCCGCACCTCGTCAGTGCGAATGTTGACGGCGTAGAGGTGAAAGTTTTCGTCCCCGTCGGCATCTTGGAGGTAAACGAGTGTTCCGGGATCGTACGTCCAAAAATAGAGGCGAATTCCCCGTTTGGGATCTTGGGTGAGTTGACGATCGCCCTCTTTGCCGATTTCTCGCAGCCACACTTGGAGGACGTTCTTGTCGTCGGGGGCAATGTAAGCCAGATACTTGCCGTCGGGAGAAAGTTTGGGACTGGTGCGTTGGGGATTGCCAAACAGAATTTGGCGATCGATAATTGGCGGATTGGGGTGATGGTGGCGATCGTCAGCAGACATCCAGCTATTTTCCTTAAAAATTTTCTGAGTTTGTTACCTTATTGTGACGCGAACGGACAATTGTGACGTGAGGGCAAATACTCGATGGACGATCGTCCGCAGGACAGGCCAGGCGATCGCCGACACTCGTTGGCGCTACGTGTCGCGTGCTTGCGTCAATCCTGTTGGGGTTGGGAATACGATTCCAGGAGGATTTACAGGTGTTCGGTTTCCCTGAAAGTTGGATTAAGAGCGCAGAATGCATTTTCGGGTTCTGTCCTTTAGGCGGAGCTGACGGGGTATTCTAGGGGATGCGTTCTCGAACGATCCGACCCGACGCGCGGATCGCTTTCGATCGACCTTATCGATACTGCTCGTGAAACACTCGTGAAACAAAATCCTTGGCTGCATACTATCAGACCCCACGGCGTTTATGCTTTGCACGGTATCGCGTCTTCGGGTCCTTCCCTAGTCGCGATCGACGATCTGCGCGGCTATTTGGTGCAAATTGACTGCACGAGCGACAATACCAAAATTCTCAATTCCCATTGTGCGAAAGAGTTCGTGGGAGCGACGGGATTGGCGCTGTGGGAAGATACCCTCTGGTTCAGCCGGGGCGATCGCGTGTATCGGTGTCGTTTTGGAGAGTTTACCCCGGAACTTTTCGTCACCCTCTCCTACCCAGTCAACGGAGTCGCTGTGTGGGAGTCGGCAGTGTATGTCAGTTGCCAGCGATCGGGCTATATTATCGTCTTCAACCGGGAAACCGGTCAGGAAATTACCCGATTTTTCGCGCCGGGTGTCGGGGTGGAAAACCTGAGCATTTACGACGAGGAACTGTGGGTGTCCGATACCGTCGAGCAAACGGTGTACTGTATGGATCGGGCGACGGGAGAAGTTCGGTATACGATTTTGACTCCCTTTGCGTCTCCCACGGGATTGACGTTTCACCCCCACCCGGAGACTGGAGAAGAAATCCTCTACGTTGCCTATGCCGGGGAAGAACCCTACATCCGCGACGATCCCAACTCCGCCAACCCCTACCAGCTTACATTTCGCGATCGCACCTTCATCCATCCCCTCCACGTTCATCGCGATCCCCAACAACACTACACCCTCTCCAACGGCTACCTGATCGAAATGTCCTACGTTGAGGAACTCTCCCCCCTCGATCCCGTGGAGTTGGACGATCTCGAATGGCGCATCGGCTTGCCTGCCGATACCCTGCGGCAGAAAGTCATCCATCTCGAACCTGTAGGAATGCCCTTTGAGGAGGAGGAACGGGACGGACAGCGATGGGCCGTATTTAAGTTCGATCGGCTCCAACCCTACGAAGCTCGCGTTTTTGGCTGGAAGGCACTGTTGGAAGTCCGCAGTATTAAATATCATCTCACTCCGCCAGATGTCGTCGATTTACCAGAACTGCCACCGGAGTATCGGGAAGGCTATTTGGTAGACAACGATAATCTGGCAATGGGGACGGAAGTCGTTCGACAAGCGGCTCAAAATGCGGTCGAAGGAGAAACGAATTTGTTGCGCCAGGTCTTCGCCATTCGCGATTACGTGTACGATCGCCTCGAATACGGCATCAAACCCAAAATCGATACCCCCGATATTGTCTTGGATCGGGGATTGGGGTCTTGCGGCGAGTACGTGGGGGTACTGCTGGCTCTGTTGCGGTTGAACGGTATCGCCTGCCGCACCGTCGGCCGCTATAAGTGCCCTCCCTATCCCGATCGCCGGGAAGTGCCGATGCAGCCGGATTTCAACCACGTTTGGCTGGAATTTTTCATCCCCGGCTTGGGATGGATACCGATGGAATCCAATCCCGATGGCGCGAACGATCGCGGACCGTATCCGATGCGATTTTTCATGGCCTTGGCTTGGTATCACGTGGAAATTACCAAGGGCGATAAATTTGAAACGCTTACCCGTCACGGGGAAAAGTTACCGAAAGATGTCGCGTCCTTGGGAGATTTGGCGATTAACCACGTTCGCTTCCGTATTTTGGAAGAGTTACCGCCGATTTAAGATGGGGAAAGGCGTTGGGAGATCGAACGATTGTGTGATTGGGACTTTGCCAAAAAAATACACCTATTTTTTGGCAAATCAAGATGCAGCAAGAATTATGGGTCGAATTGATAAAAACCTCACAACATATGGGTTTAAGCTAAAAGGCTTGACTAATATTTCTGTACCTGCAAGGCTTTGAATCTCAAAAGTAGGTGAAACATATTAAAGTCCCATTATCTTTCAGTGCCAAACACGGTAAAAGAAGCCCATTTTGAAGGTTCGGGATATTCTTGTCTTATTTCAAGCATTGCTTGTCGTAGTGCCTCCGATGGAAGATGGTTTGCTAGATGCCGGACAAATGCTTGCATTAGTTCGCTGGTAGCACGGTCATCGACACTCCATAAGCTCATCACCACTCGTGGCACGCCAGCTATCTGAAAGGCTCTTGCCAGTCCGATCGTACCTGCATCGTGAGTTTGTCCCAAACCAGTCTGACAAGCACTCAGGACAGCAATCTCTGCTGTGAGTCTTGTGTTTTGAATCTCTCTAGCGGTCCACCAACCTTCTGAGAAGGTTGGTGCCGATAACATGAGAAATCCTTCAGATAAGGGACGATCGCTGCTGGCTACACCATGAGTGGCAAAATATAGTAGACTGGCTCCGGTAGCTCTATTTACAATTTTCGTCTTAGTTGCATTTCTACCCAGAAGAGGGACGGTATCCATCAAATTCGCAACAGCCTGAGCTTCCTGTTCTGCTCCAGGTAAAGGAGGAACAAACCAATCCTCGCTTTCTGGAAGATAAGGATTACCGACAATTAATGGAGATCTCGATAAAGGCCACACACCCGATATTATTTGTCCGAGGTCAAATAAGCTCGGTGCAATAGAGATTGACATTCGTTCGATGAGAAAAGAGCTATCATCGAACGGTTTGAGAATTGCGTAAGGAACTGTTCCAATTTCTAGAATGGGTACAATAATTAGATGTTTGACCGTTTCTAATTTATTTGATATCGAAGCTGGCAATAAAATCTGAGTCAGATTGGCAATGGTCTGCTCTCGGGATTCTCTGGTAGGAGTAATAATCGGAACAACCTCTATAGCGTTCGCTCTTGGGCGCGGTACACGAGAACGTTGTACGGAGTCTACATTCAGAGAATGTCTCAGATTTGCGATTGCTTCACTAATATGTTGTTTGGATATATTTTGTTTTTGATATGCCTGGATACCGCACTCGTTGACTAACCAACTCTGAAGATTTTCCTCATCGTAAGAGTAGAAAAGTAGAGCAGTTTGTTCTGGATATACAATGTATCTAAGGTCTTGACTGAAGAGACGAGTAATACTATCAGAAGAAACATTTGGTAGGTAGACTGGTGGTGCACCTCTGCCATCCCACAAGTCTGTCAATTCTCGCCGATGCTTAGCAGCCGCAATGTCAAATAACTGGGTGATTTCATCATCTGTACGGTTTTGAGCATAGGCGGCTGAAGCCCAACTCGACACAATAAAAGGGACGACCTTCAAAAACTCTCTACGTTCGATTGAGTGTGTCATTGCTAGATCGCAGTTACGAAAAGTAGATACACAAGAAGTCAGTTATACGGTAGGCTGCTGAGCCATCAATATCAAAGTTAAAGTCAATAAAAAAATAGACGACTCTATCTCTGGTATTCAAGGGAATTTTTGCAGAATCATACTTGCTCGATCGGCTTGAACATTTTACGATGTCATCATTTGAGGGTTTTGCGATTCTAATCTACAGCCACTGCACTCGTTGCCTGCGCCTCAAGAATCTTAAGGCACAGGCAACGGCGAGCAGGGGAAGAACCCCCTATTGAATTCACGAGTGTCCGACCTTTTACGGATGAATGCGATCGCTTCCGAAGTTGACGTAAATTGGCTGCAATGTCGAACTCGTCTGAAGCCAAGACTCCCTAACTGCTGTATTCCGTCGAATGAATTTTCATCACCCGATCGACCAGGAAAGAGTCGGTGACCATCTGCAAAGCCGTCAAGCGATCGGGAACGCAGTTGCGCGGGGGGATGCGATTGAGGACTTTCAAACGGCGCAGTCGAGTTTTCACCTGACCGTTCGCCCCGGCAACGAACACGTCCCGGCGTTTGTCGCAGGCTTGTTTAACGGTATTCTCGATCGCCAGCGCTGCCGTTACCCCTAAAGCGGGTACGTCACTCAAATCGAGAATCAAAATATCGTAAGGTCCCACCATCGAAATTCGTTGGGTGATGGTTTTGGCCGCCCCGAAACTCAGCGGACCGGTGAAGCGAAATAGCAAGACCCGACCTTTGGCTCGTACGAGCAGCTCTCGCTCTTGGAGAGTCAGGGTTTCATCTTCAGCCCCGATGACCGCTCGCACGGTTTCGCTTTGCCAATCTGTCAGCCGCTTCACCGTCAGCAGATTCGCCACGAACACGCCGACGGCAACGGCAGTAATCAAATCGACAAAGACCGTTAAGAACAAGACGAGATACATCAACCCCGTGCCTTTGATGGAGATATGGTGCGCTCGCTTGAGGAAACTCCAGTCGATGATATCGATCCCGACTTTGAACAGAATCGCTGCGAGAACCGCCTCGGGAATTTGCTCGGTGAGGGGAGCGGCAAATAAGACGACAGCCAGGAGAACCAGAGCGTGAACGATCCCCGATAAGGGAGTGCGACCGCCTGCTTGGACGTTGATGACCGTGCGCATAGTGGCTCCGGCACCGGGGAGACCACCAAACAAGCCGGAAATCATGTTGCCGATGCCTTGTCCGATTAATTCGCGATCGGAGTCGTGTTGAGTTCCGGTGACATTATCGGCGACCAGGGAGGTGAGCAAAGAATCGATCGCCCCTAACGTTGCCAGCATCAGACCGTAACCGACGATCTCTTTGAGTCGGTCGGCCGGAAACACGGGCAGACTCAAACTCGGCAAACCCGTGGGAATCTCGCCGATACGTGGGATATCGGAATTATGGAGCACGGTCACCGAAAAGATCGTGCCGATAATCAGTGCCAGTAACGGCGCGGGAACGATGCGATTGAGCTTGGGGGGTAGCAAAAAGACGATCGCCAGAGTGAGAACGCTCAACCCCGTTGCCGCCGGGTACGGATGGGCGAAGATTTCGGGTAATGTCTTCAAAGACTCGATGACTCCTGCCGAGGCTTCGTATCCCAAAAGTGGCGGAATTTCAATGGCGATAATGATAACGCCGATCCCGGACATAAAGCCGGAAATCACGGTATAGGGCATCAGGGTGATATATTTCCCCAGCCGCAGAATGCCGAAGAGGACTTGGAAGGCTCCCCCGAGAATCACCACCGTAAATGCCATGGCTAACCCGGTTTTGGGATCGTCGCTGTTGGCGGCAAAGATGGTGAAGACCGTTGCCATCACCACGGTCATCGGTCCGGTGGGCCCTGAGATTTGCGAGGGGGTTCCACCGCACAAGGCGGCAAAGAAGCCAATTAAAATCGCGCCGTAAAGACCGGCAATCGCTCCGGCTCCGGAAGAAACTCCAAACGCCAAAGCTAGAGGAAGGGCGACGATCGCAGCGGTAATGCCGCCGAATAAGTCGCCGCGCAGGTTTTTGAAATGTAAGCGATTGACAATTTGCATGGGGAAAAACCCGATAAACGATCGAAAGCGAGCAATAAAAGCGAGCAATAGGGGTGAGGGGTATCGTTCCCAGGTGTTACTTCAATCGAGTTTTGGTGGCAATTTTTTGGACTCGATATTTGAGACTCGATCGCCAGCTATCGCGATCGAATCGATACTCAGACCCAAGACTGTAAAGCGAAAAAAGCGTGTCGATCGCTCTGCGTTGCGTGTGGGTTGGCTCGAGGGGTCAACCCTGTCAATCCGGCAAAATGGCCGACCGGATTTTGTGTTCGCACCCGAAAAAATCGATCGAAGTCTAGATAATTTCGCCGGCGATCGCGGTTTCAGTCGATCCCCAGCACATCGGAACGGAATATTGGCAAAAGCTGGGGAAATTCGAGGGACTCTCCAGAAAGTTCGATCGCCCGATCTTGACTCAAAATTGATGGATAATACCGAGATGTATTGGAATGCCCACAACAATATTAAAGGGAAACATCAACGTTAAGACTACAGAAATGTATAAGTTAAGGTTTACTTCGGAAATGGCTGGGAAAAGAGCGATCGCCCCTATGAAGAAAGATTAAGACAGGTGGATTGAGAATGTTCGATAAAATTGAGCTTGAGTTCATCAGATTCTTTGAGATAAAGTTGTCGAGCAAATCTCCGAGCTAGAAGCTCGAGAGCGTTTTATATCCAAAGTTTGACCAAGGTTTTGACTTGTGACTCCTGTCTCGAACTTGGGATTTTCTCCCTCGATCGCCCGCGACTGTTACCTCATCGAAAATGTCATGATTCGATCGAGTGGGGTTGAGACTCGAGCAACTATTTGAGAGACCGCGTTTACATTGATGTCAGCTCATGCACCAATTCGAGCGCCGATCGGTGAAATAAACCCAAACCATACTTTCGAGCACCTCATGTATCGCCGTTTACCGTTATACCAAACAGTAAGCTAAATCGTAACTTAATGGCGATCTTAATTTTGACTGAATAAACTCATTTTGCATAGGAATCTTGCAATTTTTCCAAGTTAATTTATTTCAATTTTTATCAACACACATCACATTATTTTTGAATGCGCATCATCTGAAAATTTCATGCTTGCGTCTGAGAGAAAATCTCTCAAACCCTGACAAGGCTGAGAACTCGGTAATGGGGAACGGATTGCAAAAAGGAACGACAAAGTCAGAGTTCGAGCTTCTCATCCACATTCGCGGCACTTATAAAAAGTTCAACAAAGTTAATATTAAATCCCTCGGATGTCTAAACTTCAGTGTAAGCATTCAGCACTCAGCTATCAGCTATCGGACTTGCACTCTGAGTGTGGCGGCTACCATCCGGGAGTCGAGTGGCGCAACAAAGTGAGTTCGATCCGCTGCTTGTCAGGATTGGGGGCGATCGTCACCCAGGGATCGGGGTGTCCGGTGAGGGTGCGTTCGATGGGGTTCCCTTGCAAATCCCAGACTTTAACGGTGCGTTCGATACTGCTGCTGGCCAAGAGTCGATCGTCGGGGTCGAAGCACAACCCTCGGACGCATCCGCCATGGCCGACGAGGGTTTGCTTGAGTTCTGGGGCGATCGCATCCCAAATTTTGATGCAGCCACTGGGAAATCCACCCGCGATCGCCCCACCATCCGATCGAATTGCCAACGAGGCGACGGGTTCGGGTTGCGCGGGGAACGCTTGCAAGCACTTCCCCTCTTGCAGGTGCCAGCATTTAATGGTTCGATCGGTACTGCCACTAGCCAAAATCCGACCGTCGCTACTGATGGCGATGGGTGTGACCGATCCGGTATGGGCCGGAAAACTATGTTGGAGTTCCCCAGAGGAGAGATTCCAAATTTGCAGGCTGCCATCGAATCCCCCCACAACCAATATTTGAGCGTCTGGAGTCAGGGCAATGGCACTGATACCTCCTGCCGGTCCGGCAACGGTTGTATAAGGTTGCCCCGAACTCGCGTGCCACACCTCGAAAGCGTTGTCGGCACTGCCGAGAGTTGACATCCCCGAATCCACCGAATCGGGACTCAAAGCCCAAGTCCGTCCGGCCAGAATTTGACTTAACTCCGGATCGTCCAGTTTCCAAATCTGAATCCTGCCATCGTAACCGCAACTGGCGAGGGTCGTGCCATCGGCGGCAATTGCAGCGGGATAGCCGTAACTCGAGGCACTTGTCAAAGGACGCAGCCAGTCGTTGGTGGGGGGGTCTTCAGGGGATAGATCTTGGGAGGCGAGGGAGTCGAGATAGCTGCTCAAACCGCTGCTGTAGAGTAAGTCTTCGATGCCAACATCGGCTTCCTCTCCCGGACGCGCGACGAGGTGAGACGGTAAAAAACCTGCCAGGACGAGATGATATTCCTCCGCGATTTCGGTAACGGGTTCTCGAATCAGGACGCAGGCGATCGCCTCGCTGGTGTCAATTTCTGCGGCAGACCAGTGCCAGCGGGCGGTTGCCGGATCTCCTTCGATTCCCCGGACTCGAATTCCGAGATCCGGTCGGTTGGCGATCGTGAAATCTGTGAGTGCGGCATTGCGGATTTGGGCGATCGAATCGGTGGGGGCAATTGCCTCGAGATCGCAACTGCCGATCGCCTCTCGCGCCAGTTGCCCTCGAAGGTAATCCCGCAGCAGGTCTCGCACGGGGAGGGAAGGATCGGACTCGAGAATCAGCCCTCGGCACAGGGCGCGCAATTCGCGGATGCGATCGCCCGACACCACCATTTCTTCTCGGTGGCAGCCGGGGATTTGACAGCGAAGCAATGAAACACTACCGTTGGCAGACTTCGAGTGTTGGCTGGCTTGGAGACGAGCCAGAAAGTCGCGCTGTTGAGCTTTGAGGGGAATCGTCCAGTCCACGATCGTTTTGAGAAGGGGTCGCCAAGATCGTACCGCGATTTTCGATGGAATTTGGATTGAGACGATCGCCATCTCGCCGCGACTCGATAAAGCCTCTCTTCCCGATCGGACAAAAAAAACAGGACGAAAAAGAAAGTGAGATCTGAAGCTAAACTTCAACTCATTCTTCTTCATCCTTGAGGTAATGAAACTTCTCTATCGCACCTTAAATCCTACCAAATTGTGTTATGCCTGTCTATTCATTCTTCTGTGTTTTATCGGTTTCAATCATCAAGAGTCGATCGCTTTGTTCGGTCTCCTCAAGTTTTGTCGATCGCCCAAAAGCAGCAACGGACTTGCGATGGTGACAGCAATAAAGCCGGACGCGAATCGATATCGAGCTTTGACCCGTTGCTTGAGGTTTGAGAAAAAGAGAAGAGCGACATTTGCTCGAATTTTCGATGGCAGCAATTGCATGAAGTCAACCGTACTGCGGTTTATCGATGTTTATCGTCTATTTTTGGATGGTCGGGGGTGGGAAATTTTTAGAAAGAGTAGCTCGTTCCCAAGGAGTCTTACCCCCCAATAGGATCTCAAATATAGCGATCGAACGCGCCTATTTTTTGTATCGAAAACTACATTAATTAATTCACAATTGATCGAGCATTTTGTGGGTTTGGGGTACGACTCGCACGCTCTCGATCCAATGCTTCATTAAAGCTTGCCAAGCCAGCACTTTCTCAGGGGTTGGCGATCGCTCCGAATCGGCAACTGAAACTTTCGGCTCGATCGTTCTCAAGTCTTGGTTTTTCTGACGTAATTCTGGCGAGAGAGCGCTCACCGGTTGTAAAAAAACCGGAATTTTCTCGCTGACATTTGCCACTAACCGCGCCGCTTTCTCTAATTCTTCACTGCGGGTGAGATCGCTGGCAATTAACTTGACAAATACCTGAAGTTGCGAATCGCGACACAGGCGCAGAAATCGATCGTGCTCGGACCACCAAGTCTCTCCACTGACGCTGGGCAACTTAATATCCATACCCACCAGATCCAAGTCCGATAAGATCGAGGCGAGTTGCTGCGGACGATGACCCGCTGTTTCGAGATAAATCGGTAACCCCGTCCGCTGGCGCACCTGCGGTAAAAATTCCGCCAAAAAGGGGGCGTGCAGTAACGGTTCGCCTCCGGTAATACTGATGCTATCGTGCAGTTGGGGACGATCGAGCTGCTCGACCCAAGCCAACAAATCCTCGATGCCCACTGGGTTGGAACGGATCGTAAAGTCTCGCAGTCCCGGATTACCTTCAATGCGGCAGGTATCGGGAGTTATCCAGGTATGGGCGCTATCGCAAAACGAACAGCGCAGATCGCACCCGGCAAATCGGACAAAAATTTGCCGCGTTCCCACATTGAGTCCTTCTCCCTGAATTGCAGAGAAGACTTCAATCAATTTTGCACTCATAACTTACATCTAATGTGAATCATCTAAACCCTGGTGAGATTAGGGAATGGGGAACGGGAGGAAGATGACGCGGTGACGGGGGGACGCGGAGACGCGGTGACAGGGAACGGAGAATATTAATTGAATAATCATCTTCCTTGTCTCCCTCATCTCCCTCATCTCCCTCATCTCCCTTGTCTCCCTCATCTCCTCTTCTCTCCGCGTCCCCGCGTCTCCGCGTCATCTTCTCCCTCATCAACGTCCCTTCGACATCGGAATCAGTAATTGACTGACCACTCGACCGTCATCGACGCGGTAGAAATGGAATTCTCCCCCCATTTTGAGCATCACTTGTTGGTAGGCGAGCAAGTGCAATCCGGGCGGTCGATCGAGAACCGAAGGCGCGAGCAAATCGACGCAACGTCCGGTCTCGTAGGCTCTCAACAAGCGCGGATCGACCTTTCCCACATCGGAGATCGACAGTTCTAAGAGCGGATAGCCTCCCTGGGTTGGCTCTGGTTCGATCGGACGATACCACAAATCGATCTGTCCCCCGACGGGAGAACGCTGGCAGGCCCACAATAACAATTCGTGGAAGATCGGTTCGAGTTTCGGCCGATCGGCCTGAATGCTAAAGTGTCCCTGGCGGTTGACCTTCAACCAGAGTTGCCGCTGTTTGCGAACGACTTCAACTCGTTCCATGGCGCGATTGAGAAAGCCGGCGATCGAAAACGTTTCTGAGGCGATCGCCAGTTGCCAGCGTTCTCTTTTGAGAAACTGCCCCAACTCGCCCAACGTATGGGATAGATCGTGCAGGGTTTGATGGTAGCCCCCCTGAGACAGAGGCGGTTGGGTTTTGCTAGAGTCGCCCAAGTGGCTTTCAAGTTGACTCAGGTGCTTGATGCTCGTGCCCACAGCCCAGTAAAACTCCTCCATGCGGCGATTTTTATACCAATTGAGGGCTTCTAAGCTTTCGCGCGATCGATTGAGTTTTTCCGAGAGCAGGGCAATTCGACGAGAGCGCGCCAACTGAGAAACGATCGCATCGAACAAGTCGATTTCGCGATCGGACCACTGACGAACCATGCGATCGGCCACAATTAATACGGCTGTCGGTTGGTGTTCCGGTGCGGTGTGGAGCGCCATTGCCCGCACTTCCTTCATTTGACCCGCTCCCAACCACTGTCGGGTTTCTGAAGCCAAATCTTCGACCTCCATCGGTCCGATCGCCCCAGGGGTGGAAACGGCTTGGCGAATTAGAGGATCGCGATCGATGGCGATCTTCACCTGCCCGTCGAGTTGCCACGCGGGATTCGAGGCAATCGTCCGCACCACGCGACCGACCCGCTGACCGGCCGGCCAGGCCACCAGCGCCACCAGCGGGACCTGGAGAACCCCAGCAATTTGTTCGAGCGCCAGCGGTTCGAGGGCTTCGACTTGCTCGATTTGCAGCAGGCTGGTCAACCCCCATTGAAAGGTTTGCAGCATTTGCTGTTGGTGGTCGAACTGGCTCTGAATCTGCCACTGGTGAACCAAAGAGCCGATTTGCCCGCTCACCGCCCGAAACAGTTCTTTTTCCCGAACGCCCCAACTGCGAGCTGTTTGACTCGTAACCACCAGCACCCCTTCGAGGGGACCGCCCACGTTCGTACTGCACAGCAGGAGCGATCGCGCCCCGGCTTCGGTGAAAACATCCTGCCACGCGCTCAACCGTACGTCCGCCCGATCGTAGGGAGATACGATCTCCGATTCTTGGGCGCTGCGCCATTCTTCAATCGAGATCGGTTCGGTTGCCATTTCGAGTAACTGGCAATCGACGTAGGATAAAATCGGCAGGGGGGTCTCGAGGGGTTGTGCCGTTGGGGGATGGCTTTGGTAGAGAACTTCAAATTGGCTCAGCTCGCTGTTATAAGACAAAACCAGGGTTCGTTCCACCTGCAAGCGCCGATCGAGCAAGGCCGCACATTCGGCCAGCACTGCCGTCCAATCTTGTTCCGTGGCGATCGTCCGCGCCAAACCCGCCGTTAAATCCCGATCGAGTTCCACCCGCTGAATAATTTGGGCGGTTTCCGTCAGCGGGGCAGCCAGCGCCACCAATTGAGCCGCCCCTCGAACGTACTGTTTTTCTTCCTCTTGCCAAATGCGCGGCAGCTTGCCTTCGACCGATAAAAAGCCCAATAGTTCGCCATCATCCAAAATCGGCGCGGCCAGCAGCGATCGAATTTCCAATTGATTCATCAGCCGAATGGTGGCATCGGCTTTGAGAGATGAAAGGGACTCGCCCACGGCCAAAACTCGCTCGTCGAGGAGAGCGCGCTCGAATCCGCTGACTTCGTGAATGGGAATTTCCCCACTCGACGTTTTTGCATGACTCGAATTCATCAGGCTCGAATTCGAGCGCGCGGAAGTCGAACTCGCCCGAGCGCGAAATAGAGAATGCTCTCGATCGCACCAGTAGATATGAGTGCGCGACGGATTTAAAAAGCGCTGGGTTTCCTCCACCACCGCTTGCAAACACCCATCTAAGTGGGTTGGATTGTGGAGTTGTGACAAAATCTTCAGCAGGGGTTTGTGAGGGCTGACGGTTTGTTGCCGCTGCGTCTCACGATCGTTCTCGTATAAGGCCGCAGCCAACTGTCCGACGACCATCGACACTCGGGATTTTTCCTCCGATGGCAGCGTCATCCCCCATTGTTCGGAGCCGAGCCAAACCACGCCCAAACAAGTATCTTTGTACCGCAGCGGAAAAATCACCGTGCCTTGAATCCCTTGTCGCTCGGCGATGCGGCTCCATTCTCCCCCGCGACTTTCCTCGGGTAAAGAGGCGATCGCCAAAGGTTTTTTCGCCACGATCGCTTGCTCCATCGGGTCGCCGGGAGTCAAATCGAACTGCCCGTGAAAAAACCGCCGATCGCCTTTAGCACTGTAGCCTCCCTGGCCAAGCAACCGACGAATGGAGCGATCGGACAAACCGATCCAAATCAGGTCGAAGCGACATTCGGTGCGAAAGTATTCGAGGGCGGCATCGATGAGAACTTGGGCGGTTTCTCCTTCCCGAAGAACTTGGAGAGTTCGCCCCAAAACCATCAATTGTTGGTCTTGCTCTGTTTGCTGTTTGTGCTGAAGCATAGAATTAGGGATTGATGATGAGGTGTTGGGCGATCTCGACTCTAGAGAGAAGCTTGTCAGTTTTGACCCAACCTTCCCCCGTTCCAGATTTCATTTCCCTTCCACCTGTTAACCGTTACCGAGTTTGTGACTTGACTGATGAATTTCGATCTCATACGTCCCGTTTTATCATCCCAACTACCCGCCGATCCGGAATGGTTGCATCGCCGCACGATCGATATTTTGGCTTTGTTGAACCGCAAAAACCAAAATCCGGTGGCGCGGTGGCTGCAATCCCAATGGCAAGACTCTTTGTGCCTACACGACGAGCAACTCTCAAGCTCTTTGTGGGGCTTGAATTTTCCCAATCCCGTCGGGTTGGCGGCTGGATTCGATAAAGACGGAGCTGCTGCTGGCATTTGGGGAACTTTGGGTTTTGGGTTTGCCGAACTCGGCACCGTAACACTGCACGCGCAACCGGGCAATCCCCGCCCTCGGTTATTTCGCCTGTGGCGAGATCGAGCCGCTCTCAATCGAATGGGATTTAATAATTGCGGTGCAGCACAAATGGTGCTCAATATCAAAGGTATCTCACCCCACCTACGCCAACTCGTTCCGATCGGAATAAATCTGGGTAAGTCGAAGGTGACACCGCTCGAAGAGTCGGCCCGAGACTATTTAGAGAGCTTTCGTCTTTTAAAAGCCTTGGGAGATTATTTTGTTGTTAACGTTTCTTCTCCCAACACGCCTGGTTTGCGATCGCTCCAAGCACCAAAGCAGCTAGAACCAATACTGAGCACCCTGCAAACAGAAAATCACACTACTTTGCCTATTTTAGTCAAAATTTCTCCCGACCTTGCTTGGGAAGATATGGCCGCTGTGGTAAAGCTGGCGCGCGAATACGAGCTTGCGGGTATTATTGCCACGAATACGACGATTCGGCGAGACGGTTTGCAGACTCAAGTTCTTCCCAAAACGGGAAAACCGATCGCCGAAGAAGCCGGAGGAATTAGCGGTGCGCCGTTGCGATCGCGCGCCACCCAAGCCATTCGCTTTATCTGGGAACAAACCCAGGGCGAAATTCCCATCGTCGGGGTAGGAGGGATTTTTACCGCCGAAGATGCCTGGGAAAAAATTACCGCCGGAGCGAGTTTGGTACAAGTCTACACGGGATGGGTCTACGAAGGTCCCGCGATGGTCAAACATATTCTGACCGGGTTATTGGAGAAATTAGACGAAAACGGATTGACTCATATTTCTCAAGCAGTGGGAATGGGGAATCGGGAGTAGAGAGCGGGGGAAGCTGGGGGAGAATGAATGCAAAATTAAAAATTAAAAATTAAAAATGCAAAATTCTCCTCATCTCCCTCATCTCCCTTATCTCCCTCATCTCCCTCATCTCCCTTATCTCCCTCATCTCCCTCATCTCCCCTCTCCGCGTCCCCGCGTCCCCGCGTCCCCGCGTCATCTTCTCCCCTTACCGTTTGAAGCGACGGAAAAACGCGATCGCCTGTTGCCATGTGTGGGGTTCGGTTAAAATGCCTTGACTGGGGCTAAAGAGCAGTGCCAGAACAAAAAAGCCGAACGCCACCATGACGATCGCCGGACCGGAAGGTAAGTCGAGATGGTAACTTAAATACATGCCGCCGACGCTGGAGGCGATCCCGAATATCGCGCCGCCGATCATCATTTGATGGAGTTCTTTAACGAGCAAATAGGCGGTAGCCGCAGGTCCGGTAAGCAGGGCGATCGCCAGTAACACCCCGACAGTTTGCATACTCGAAACGATGGTGAGGGTAATCGCGACGATTAACCCAAAATACATTGCCGTCACGGGTAAACCGCTCGCTTGTGCTCCAAGGGGATCGAAGGTATAAAACTGTAATTCTTTGTAGAATAATTTGGTCAGGAGAAAGACGATCGCCGCACTGACTGAAGTTTGCCAAACATCGGACGATCGCACCCCTAAAATATCGCCGAATAAAAGATGCGTCAGATCGATACTATTGGTTCCGAGGAGGGTGATCAGGATAATTCCCAATCCCATAAAACTTGTCAGGGTTAATGCCATCGCCGTATCGACTTTAACAGGCGAGCGGGTTTGCACGATTCCCACGACCATCGCACTCAAAATTCCGGCGACGAATGCCCCGATCGATAAATGAATTTCGAGAAAAAAGGCGATCGAAATTCCCGGTAGAACGGCATGGGAAATGACCCCAGCCATCATCCCCATTTGCTGGACGATAGCGTAACTGCCGACGATCGCGCACAAAATTCCCAAGCCGATGCCAATCGCAATGGCTTGACGCATAAATTCAAATTGTAGGGGATCGACGATCCAATGCCACAACACGAGCGACCTCAAACCAAAAGTTTAGAAACAGTAAGACCGTAGGCTTTTTGGAGGTTTTCGGAAGTCAGAACCTCACGTTGGGTGCCCGCTGCAATTAATTGTCGATCGAGCAATAAAATGCGATCGTAATGCTCCAAGGTATCCCCTAAATCGTGACTGACCACTAAGAGGGTTTTTCCTTCGGCCTTGAGTTCGGCAAATACTTCAAAAAGAATCGTTTCGGTTTGCTTGTCGATTCCCGAAAACGGTTCGTCAAAAAAGAAGAGTTCGGCTTGTTGTGCCAAGGCTCGCGCGAGAAACACTCGTTGCTGCTGTCCGCCGGATAGCTGGCGAATTTGACGCTGGCGATAGTCCCACATTCCCACTCGCGTCAGGGCTTCGCGAACGATTTCCCGCGAGCGGCGACCAGGCGATCGCAACCAACCCGTTGCCCGCACTCGTCCCATCATTACCACATTTTGGACGGTAATCGGATAATCCCAATCAATTTGGGTGCGCTGGGGGATGTAAGCGACTCGTTTTAATTGTGTCGGTAAGGGTCGATCGTTGAAGCGAATGGTCCCGTTTGCCGTGGGAAGCAGTCCGAGAAGGGCTTTGAGAACGGTACTTTTCCCCGCACCGTTCGGGCCGAGCAATCCTGTAAGTTGTCCGGGTTGTAGCGAAAAGGAGAGGTCGCGAACTGCCCAAGTCTGACGATAGCGTACCGCCAGATTGCAGACTTCAAGCATGATAAATGGCGTGTGAGAATGAGTATCGTATCTCATTATAGACCCAAAATAATAATGATAATGATTCTCACTAAATTGTTTGTGGATGCGATCGCGCCGAATCTCTATTTGGATCTTTATTTGTCATCGATTTTTGATGGGAATTAGGGGTGAGAACGATCGCGACCCTTGCCAACCCGAATC
>JAXHUC010000137.1:0-17248 GCA_034189805.1 Cyanobacteriota bacterium
CCAAAACATCGGGTTGAAGATTTTTAAGCTATGCTTTATAGGGCAGAGCGACCTGCGAGTCGATCGAGTGTCTACGTTCGATCGAGACTGTGCACAGGTTGTAGCCGCTCGTGCCTTTCTAAGTTTCCGCTATTTTGCTTCCGGCTGTTTCGATCGATTTGCGGATGACATCTATTGCTCGCAAAAATTTGCTCGAGGATATTCCTCGTTTTCTTGTCGCCCAAGCGGGAATTATGTTTGCGGTGAGCTTGGTGACAATTCAAACGGGGCTTTTGAGTGGATTTACGCGATCGACAGTTTTATTAATTGAGGACTCGGATGCCGATATTTGGGTGGCTTCCGACAAAATGGTACATTTCGATCTCACCGATCCCCTGCTGTACGATCTCGTCGATCGCGCCGAAGAAGTTGAAGGAGTTGCCAGAGCCGAAGCATTAAAGATCGGTGGGGCCCGATGGCGACCTGATGGGGGTCAAAACAGTCCGCTCAAACTGATGGGATTCGAGCCGGGGGGACGGCTGTTTCGACCGGGAACCCTTGTTGAAGGGAATCTCGAAGACCTCGAAGAACCTTATGCGGTGATGGTAGACCGCAGCCGCTTGCCGTCTTTGGAAGCCGTCGGTGTTGGCGAGCGCGCCCAAGTCGATGCTCTGCCTGCAACCATTGTTGCGCTCACCGAAGGGAGTCAATCGATCGTCGCGAGTACGTACTTATTCGCCTCTCTCGAAACGATTAATACCTATGCCAGTGCGGGTTTTTCCTCGCGGCTGAACTGTCGGGTCAATCCCGCTGGCGATTTCGATTGCACGACACTTTACGAACGCGCCGATCCGGGTGCAGAGGACTCAGCAGTTCCTCCCACTCAACCGTTAAGTCAAACCGATCCGATTACCTACGTTCTGGTTGGTGCGGAACCCGGTACCGATTTAGAAGCACTCAAACAACGCTTGGATAGCGCTTTACCTGCCACAAAAGCCTACACGAAACTCGAACTGGCTCAATTGACGCGCCACTACTGGCAGGTGCGCACGGGTTTGGGATTCGTTCTCGGACTCGGTGCGGTGGTGGGGATTGTCGTCGGGACGATCGTCGTGGCGCAAATCCTCTATTCTTCCGTGTCCGATCGCATCAAAGAATTTGGCACTCTCAAAGCGATGGGCGCATCCGACGGCGTTCTTTACGGCGTGATTGTCGAACAAGCACTGTGGATGGCAATTTTAGGCTACATTCCCGGCATGATTTTGTGTTTGGGATTGCGAATTTGGGTGGCGAATAAGGGCATTATTTTGCTGATTACCCCGATTTCGGCCGCTGGCGTGTTGGGAATTACCGTTGCCATGTGCGTGGGTTCGGCGTTTTTTGCCATCCAAAAAGTGACTCGCATCGATCCGGCAATGGTGTTTAAAGCTTAGTTTCGCGTTGCTCGAAGCTCAATGTCTGTATGGTGAATTCATTATATCTGAGCCAGTAGTGCGATCGCCCGAATAGCTCTTTCTTACAGCTTTCCGCTTCGTTCGAGTCCTAAACGCAGGAATTCAGGCTCTCTTGCGGTGGTTGAGAAGGAAGCTCCATTCCCCGTTCCCCGTTCTCCGTTCCCCACCTTCACCGGAAACTATCTTACCCTGCGCCTGACCTTAAGATAATAGTATTCGCAACGGGCAACATCTATTTTTTTCCGGGTACTTACCGATGCTAACGACACTTGTCGAACCCCAAACCATCGCCCTCGAACTGCCGCCAACGATTACCCTCAGCGTGACCCCAGAGCAATTTGAGGCGCTAGCCATTGCCAATCGGGATTTAAGATTAGAACGGAGTGCAAGCGGAGAATTAAGCGTGGCTCCACCCACAGGCGGCGAATCGAGTCAGAGAAATTTTAGTCTTACCACTCAACTCGGAATTTGGTTTGAGGCAAACGAGAGCCTAGGAGAAGGTTTCGACTCTTCTGGAGGATTCGTTCTTCCTAACGGTGCGATTCGCTCTCCCGATGCTTCCTGGGTGCGACGAGAACGATGGGAGGGTCTGACTTCCGAACAGCGTAAAAGTTTTGTCCCCCTGTGTCCGGATTTCGTGGTGGAACTGCGATCGGAGTCCGACAGCCTTGCCAAACTGCAAGGAAAAATGCAGGAGTATCTCGACAATGGCGCGCGATTGGGGTGGCTTCTCGATCCCCAAAACCGACGAGTCTACATCTACCGTCCGGGGCGAGAAGTCGAAGTTCTCGACAGTCCCACTCAACTTTCCGGTGGGGAGATTCTACCGGGTTTCGTGCTGAACTTGCGCCGGATTTGGCGATAAGAAACTCCTGTTGAATCCTCCCCAGTTCAAATCCCTCAAATCAACGCAACGATCGCCGCACTCTCCCACTCACCCAATCCACCCCCAACGTCAACCCGGCAAACCCCAGCAACGTCGTCACCACCCCCGGATAATCGAAACTGCTCAGTTGTTCGGCTAGGGTGCGTCCCAATCCCCCGGCCCCCACCAAGCCGACGATCGCCGTGGCGCGAATGCAAACTTCCCAGCGATAGAGGATATAGGCGAGAAATCCAGGGAGGACGGTGGGGAGAATGCCGTAGAGAAACACTTGCGCCTCGGTGGCTCCCAGAGCGGCAAGCGCCCGTGCGGGACGCAAATCGAGATTTTCGATCGCTTCTGCCATCAGTCGTCCGAGAATGCCGAAATTATATAATCCCAAGGCGATCGCCCCCGGTAAAATCCCCGGCAACAAGACGTAGAGCAAAATCAACGCCCAAATGGGTGCGGGAATGGCGCGAGTGGCCAAAAAGAGGCATCGCAGGAGAACGACGATCGCCGATTTGCCCCGTCCCGAATTTGGATCGATCGCCGCAGGGAATGACAGCAGCAATCCCCCCAATCCCGCCCCCACCATCGCCAACACTGACATCGCCAGGGTTTGGGCGCACAGGGGAAGCAGAGTCGAAACTTCACTCCAATCCGGGGGAAAGGCATCTTGGAGAATCCCTGCCAGCAGTACGTACGTTCTCGGCTGCCAGAGTTTGCCAAAATCAGCCCCGACTAACGAGAAAGAAACCGGAACGAGCAAAACAACTATCCATCCAGAATGGAGGATACTTGCAGAAGCACTTGTCGATCGCCTTTCGAGCTTACCAATATTGCCAATATTCAATGCCAACCGACTCGGCGCACCGATGCCGTGGCGAACCCGCGCGCTCCAAAAATCCACCACTCCCGACAGCAGCACCAATGCCCACAGGAGCGTCCACATCTGCTCGTAGCGCAAGGATTTGAGGCTCAAATTGAGCTGGTAGCCCAACCCCCCCGCGCCGATAATTCCCAGAACCGCAGCCGATCGAATCGAACATTCAAAGCGGTAAAAGGCGTAAGAGAGCAATCCGGGAAGCGCTTGAGGAATCAGGCTGTAGAGAAAAGCCTGAGCGGGGGAAACTCCGGCGTTGAGAAGCGCGTAAAGGGGTTCGCGGGGAGTTTCGTCGAGAATCTCACTGAATACCTTCGCCGTAATCGCACCGAAAGGAAGGGCGATCGCGATAATGCCGACAATGGGATCGAGTCCGAAAATATGCACGAAAAATAACCCCCAAACCATCTCGTGGATAGCTCGGGGAATGCTGAGAATGCCGCGAATTGCCAGCCAGGTTTTGAGAGTTCCCGCCTGGGGTTGAGGTTGATGGGATTTCCACCAAATTTCTGAGGATAAAATTCCCCCCGCGCAGCCGAGTATGAGGCTGAAAGTGGTACCGCAAACGGCATACGCAAGGGTTTTGAGGGTTGCGCTGGCGGTGAGTTGCACGAAATCTCGGCTGAGGTTGGGATGTAAAGCCGCACCCAAAAATTCTCGAATTTGCGGTAATCCTCCCAGGTTCAGCCATTCTCTTTGCCCGATTCCCGTTTGAAAAACACACCAAATCAGTGCAACCAGAAATCCGATCGACCACAGCGATCGCTCGAGATCGATCGCTCGACGAGGGGGAATAACGGGCGATCGCCTTGAAGGTGAATCGGTTGACATAGGTGTTACAGACCCGGTGTTACAGACCCGGTGTTACAGACCCGGTGTTACAGACCCGCAATCGTCCGAGGGCGTTGGTGTTGAAGGGGTGGCGTTTTCGGGAGATCGAGACCGATCGCTAACTCGCGTGATGACACCACGATGACATTGTAGGGTAGCAATAAGTTGAAGTGCTTTGAACTCTTCGGATCGACTTTCGCCGGATGGCATAGAGGATACGTCGGATCGTATCACCTTGTTCGGCGCTCAAGGAGCCAGAAAACATCGCTTGCGTAATGAGAAACCAATCGACTGGAGTTATAGCACCAGTGGAAATCGTTCGAGCGTAAATTTCGTAAATAGAAAAGTTGGATTGCATCAGAGTGGGTGAGTTGTATTGATGGAACACGATCTGTTTTTTTTAACCTTACTGTCTGTGTTAAGGTTTTCGATCTGCGTTGGATTTCGATCGGGTACGAACTCCGAACTGGTGCGATCTTAAAATTGAGATGTGTACGCTGATGTATATATTGAAGCTTCGATCGAGGTCGATTGAAAATGAGATTGAATTAAAAACTCAACCTACGTCAATCTTTCGAGAAAAATCGTTATATTTACGGATAAAAATTTCCGTAATTTCTCCGTGAGAGACAATTTCTTCGATCTTCTTCAGTGATGCTCGAACGTCGATCGAACCCGAGAAAGCGATAAGTAGAGAGCACGCAAATTTTTCCGACTCGAGAACATCTCGTGCAATATTTAGTAGCGTAAGTTACAAATATTCGGGTATCCAGAAAAGTCTCGCCCGCTCTTTTTCTAACTTTAGCAAGCTGCACGGCAAAATGCCCGTCCTTGTATTCTATAATTAGCAGCGATCGCACTTACCAAAAATCGAGGAAAAAACGAATTTTCTCCTGACTCGATACGCCAATCTTCAGACAAGTCGATCGAGCGATATTTCAGGAATGAAGCTCGCTTTACTCTGAAATTCGTACACTAGAAATAAGCAAATCTTTGGGGAACTCCATCGATTGCTGTGGGCGATATCGAGCCACTGACAACAGCTTCGAGACTCCAAACATCACCATCCCATTAATAATGAACTTCTCCAGGTTGGTTTTTTCCACCCTTCTACTCTCCCTCGGCTGGGCTTCTCCAGGGTTCGGCCAGGAACGGTGTTACGAAAGTGAGGGATACGTTCTATGCTTTGACACCGACTGGCTGCGCTACTACAACGAACTCGATCGAGAATACGGCTGGCGCAACTACCTACAAGAAGAAGAACCTCGCCAACCCGAAGATTATTACAGCGATATCCAACGGATTTATCGAGATGTATTAGGACGCGAAGCAGATCCCGAAGGACTCATCCATTGGTCCGAACGGTTGGCAGACGGCACGCCTGTGTCTGCGATCCGTCAGGAAATTGCCAACAGTCCCGAAGCCCAAGCCAAGATCGATCGCATCTACCAAGAGGTACTCGGTCGAGATGTAGATCGTAGCGGTCTCGAAACCTGGACGAGCAAACTCGCGCGAGGTTCGACCTTAGCCGAGATTCGCCGGGAAATCGAAGCAAGCGAAGAGGCTACTTCTAGGAGAGGTTGAGCTGGGAGAGGCTCTAGAGAGTCCAGACTTGAAGTTTCCCGTTCCCGAGCCGGCCTAATGGGTCACGATACTCGCCCCAAGAGCGATCGCACGAGTTAGACTTGACTCGATACCCTCATTTTTGAGATGTTGGTAATTTGGGTGCCTCGATCGATTGTGGGATTCAATTTGGAGGAAAAAGCAGGATGAATCTGCCGTTTGTTGTCGATATTGCAATTGGTTTAATTTTTACATATTTAACTTTAAGCCTATTAGCCTCAGAAATTCAAGAATTAATTACGACACTCCTCCAATGGCGAGCGGAACACCTGAAAAATTCCATTGAAATTATGCTCGCCAGCGGTCACGTTTCTCCCAACACCCGAGAAATTCAAGATTTAACCCAAAAGCTTTACAACCATCCCCTGATTAGCAGTTTAAATCAAGAAGCCAAAGGACGATTGGCATGGGGATTCCGAAAAGTTGCCAATCTTTTTATCTCATTATTTTATAAATTAACCGGTGCTCAGAATCCATTTGCCAATAATTCGAGCGCGCCCTCTTACATTCCTGCCGAAGCATTTGCCTCAACACTGATCGATACGTTCAAGTTAAAAGAAATCGGTCAAGTCGTGACCCAATCCAGGCTCGAAAATTTCAAGCAACGACAGCTCAAAGATATTCTCAAAATCCTTAAGGCGATCGACCTGAGCGATTCGGCTCGGGCGATCGTCGATCGAGAGCTAGAAATGCTCGAAGAAGACTGGGAGGCGATCGTTGCTGATTTTGGCAATCGACGGGTGAATTTAACCACCACGATCGATCGGATGAACCAACGGCTAGAAGTGTTTTTGAATAACGCTCAAAACTACATCGAACAGCCAGAAACCTATCTCAACGTTTTACTCTATCGAGTTCAACATATTAAAGATAAAAATTATAACGAAACCGAGCGCGCCGTCTTAATCCAATCTTTGAAGCCGAGCATGAATGAAGTGGTGGAGATGATTCGGAATAAGCCGAAGATGTATACCGCACTCGAGCAAGCGATGGCAGACAAAAGTAGTCCGACCTATCAAGGCATTACCAACCTGATCGAAAGTTTGCCAGAACTCCCCGCACCCGTTCAGCAGAGTCTGAGTGCGCTCGGGACTCGCATTCGCGCGCGCAAAGAAAGTGTTGAAGAGGAAGTGGGGGAACTGCAATCGCAAATCGAAAACTGGTTCGACTCTTCCATGACGCGCTCGTCAGGGGTTTACAAGCGCAACGCTCGAGGCATTGCCGTACTCATCGGGATCGTCGTGGCGGTGGCAGCGAATGCCGATAGCTTGTACATTACCGAAAGTTTATCGAGGAACTCGGTGTTACGAGCGGCGATTACGGAAAACGCCGGACAATTCGTTGCTCGAGACCGTCCGCCCACCGCCGCAGATTTTGAAGAGCTATCTCGAGAAGTCAAGGATTCCCTAGATGATGCCTCTCTTCCCTTGGGGTGGCGGTC
The DNA here is from genome assembly GCA_034189805.1 of Cyanobacteriota bacterium. Taxonomy (GTDB): domain Bacteria; phylum Cyanobacteriota; class Cyanobacteriia; order Cyanobacteriales; family Geitlerinemataceae; genus Zarconia. Next base: position 7,077 of record JAXHUC010000137.1, read on the forward strand.
GAGTTTGGTGCGCGAGCAAACCCAGGAAAATAAAGGCTGGCCCCTGCCCTATCTCAAGCGCATTTTCGGTTGGGGCATCAGCGGACTGGCCATTTCTATGGGGGCGAGTTTCTGGTACGACTTGCTTGGCAAAGTCATGAGCGTTCGCAACTCCGGCGGTCGCTCTTCCTCTGGCCGCTAACTCCGTTGGCCCGGAAGTTGAGGTGGAGGGTCGCGCTTTCCGATAAGATGTAAGATGCCCGATGTTAGAACTTCATATTGTTTTAACGCTTTCGGGGAACTGTGGTATTATATGCGGTTCGAGAGCGTGAGTCGATCTTCAGATTTCGATCGCTTCAGCCTCACTGCGCAATCTAACGAGGACATATCCCAAATGAGTCAAGACGATATTTTGACCAAAGTTACGAAAATTGTAGCCGAACAACTCGAAGTTGAAGCGAGCGAAGTCAAAGCCGAATCCAACTTCGTCAACGATCTAGGTGCGGATTCCCTAGATACTGTCGAACTCGTGATGGCTCTTGAAGAAGAATTTGATATCGAGATTCCCGACGAAGCCGCAGAAGGCATCACCACCGTCCAAGAAGCCGTGAACTACATCCAAGAAAAAACTGCTTCTCCCGCCTAAAACACTGGCATCGAGTTACCGTGCCAACCGTTTGAGTTCAGCTTGCCTGAATCCACGACTGAGCTTTGCGATCGCCAACAAACGTTAACAGCCGTGAAGTCTCAGTCCCTCCTTTATGTTTTGCATTCTGGGTGTTGAATCCCTCGCCACTGACTGACATCATGACAAACTTTAATCTAAAACGTGTTGTTGTTACCGGTCTAGGTGCGGTTACCCCAGTGGGCAATACCCCCGACGAATATTGGGAGGGATTGCTAGCTGGGCGTAACGGTATCGGTCCGATTACGCTTTTTGACGCATCCAAACATGCTTGCCGAATTGCCGGTGAGGTCAAAGACTTCGACCCCCACCAGTACCTCGAGCGCAAAGAAGCCAAACGAATGGCCCGCTTCGCGCAGTTTGCCGTCGCCGCAAGCAAGCAAGCACTGACCGATGCAAAGTTTGTCATCAACGATCTGAATGCAGAACAAGTGGGGACGATTGTCGGTACGGGGACGGGAGGGCTAGACGTGATGGAAGCCCAACACGAGATCTATTTAACTCGCGGGCCGTCTCGCTGCTCTCCGTTTACGGTGCCGATGATGATTGCCAACATGGCGGCGGGATTGACGGCGATTCACACGGGAGCCAAAGGTCCGAATTCCTGCCCGGTGACGGCTTGCGCGGCAGGTTCTAACGCCGTGGGAGACGCTTTTCGCCTGATTCAGCGAGGTTACGCCCAAGCGATGATTTGCGGAGGGGCCGAAGCGGCCGTCACTCCCCTATCGGTTGCCGGATTTGCCTCGGCTAAAGCCGTATCCACGCGCAACGACGATCCCGCTCGGGCGTGCCGTCCCTTCGATCTCGATCGCAACGGTTTCGTGATGGGAGAAGGCGCGGGTATTCTACTCCTCGAAGAACTCGAACACGCCCTGAGTCGGAACGCCAAAATTTATGCCGAAATCATCGGCTACGGCATGACCTGCGACGCTTATCACATCACCTCTCCCGTTCCCGGAGGAACCGGAGCCACTCGAGCGATCGAACTCGCCCTCAAAGATGCGGGGATGGAAGCCGGTCGCGTCGATTATATTAACGCCCACGGAACGAGCACTCCAGCCAACGATAAAACCGAAACCCTGGCGATTAAAAAAGCCCTCGGGGAAGACAACGCGCGTCAGGTTGCCATTAGTTCCACCAAATCGATGACCGGGCACTTACTCGGGGGTTCCGGTGGCATTGAAGCCGTGGCGACCGTCCTGGCGATTCAAAACGATCGGATGCCACCCACAATTAATTTAGAAACTCCCGATCCCGAATGCGATTTAGACTACATCCCCAATCGAAATCGCGTCCGAACCGTGAATGTGGCTCTCTCCAATTCCTTTGGATTCGGCGGTCATAACGTGACCTTAGTCTTCCAGAAGTATGCTTGAGGCCTTGAAGTCGCCGTCGATCGTCGTTTGAGATCGACGCTTGTAAAACTTGCAGGGCGATCGAGCGACATTCGACTGTGCCCTCTTGCCGCTTCATCCGGGTAGTGGGATGATAAAGAAATTATAAAAGGCAGTTTTATTTAAACTGTATCCCGTTTAACTGACTCCAGTTCTTACACCAACGTTGTCAAGAAGATAGAAGACTATGGCAGTTGCCACCCAATCACTCGAAGAACTTTGCATCAATTCCATCCGCTTTCTGGCAATTGACGCTGTAGAGAAAGCCAAATCCGGCCATCCAGGATTACCAATGGGTGCAGCACCCATGGCGTTCGTCCTCTGGGATCGGATCATGCGATACAATCCCAAAAATCCAGATTGGTTCAACCGCGATCGCTTCATCCTGTCTGCCGGTCACGGTTGTATGCTCCAATACGCCATGCTCTACCTGACGGGTTACGACGGTGTCACCATCGAAGATATCAAGCAATTCCGTCAGTGGGGATCGAGAACCCCCGGACACCCGGAAAACTTTGAGACTGAGGGCGTGGAAATCACCACCGGACCCTTGGGACAGGGAATTGCCAATGGAATCGGTTTGGCAATGGCCGAAGCGCATTTAGCCGCCAAGTTTAACAAGCCCGATGCCACGATCGTAGACCATTACACCTACGTCATTCTCGGCGATGGCTGCAACATGGAAGGGGTATCTGGGGAAGCCTGTTCTTTAGCCGGTCACTTGGGTTTGGGTAAGGTGATTGCCTTATACGACGACAACCATATCTCGATCGACGGTTCGACAGATGTCGCCTTTACCGAAGATGTGAGCAAACGATTCGAGGCTTACGGGTGGCACGTTCTCCACGTCGAGGACGGCAACACCGATATCGACGGCATTGCCAAGGCGATCGAAGACGCTAAAGCGGTGACGGATAAGCCATCGATGATTAAGGTGACCACCACCATCGGTTACGGGTCTCCGGGTAAGGGTAATACCGCAGGAGTTCACGGTGCCGCTTTAGGGGGTGATGAAGTGGCCGCCACTCGCAAAAATTTGGGTTGGGACCACGAACCCTTTGTGGTTCCCGAAGATGCCCTGTCTCGGTTCCGCAAGGCCGTCGATCGCGGTGCGGATGCCGAAGCCGAGTGGAATAAAGCCTACGAAGACTACAAAGCCAAGTATCCCGAAGATGCCGCCGAATTCGATCGCATCATGAGCGGTAAGCTTCCGGAGGGATGGGAGAAAGCGCTACCGACCTATACCCCCGAAGACAAACCCCTCGCCACTCGCAAGAATTCCGAGAAAACTCTGAACGCCTTGGCCGAGGTAATTCCCGAACTCGTGGGCGGTTCTGCGGATTTAACCCACTCCAACCTCACCTTTATGGAAGTGTCCGGTAGCTTCCAGAAGGGAGCATATGAAAATCGCAACCTGCGCTTTGGGGTTCGCGAACACGGAATGGGCGCGATTTGCAACGGGATCGCCCTCCACACCCACGGTGCGGGATTGATTCCCTACGGGGCGACGTTCTTAATTTTTACCGACTATATGCGGGCGGCCATTCGCTTGTCTGCCCTTTCTCAAGTAGGGGTCATTTGGATTATGACTCACGATTCGGTGGCGCTTGGGGAAGACGGGCCGACGCACCAACCCATCGAAACCATCCCGTCTTTGCGAGCCATTCCCGACCTGGTGGTGATTCGTCCTGCCGATGGCAACGAAACCTCCGGCGCGTACAAAGTGGCGCTTACCAATCGCAAGCGTCCGACGCTGATGGCCTTCACGCGCCAGGGATTGCCCAATTTGGCAGGTAGCTCCATTGAAGGGGTTGAAAAGGGTGCTTATGCCGTTGTGGAGTGTGAGGGAACCCCGGATCTGATTTTGATCGGTACCGGTAGCGAAGTCTCCCTGTGCGTCGATGCGGCTGAGAAGCTCTCTGCATCTGGAAAGAAAGTGCGGGTAGTTTCGATGCCCTCCTGGGAGCTGTTTGAAGAGCAAGATGAAGCCTATCGCGAGTCCGTACTGCCGAAAGCGGTGACCAAGCGTTTGGCCGTTGAAGCTGCCTGTAGCTTCGGCTGGGAGCGCTACGTCGGCTTCGAGGGAGATACGATTAGTATCGATCGCTTCGGTGCTTCGGCTCCAGGGGGAACGAATATGGAGAAATTCGGCTACACGGTGGAAAACGTCGTTGCCAAAGCCGAAGCCCTCTAAGGCAAGTTCTCGAAATTTTTAAACTTTAACTTGAATTTTGAAAGGTGGACGAAGTTCCACCTTTTTTATTGATTCGATCGAATTTTTCTCGTTACATGGTATCGATTGAAACTGTGGCTCCGATCCCAAATCCGGTTCCTAGAGAATCCTGATTCTAAACTCGAGTTAAACCTTCACCAAGTCTCACTCTCGCTGCATCTGTACGTCCCCCGAATAAGGAGACTGTATAAAGCGGATTTGGTATGACAATACCACCCCAATTGTGACAAGTTAAGCTATCTTGTTGGGTGTCAAGCCCACTCACTCGAATCGCGCGAACCCTTTTCAAATAATGATTTCCCACGATTTCCCTCTTGTGGGTGTGGGGGAGGCGTTCGTCCCCGGACTGGGGGAGAGACCCCCAAGTCCGGGTTTTCTGTTGATTACATGGAAGGTTGACAAAGTGAAAACCATCGTAACTTGTCATCCATGCCATCACCCCAATTGTGAAAATTGTGAAAATTGTGAAAGTTACGTAGAGAGAACCACTCATCTCGTAGTTGAGACTACATAATGGGTCATACCCACCATAACAGGTCAAAGTATCGATCGTTACAATGGACGAGTCAGACTAGAACAAAATCTGTCTGTTGAAAGTCAAAACCGATCGATTTGAGACTTTCAATTTGCTCGATTTCAGATCGTTCAATGCTTTAGCAAACAATGTCCAAATTGCTTTCTCTTGATGACGTTAACCTCTACAACGAACGCTCTTTAAAAACTCTAGTTCGAGCCATTTCTTTATCGCAAGGTCAATTTTCACTCATTCTGGTTCGCTGTAACTATACCTGGTTGGCCGAGCAAATGTCAGCCCAGTTAAATACCAAATTATCGATCGAACTCGAAGAACTAAAATTACCCAATTCAGTCCAAACTCTATATACCACCATTCAAGATTCTTTGGGTCAGACTCTCCCCGCAGCGCTCGCCATCTTTAACTTAGAATCGGTCACCGAAATCGATCGAGTTTTAAATTCAACCAATCAAGTCCGCGAAGAATTTCGCAAGCGGTTTCCCTTTCCCCTCATTTTATGGGTTAACGACTGGGTGTTAGAAAAACTCATTCGATACGCACCGGACTTTAAAAGTTGGGCGGCAAGTTCCATCAAATTTGAAATTGCCACCCAAGACCTGATCGATTTTCTGCGGCAGAAAGCCGAAACCATTTTTTCCCAAGCCCTAGCCGTCGGGGCCAATCCTTTTTTACCCAACGGGGCAGTCAATTTTGCCATGGGTTCTCCCGACCGCCAAATCCTGACGCTGGCACAAAAAGATTTACAACATCGCGGCATCAACTTAGAACCGGCCCTGGCGGCGAGTTTAGAATTTGTCTTGGGTCGAGACGACTACGCCAACGACCAGATCGATTTGGCACTAGAACATTACGATCGCAGCTTGGCTTTTTGGCAAAACAGTCCCGTTGACGAAACAACATCCTCCCATGTTCTCAACCTCGAACAGTATCAAGAACGCATTGGGGTTTTACTCTTTTATATCGGGTTATGTTACTGCCGTCGGGCCGATTTGCATCCCGCTCGAAATCAGATTTACTGGCATAAAGCGCGGCGATTTTTGCGCCAGTGTATTGAAACTTTCGAGGGAGCGGGACGATTGGATCTCGTCGCCAAATTTATCAGCCAACTCGGTCAAGTTTTACGGCGATTGGGCGCTTGGTCCGAACTTGAAGCCTTAGCCCAAAAAGCCTTAGACTTGCATCAATCCCTGGGCAAAACCCAAGAATTTTCCTTTGAAGTGCAACTGGCCCAAGACTACGGTTTCCTCGCCGAAGTGTCTCTCGGTCGGCAAAAATGGCGTTCTGCCAAACGGTTTGCCGAACAAGCCTTACAAATTGTCGATCGGGCGGCCACCCCCAAACCCCAACATAAGGCATTATATGGTTTGCTCTTGGCCCGAGCGCGCAAACATCTAGGAAACGCCCAACTGGCCACCCTCGACTTAGAAGAAGCCAAAGCGATTCGAGTTCGAGGTGATACCCCCCTTCACGAGCACGACCCGCAACTCTACATTCAAATTTTGCAAGAACTGCGATCGCTCTACTTCAGCCGAGGGCGCTATTTAGATGCGTTCGCCATCAAGCAAGAACAACATAAAATCGAACATCAATACGGGTTTCGCGCCTTTATCGGAGCAACTCAACTCCAGCCGCAGCAGCAAACCCGCAATCCCGCACGGGAGACCTCCCAAAGCGCCACCGTCGCCCACGAAATTGCCGCAGCCAGCCGCCAGCAAGATATCAACCGCCTGCTCGAGCGAGTCAGCCGCGACGACTACAAACTGACGGTGATTCACGGTCATTCAGGGGTGGGTAAAAGTTCGGTTCTCAACGCCGGACTCGTGCCGGCCCTGCAACGAATCGCTCTGGGGGAAAGAGCTGTCGTCCCCGTGGTGCTGCCGACCTACACCGACTGGAGTCGGGAATTAGCAGAGCGGTTAACCGCAGCCTCGAGAGAGTACGATCGCCCCACCGAAGGTGAGACCCCAAACGCCTCGCCGCAGGTCATCCTCAAACAACTCGAGCGAAATATCAATCGTAACTTACTAACAGTCTTAATTTTCGACCAATTTGAAGAATTTTTCTTCGTCTATTCCCATCAAGCCGAACGAAAAAACTTCTACAATTTTTTGTGCGAGTGTCTCAATCTGCCCTTTGTCAAAATTATTTTATCGCTGCGGGAAGACTATCTCCACTATTTACTCGATTTCGATCGCCTTCCCAACCTCGAGGCGATCGATCGGAACATTCTCGACAAAAAGATCCGCTATCAATTAGGCAACTTTTTCCCCGAAGACGCGCGCAACATCATTCAAGAACTCACCCACAAAACCCACTTCCAGCTCGAATCCGACCTGATCGACCAACTCGTGCGAGATTTATCTCGAGAATTGGGGAAAGTCCGACCGATCGAACTTCAGTTGGTTGGAGCGCAACTGCAAGAAGAAGACATTACATCAGTCGATCGATATTGGCAGTTAGGCTCGAATCCGAAAGATAAACTCATCGAACGATCCCTCGTTCAAATCATGCGCGATTGCGGCCCGGAAAACGCCAAAGCCGCCTGGAAAATTTTATCCATTTTTGTCGATGAAAAAAACAACCGACCCTTAAGAACCAAACAAGAACTATCCAACGCGATCGGCAGATTTGAAGCGCCCAGGAGTCAAACCCCCTTCGTCGCCCAACTCCAACCGCCTCATCTCACCCTAGAAATCCCGCAACAGCTCGATCTCATCCTGAAAATTTTTGAAGGCTCGGGTCTGATTTTTCGACATCGAGAAGAGTCCGGCGAGCGCTATCAACTCGTTCACGACTATTTAGTCGGTCCCATTCGCCAGCGAATTGAAGTGAACCTCGCCAAACGACTTGCCCTGAGCGAAGCCGCGCAAAAAATCAGCCAGCGGCAGCTCGAAAAGCGCAACGAGCAATTAAAGTGGCTCGTGGGGGGGCTAACCTGCTTGAGCTGTTTGTCCGTCCTGTCCTGGCAGCGAGTGGTTGCCAAAAATACTCAACTCAACGATCGCAAGAACCAGCAAGAAGTCATTTCTCGGACGATCGCCGCCGAAGTCTTCTTTTTAGGAAATCAATACAAACTCGACGCACTCATCGAAAGTTTGCGAGCGCGCAGAGAATGGACGGACTTGACCCAAAAAAACGAGCACACCCGGCTGCGAATCGTCACCACCCTACAGCAAGCCTTTTACCACGTTAAAGAGCGCAATCGCTTGGAAGGACACCGCGATAGCGTTTGGGATGTCAGCTACAGTCCCGACGGACAGATGATTGCCAGTGCCAGCACCGATCGCACCGTCAAACTCTGGCGGGCCGACGGTACTTTCGCCCACCGGCTCGACCACGACCAACCCGTGACCAAAGTCCGATTCAGCCCCGATGGCAAGCTGATTGCTTCGACGAGTTGGGATGCCACTATCAAGTTGTGGCAGCTTGACGGAACCCCGATTGCCACCCTCAGAGGTCATCAAAACAAAGTCTACGCATTAGGCTTTAGTCCCGACGGTAAGTACCTCGTCTCCGGCAGCGAAGACTGTACCGTCAAACTTTGGAGTCGAGACGGACGACTCATTCGGACTTTTGTGGATTTGGAAACTACCCCGGAGCTGACCAAAGGGAAAAATTGCGCTCGGCGCTCGAGCCACGACGAACTCGTTCTCGATGTTAGTTTTAGTCGGGACGGACAACTTATCGCCTCTTCGAGTAGCGACGATACCGTCAAACTGTGGCGGCTCGACGGCAGCCTCGCGGCGACTCTCAAAGGTCATACCAACGATGTAAATGCGGTGACCTTCGATCCCCAGGGTGAATTCGTCGTCAGTGCCGGAGGTGCCACCCTAAAATTTTGGAAGCCCAACGGGATGCTCGTTCAAAGCATTCCGGCTCACGAGGCTCAGATTCACAGCGTCCGTTTCAGTCCCGACGGTCGGTTTTTGGCCTCGAGCAGCGAAGATAATACCATCAAACTGTGGCAGAGGAACGGGCAAACCAACGGGCAAATCAACGGGCAAACCATCAAACTGTTAGAAACTTTCGAGGGTCACACCGATGCCGTCACCCAGGTTCATTTTCATCCCACCGAAGCGACGATCGCCTCGGCCAGCATCGATAAAACGATTAAACTGTGGCGGTTCGATCGCCTCGATCGAAATCGTCTTTCCTTCGCTCAAAACGAAACCTTCGATTGGGTCAGCTACAGTCCCAACGGTCGCTTGGTAGCTTCAGCCGGAACCCAAGAGAAAGAAGACGGGACGAAAGTGGGAATCATTCGGCTTCTGGGAGCCGATGGAACTCGCAAAGGAGAATGGCAAGCACACGACGCTCGCATTTTCAGCGTCAGCTTCAGTCCCGACGGTCAGACCCTCGCCACGGCCAGTCGCGATTGCACGGTAAAACTGTGGCAGCTCGACGGTACTGAGATCGGCACCCTGAGCGATCCGCAGTTAGCAGACACCGCCAAAAAGATGGGCGATCGCTGTCATTCCCATCCCAGCCATCGGGACTCGGTGCTGGCAGTGAGTTTCAGCCCCGACGGTCGGACCCTCGCCACGGCCAGTCGCGATAAGACCGTCAAGCTGTGGAATGTGGATGGAACGCCAATTTCTACTCTCGAAGGTCACACCGAACGAGTTAATAGTGTCGGTTTTAGTCCCAACGGCAAGATTATTGCCTCCGGTAGCGACGATCGCACCGTTCGCTTGTGGAACCGCGATGGCACGCTGCGTAAAATCATCGAAAGTCAGGAGCGCAACAACGACGGACATACCTCTTACGTCACCAGTACGATTTTCAGCCCTGACGGTGAAGTTCTCGCTTCGGCGAGTTGGGATAACGAAGTGAAAGTTTGGGATCTCGAAGGTCGGTTATTACAAGAGTTCAGTAATAGCGATAGCGTTAACAGCGTCACGTTCGATCCGAGTGGAAAGTTTATCGCTGCTGGAAGCTGGGACGGAACCGTCAGGCTGTGGAGTCGCGAAAATGGCATCTTGATTAAAGCTTTGCAAGGTCACGAGTCGGGGGTTTTGGGGGTGAGTTTTAGCCCCACCGGAAATGCCCTCGTGTCGGCAAGTGACGATAAGACCCTAATTTTTTGGAACTTAGACCTCGATAAATTATTCGATCGAAGCTGCCAGTGGATTGGCGATTATTTGCGAACCAATCCCAATGTGAGCAAGGACGATCGAAGTTTGTGCGATGCGGCCAATTTAAATTAACGTCAGGTGTGGGGAATCGGGAACGGGGAATGGAGAATGGTTCAGAAATTTTGCCCGATCTCAAGTTGACTGGCTCAAATCGCTCGACTCCTTTTCCCAGAGCGATTTCCCACGATCTGAAGCAGAGGTTAAACTTATG
>JAXHUC010000138.1:0-17080 GCA_034189805.1 Cyanobacteriota bacterium
GAAGTCTACCGACCCTAGAGTAGCCCGAAATTCGAGTCGCCACTCTCGACTCGAGAAGCAATCGAGTTGGACGAACCATCTATCGAACTGGCGATTTCGGGTTCCTCTGGCGAATTCAAATCGACGCTCGTCGTATCAGTCTCCACGCCGGGAATATCGGTGACTTCAAAGGTAACAACGTCGTTGGAGACAACCCCATCGGGAACATCTAAGATGCTTTGTACAAGGACGATCGCATCACCCTCATCAGCCGTCGCCATCGAGCCACCATCGAGGAGTAAGTCGCCATCGGCACTAGAAATGTCATCGACGGTTGCATCTTCTCCCAAGAGGGAGTCGATATCGCTCGATGAAGCATCGTTAGGGTTGCTTTCGTCTAAAGAAGCTGAATCTTTTTCAGCTTCACCCAAGAGAGGATCGATATCGTTAGATTCCAAAGATTCCGAAGCATCATCGCTTGGGTCGCTCGGGTCGGTTGTCGCCGAATCCTCTTCTGGCAACAGCTCGTCGCTTTGAGTGTCATCTTCAGAGACCTCCTCCATCTCCGGATTCGACTCAACTTCGGCAGACTCCTCGACTTCAACGCGCTCGTCCTCGCTTTCAGTCAACTCATCCGAGGCACTATTGTCGATTTCTTCGCTCGTCTCCTCCATGCTCTGGTCGCTTTCTATGGGGGAGGTCGCAGACTCATCCTCAACTTCCAGACCGAAACCTGTGAGTACGTCCTCAACAAAGAGTTCTTTGAGAATCGCCAAACCTTCGCCGCTAGCATCATCGTCGATGAAGACATCGCTGGCATTGGTACCATTGCCTTGACGGATGTCCAGTCCGGCTAAAGTCAAAGACCCTTTCAAGTCGAGTTGGTCAGCACCGAGTTGGAAGTTGAAAATCGTATCGACTCCCGCTCCGAGAGCCAGAACGAAGGTGTCATCGCCAGTGCCGCCATAGAGCGTGTCGCTGCCAGTGCCGCCATCGAGGGTATTTTGTCCCTCACTGCCGTAGAGCAGATCGTTGCCATCGCCACCGTTGAGGAGATCGTTTCCAGAGCCGCCAACGAGCAGGTCGCGACCGTCTCCGGCGTTGAGCCGATCGTCGCCAGAACCGCCATCGAGACTGTCGTTTCCGTCTCCCCCGACGAGGCGATCGTCTCCCGAGTCACCAGTAATGTCGTCGTTATCGGCCCCACCGTCGAGGAAGTCGTTTCCGGCTCCCCCATCGATCGCGTCACTACCAGCGCGACCGCGAATCGTATCCTCGCCGACTCCACCGAAAAGGAGATCGCCATCCGCACCGCCATCGAGTACGTCGTCGCCAACGCCGCCATCTAAGGTATCCGCACCCAGTTGACCCCAGAGGCGATCGTTTCCGGCACCGCCATCGAGCAAGTCGCTGTTGTCTCCACCTTTGAGCAAATCGTCACCGATGCCGCCATCGAGGGTGTCTTGTCCGGTGTGACCGAACAGAACGTCATCGCTGGCTCCTCCTAATAGCAGGTCGTGGTGTTCGCCGCCGCGTAGGGTGTCGTTGCCGATGCCGCCATCTAAGGTGTCGCGACCGAGTTGACCGTGGAGGATGTCGTTTCCGGCTTCTCCAGCAATTGCATCATTACCTTTTCCACCTTCGATCGAGTCGCTGCCAGCACCCCCGTCGATCGCGTCGTTCCCCAACCGACCGAACAAGAAATCGTCATCGGCTCCCCCGTCAATAACGTCATCCTCTACACCGCCATCGATGTAATCTCGTCCGGCTCCCCCGGCGAGCGTATCGGCTCCCGTTTGACCCCAGACGAAATCATTTCCAGCTCCGGCATCAACTACGTCGCCATCGGCTCCGGTGTAGATTTGGTCGATGCCGTCACCACCGTCGATGACATCGGCACCGTTACCACCTTCGATGTAGTCGTTGCCGAAACCGCCAGAGATGGTATCGTTTCCTTGCTGACCGTAGAGGCCGTCGTTGCCGAGGTCGCCGATGAGAAGGTCGTCTCCCACACCGCCTTCGGCATAGTCGTTACCCGAACCGCCTTCGATGCGATCGTTCCCGACTTGACCGTAAAGCTGGTCGTTGTCGATGCCGCCGTCGAGGGTGTCGTCTCCGGCTCCGCCTTCGGCGTAATCGTTACCGGCATTGCCGAAGATGGAATCGTTCCCGACTTGACCGTAAAGTTGGTCGTTATCGATGCCGCCGTCGATGGCATCGTTTCCAGAACCACCTTCGATGTAATCGACTCCCGCTTGTCCGAGGAGGGTGTCATCATCGCTGCCACCCCAGATGAAGTCACTATCGTCTCCCCCTTCGACAACATCGTTTCCAGTGCCGCCGTAGATTCGATCGATACCGTCACCCCCCAAGAGGCTGTCGTTATCGCCACCGCCATCGAGGAGGTCGTTTCCATCTTCTCCTAGAAGGGTATCGTTTCCAGCTCCACCATTTAAGCGATCGTCTTCATCATTGCCTTCGATGTAGTCGTCTCCGGCTTGACCTTCAATGATGTCGATTCCCTCGCCGCCGTCGATCGAGTCGTTTCCAGCACCGCCATTGAGGTAGTCGTTTCCATCCTGTCCCAGGAGGGTGTCGTCTCCGATACCACCGTAGAGTTGGTCGGCTCCGAGTTCCCCTTCGAGCAAGTCGTTGCCAGCACCTCCGTTGAGGTAGTCGTTTTCATCGCCGCCATTAAGGGTGTCGTTTCCGTCGCCACCGTAGAGTTGGTCGGCTCCGAGTTCCCCTTCGAGCAGGTCATCTCCAGCTCCTCCGTTGAGGTAGTCGTTACCCTCTCCCGCTTCGATGGTGTCGTTGCCGCCGTCTCCGTAAAGCTGGTCTACGCCAATTCCGCCGAAAATGCGATCGTCTCCGAGTCCGCCTCGCGCCTCGTCGTTACCGGATGCTCCCAATATCGTGTCGTTCCCCTCGCCACCGTTCAATGCGTCATTATCTTCCGCACCGTCGAGCAGGTCGTCTCCCCGACCGCCGTTGAGGTAATCCGCACCGACTTCACCTTCGAGGATGTCGGCATCGTCGCCTCCCCAGAGGGAGTCGTTCCCGTTTCCGCCTTTGAGGGAGTCCGTTCCCCCGTCTCCGTAGAGTTCGTCGGACCCTTCACCCCCGAGAAGCAAGTCGCCATCTTCGCCACCGGAAAGGCGATCGCTGCCATCTTCTCCCAAGAGGGTATCTCGGCCGGCATCTCCCCAAAGGGAGTCGTTTCCAACCCCGGCTTCAAGGAGATCGTCGCCAGTTCCGCCACGGAGGAGGTCGTTGCCGACGCGGCCGAAGAGGGTATCGGCATCGTCGCCGCCGCCGAGGGTGTCGTGTCCGTCGCCGCCATCGAGCAGGTCGGTTCCGGCTTCTCCGTAGAGGCGATCGTGTCCTTCTTCTCCCAGTAAGAGGTCACCATCTTCGCCACCGAAAAGTAGATCGCCATCTCGACCGCCGCGCAAGCTGTCGCTGCCGCTACCTCCGCGTAGTTCGTCGTCTCCCGTGCCACCAAAGAGTTCGTCGTCTCCGGCTTCCCCTTCGAGTCGGTCGTTTCCGGCTTCCCCGAGGAGGGTATCGGCATCTTCCCCACCCCAGAGGATGTCTTCATCGGCACCGCCTTCGAGGCGATCGCGTCCGGCACGTCCGTAGAGGCGATCGTCGTCGTCGCCACCCGCAAGCAAGTCGTCTCCGTTGCCGCCGTCGAGTTCGTCGTCTCCGGTGCGTCCGTAGAGGCTGTCGGCATCTTCTTCCCCGTAAAGGCGATCGTTTTCCTCACCACCATCGAGGATGTCGGCACCGATGCCGCCGTAGAGTTCGTCGCGATCGAGCTGACCGTTGAGCAGATCGTCGCCTTCTCCCCCGTAGAGAAGGTCGTTTTGGCCGCCGCCTTCGAGGGTATCGTTTCCGGCTTGTCCGAGCAGGAGGTCGTTATCTTCGCCACCGTAGAGGCGATCGGCTCCGTCGCCGCCTTCGAGCAGGTCGCGGCCGCGATCGCCGTAGAGTTGGTCATCTTCTCCTTCTCCGTAGAGGGTGTCTCGACCGTCGCCACCGCTTATCCAGTCTTCTCCCGCGCCGCCTTCGAGCAGGTCTTGGCCGGTTTCGCCGTAGATCGTGTCGTTTCCGTATCCGGCATCTCCGGCTACGGTATCGTCGCCATCTCCGGCAAAAATTAGATCGTCTGCGTCGCCGCCACGGATGTAGTCGCGACCTGCGTCGCCGAAGATGACATCTTCTCCCTGGTTGCCGTAAATGCTGTCGTTGCCGTTGCCACCGCGAATGCGATCGTTGCCAAATTCTCCGTAGAGGCGATCGTTGCCATCTAACCCCCAAAGAGAATCGTGTCCCCGATCGCCGGTGATGACGTTGGCGCGATGGTCTCCGGTGAGTTTGTCATCACCACCAGACCCGGCAACGTTTTCGATGTTGGAAATCAGGTCTCGATCTCCCCAGCCGTCGGTGGCTTCTCCGAGTTCGAGGTTGACGATGACGCTGCCGGGGTCGCGACGGTAGCTGACGACATCGATGTCGTCGCCGCCGTCAAATTCGTCGTTGCCAGCGTTACCGACAATGACATCGCTGCCATCTAAACCCCAAATCCGATTGTCTTTGCCATTGCCGATGAGAACATCATCGAATGGTGTGCCGATAATGTCTTCGAGATTCATCAGGCGATCGGTATTGCCGAATCCGTCTTTGGCAGAACCGCGATCGATGGCAAAATGGGGTTCGAGATCGGTGTAGTATTCGGGAGGGTTGGTTGGGTCGGTAAATACATTGGCGCGATCGGCACTGTCGTTTTGGTAGTCGCGGTTTTCGTCGATATTGACGATCGCGCCGCTGGGGGAGTTGGAATAGTCAACGGTATCGGTTCCCGCGCCGCCATCGATCCAGTCGTCTCCGGCTTCTCCAACCAGGAAGTCATCGCCGTCTCCCCCTTCGAGGAGGTCGTCTCCGGTGCGGCCGTAAAGGCGATCGTTCTCTCCCTGACCCCGCAGGACATCTTGACCCGCGCCACCTTCGAGGAGGTCGTCACCGCTGCCACCATCGAGCCGATCGTTGCCGTCGTTGCCTTGGAGAGAGTCGTTTCCGCCTCGTCCGTACAGAACGTCGTCTCCCGTGCCGCCATCTAGAGTATCGAAACCTTCGCCGCCATCGAGAAAGTCATTATTTTCGTTCCCGTAAAGAGAGTCGTTACCATCTCGGCCGTAGAGCTGGTCGTCTCCCGTACCGCCACCGAGCCAGTCGGCGTTGGCACCGCCATCGAGGAAGTCACTGCCGCTGTTGCCGAGTAACAGGTCGCGACCTTCTTGACCGTAAAGTTGGTCGTTGCCGTCGTTTCCTTCTATCCAGTCGTCGCCAGTGCCGCCTTCGAGGTAGTCGTGTCCGGCGTTCCCCTGCATCATATCGAAACCGGCCCCGCCATAGAGTGCGTCGTTGCCGTTGTCACCGTAAAGGCTGTCGTTACCGCTGTTACCACTTAAAATGTCGTTGCCGTCGTCTCCATTGAGTAAGTCTTCGCCATCGTTACCTTCTAAGTAGTCGTCTCCATTTTCGCCTTTGAGAACGTCGTTTCCGCCTTCACCGAACAAAACATCGCTTCCCTCTCCTCCGTAGGCGGTATCATTGCCATCGCCACCGTAGAGAGTATCGGCTTCGTTTTCTCCGCGTAATTCGTCGTTACCGTTTTCTCCGCGAAGTTCGTCATTGCCATCTCCGCCGTAGAGGGTGTCTTCGCCATCGCCACCGTAGAGAGAGTCGGCATGGTTTTCTCCGCGCAACTCGTCGTTACCTTTGTCTCCCTGTACGTGGTCGTTACCATCTCCGCCGTAGAGGGTGTCTTCGCCATCGCCACCGAAGAGAGAGTCGTTACCGTTTTCGCCGCGAAGTTCGTCGTTACCTTTGTCTCCCTGTATGTGGTCGTTATCATCTCCGCCGTAGGCAGTGTCTTCGCCATCGCCACCGAAGAGAGAGTCGTTACCGCCTTGTCCTCGGAAGATGTCGTTTCCTTCTTGACCGTAAAAAATATCGGCGTAGTCGCCACCAGTCATTATGTCGTCGTGGGGAGAACCGCTAATGACTTCGATGTTTCCGGCAATGTCAGTCGAACCAAATCCGTCTTGGATTTCGTAAACATCCGACCCGGCGACTTGTTTGGCTTCGACAACGATGCCGCTGTTGCTGCTGCTGTAGTTTGCCGTGTCTACTCCATCGCCACCGTCTAGAACGTCGTAGCCTTCACCACCGATTAACTCGTTGTTGCCTGTACCACCCCGTAGAACGTCGTTTCGCTTGCCGCCGTCAAGGGGTTTATCCCCTTCAATCCAGTCGTCATTATCGGTACCAACTGTTGTAGGATTATCTTTGCTTGATGTCGGGAAATAGTAACCCGTCTCATTCATTTGATAAATGGCATCTTGGAAATACTCTTGTGCTTCAGTTCCCCAGTTTGGAAGATAATTTTTAACGTATTTATGGGGTGATACTCCATTCCCAGCGAATGTAGCTCCCAATTCAAATAGCTTCTTAATCTTAGTCAGTGAGTTATCTAACTCACTGGATGATAACTGAAGCTTCGTCACAAAATCATTAGAATCAACAATATTCAACCCATTGCCAAGGTTATTGGTCGAACCGTGGGTATAAGAATCCGAAGACAAAAGTGATAGATTAGCTGAAGCATATTGAGTGGGAGAACCAAATGCAATCACCTTGACTTTAGCATCTTGTTGTTTTCCCATCTGAATGATGGCATCTTCCAAGAAAAAGTTTCCTTGAGAATGACCGATGAGAATTAAAGAATTGTTGGGATTATCAAGAGAGTTATCGATCCATTGATTATTTAAAGTACGGCTTTGTTCGACAGGATAGGAATACCAATACTGAGCTAATGACTCCTTAAGGTCGAAGTCATCTGGTAAATCATCAATAATTGCAGCAAATTCCTTGACAATTGGAGTGTGGTTAGCAATAAAATTAATTAAATCAGCCGAAAACTCTTCATCAAATAATAGATCTGGAGTTGGATTGCTGATAACTTTTCCAATGAGTTCTGTAATATCTTTGAAACTTTCAAAAATATCAAATGGATCGAGCTTAATATAATCTTGAATCTTTCTTAAGACACGATTTATTAAAAACTCAGTTAGCGTTGGAAGTAAATTTTCAGGGTCGAGGAAAGAGGGATTATACTCCGGGGTAAACAAGATAGAACCCTGGTTATCTGTTAGCTCATTACTGTCGAGAATGAATTTTTCTTCTGTCTTTTCTGTGAATTCTCCATTAAAGGAATCTGAGGTTGTGAAAATTCCATTCATTAAAACGACACGAGTTTGACCAGAATTAGACAAAATATTTTCCCAAACTGGCTTGAATTCAAAATTAGGCGTAGACATGATAATTTCCTTGTGCGTAGATAAAATGAGTGTAATTTGAAACAAAAGAATCCTGTCATCGGGTTGGATTCAACCCGATCGACTTTAAGTAGAATGTCGAAACAAATCGATCGTCCGTTCGCCGATATTGCCTTGGGTATAGGAAGGATATGAAAGTTAACCGATCGCAATGGATATAAGCATTTTATGGAAACTTTTAGTTTGAGCGCGATCGAAAATGATGTTGCTGCATCTGTATTGGGAGAGATCGAAAAAACTGTGCGATCGCCAGCTATCGAGGATTGTTATACTGGGCTGGAGAACTCGTAGGAACCCAACGAGTCGGTTGAACGAGGTTCGTCGATCGAGTTTGAACCTGAGTTAAGACAGACATCAGAAGAAGTGCAAAAACGCCGACAGATAAAACAATACCAAAATTAGTTTTGGGTTTCTTGGGGGGTGGGTTGAGGTCTTTTTTGAAATCGCATCCCAAACAAACGTACAGCGTTTCCTTTTTTTGTACGACACTATATTTACGGCATTCCGGACATTGAAGACCCGATTGTGTCATGAGATTTACTCCGAGTTCGATCCTCTTAAAATAAGATACTTTCTGATTTTGGAGAAGAACAATAACGATGGATGCCTAAAATTAAAATAGACGTGTGATTTCAGTCTATTTTTTTTGTAACCGCTCTGAATTGAGTTGATATAAATCGCGGAAGCGAGTAATTGATTTCGATGAAATTACGATAACACTGGAAAAATATAGTTGGGGAAAATACAGAGAACATTGAAAGAAAGTTCAGAGAAAATTGACGCATCAGATGAGTCGTCATTAGAATGACTTTGAAAGGGCGATTGATGAATGCGGCAATACAAATGCCGTACCAAAATCGATCGTACTTCTAGCAGAAAAAATCTTGCGGTTCAATTTCATGACAGGTACATCCGATCGAGATAACAGCATCATTCTTTTACCCGACGAACTCAAACAACGGCTTCGCGAAGAATTTGAGAAGCGATATCAATACAAAAAGCGCTATCGTTGGGGGCAGTTCGAGTGCGATTGGTTTAAAACGTTAGGCGATCGCGATCCCAATGAATGTCCTTCCAAACCAACCGTCCGCAGCGTCCTCAAAAGTCCGGATAAACAAGCTTGCGAGTATCGGATTGCCGATGGGTTGTGTCGCTTGCTCCTGAGTTGCAGTTACGATAAATGGATGGCGCAATGGGAATCTTCACGGAAATCTCCACAGCAACCCGTGCAAGATGCCCCAGAAGAAACGCCAGAACCCAGAGAAAATCCAGACGATCGCCCCATTTTCTCTCAATTTTCTCTTGGGGAAAACTCGGATAGTGCCGATACCGCCAGTCCGGTTAACGAGGAAGAACCCACCGCGACAGAAACGCCCGAAACTCCCTCAACGCCGCACAACAGACTCATTCCCAGTTTTGAGATGCCCTCGCGTGCGACTCGCCGACACTGGCAACCCCTAGCTAGAATTGCCGCAACTGCCCTCATTGCTGGGATTGGGGGCTACTTTTCTCTTTTCCCCCATCTGGCGGGTTGGGCGAATCAACTGGGCAAAAAATACCACCGACAGCGAGAATTTCCCACTGCTCAATTTTTCTATCGATCGGCTGCCCTTCTCAATCCTCGCAAAGGCGTTTACCCTTATAATCTGGGGTGGATGTGCGACGAAATCGCCGATCGAGACTGCGCGATCGCCGAATATCAACGGGCCGCCCTGTTAGGGTTTCCCGATGCCTACGCCGAACTTGGGCGCTTGCACCTACTTGAAGCCGAACATCCCCAAGCCTTGAGATCGACTCGACAATGCTTGCAAGAAGCCGAACGAAATGGGGAACGGGCCGCCTGTCTGAAGAATTTGGGGTGGTTGCGGGTTGCTCAACAGGAGTGGGAGGAGGCGGAGTCGGCGCTGCGAGAGGCGATCGAACTCAACCCCGATAGCGCCCATTCTAACTGCCTGCTGGCACGGGTACTCGAGGCGACAGACCAGAAACAAGCAGCGATGCCGTTTTGGATCGAAACCCTCAAATATGCCGATCTGGCAGTTCCCGAACACGACGAGTGTATCCGGCAGGGAAACGAACGCTTGGCAAATCCGAATATTTCCACTTCCCCGTAAACTCCGATCTAACTTCTATTTCTAGCTTCTATTTGTATCTTTCATATTTCGACTTGACTGTTACTGTAGAGGACTCTATGCAACCGAAGATAATTTTTGGGGCGACGATCGCCTTTATTTTTATGGGTACGATCGCCCAGACACCGGCAACAGCCGTACAAAGTCGCCCGAACGGACAAATTCTGCAAATTGACGGCGAAGTGCAACTCCAACGCAGTGACGGACGAGTGCTGAATCCCGCGCCGGGAATGCCCATTTATCCGGGCGATCGCCTCCTCACGGCTGATGGAGGACAAGCGATCTTACAGTGTGCGAATTTATCGATCGAATCGGTTTCGGGCGATCGAAGTCGCAACCTCTGTCCGGCAAATACCGAACCGGAGTGCGATCGAGAAGCTGTAGCCTGTGCGGGAGAACGCAATGACGAATTGTTTGCCAGCAATCCGAACAAGCCTTATATTATCAGCCCTCGCCGCACCGCACTTCTGAGCGATCGCCCCACCTTGCGTTGGAACCGAGTTGCCGATGTAACTCAATACACCGTCATTCTTCAGGAAAATAGCGAAAAACTCTGGCAAGTGACGACAACCGCCGCCGAAATCGACTATCCTGCCGACAAGCCTCCCCTGCAACCCGGTTCGGAATATTCCCTGGTTGTCATTACCGATACTGGAGTTTTATCCTTTGAATCGCCGATTCCCGGAGGTTTGGGATTTCGATTGTTAGAGGAATCGGCAGTGGTGGAGGTACGCGAGGCGCAACAGGCGATCGAGGCAGAACCCTTAGATGAGGGGGCAAAAGCATTAGCGATCGCCTATTTGTATTCTCGCAACGATTTGATTGCCGAAGCGATCGACATTTTGGAAGATGCTATTGTCGATCGCACCGCCACAGCTTACCTACATCGCTGGTTGGGAGAATTGTATTGGGAGAAGGCAAAACTCAAAGAACTCGCGCAAACTCACTATTGTCAGGCGATGGCCTTCGCCCCACCCGAGGATCGCGAGATCGAAACAGAGGCGATCGATCGCGTCGCTGATGAATGTGCGATGTCGTGACGGGTAAGGCTTCGATCGAATTCAAAAGACTGAGTTGGACACTGAGTTGGTAAACTCACACAACTCAATCCACACAGTTTTAGCTCGATTGTTTAATGGCGATCGAGCCAATTATTTTTGTGAGTTTCAGTAATTTTGCTGATGGCAATTTCCCAAAAATTATTAAAGATCGATGCAACGATCCCCAGGATTTTAATTCTAAATGAATGCCCTCACCCGCGCGATTTCCTCCGGAACGGTTGTCTTTTTAGGGGCGATCGCTTTTTTTCCAGAGAAGATATCAGCCCAGTCGATCGTTCCTTCTGATGATGGTACGCAGACGATTGTTACCACCGATGGCAGACAACTCAATATTCAGGGCGGACGGTATTCAGAAGATGGGTCAAATCTCTTTCATAGTTTTGAAACCTTTGGTTTAACTGAAGGCGAAATTGCCAACTTTATATCTCACCCGAATATCGAAAATATCCTCGGACGAGTGACGGGGGGTGAAGCTTCAGTTATCAATGGCTTAATTCAAGTAACGGGGGGCAATTCCAACTTATTTTTGATGAACCCTGCCGGGATGGTATTTGGGTCGAATGCAAGTTTAAACGTCCCGGCCGACTTTACCGCAACCACGGCAACGGGAATTGGATTTGGAAATCATTCATTCGACGCTTTTGGCGAAAATAATTGGGGTCGTTTGGTGGGTTTGCCAACGGATTTTCAGTTTGCAACGTTGCATCCCGGTGCGATCGTCAATGCCGGACATTTAGCGGTATCCGCAGGTCATAATTTAGGCTTGTTTGCCGGAACGATCGCCAATACAGGAACTCTAAAAGCCCCTGGAGGAAATATTACGATCGCAGCCGTTCCTGGAGAAAATTTACTGCGCTTGAGTGCCGTCGGTAATGTTTTAGAATTGGACGTTTTACCCGAGTCCGCTACCTCGCTATCCTCGTCATTTTCCCCCTTAAATTTACCGGAATTACTCACTGGAGGAAATGTATCTGAGGCAACGAATATTGCAGTGAATCCCGATGGGACGATCGCTCTATCCGGTTCCCAAATTGCGCCGCAACCCGGAGATGCGATCGTCAGTGGAGAATTGGGGAATGGGGAACGGGGAACGGGGAACGGAGAGATTCCCACAATTCAGATCTTGGGAAATCGGGTTGCCCTGTTGGGTGCAACGGTAGATGCTTCGGGGATAAATGGGGGTGGGAATATCTTTATCGGTGGCGATTTTCAAGGTAGTGGAACCCTCCCGAATGCCGATCGCCTTTTTGTCGATCGCCACACCCACATTTTCGCCGATGCATTGCAACAAGGAAATGGCGGACGAGTCATTCTCTGGGCGGATGATACCACCCAATTCTTCGGCAACATCAGTGCCCGAGGTGCTGCTTTATCAACGAGCAATATTCTCGCAGGCGATCTCTCTATCTCCCCGTCCCCCCGTCCCGTTCCCTCGTCCTCCTCTTCCTCCCCCTCTTCTTCCAATGGCGGTTTCGTTGAAGTGTCGGGAGGGCAATTTCTCGACTTCCAAGGTACGGTGGATACCTCAGCACCCCAGGGCAGTTTGGGAACGCTGCTTCTCGATCCGACTAATATTACCATCGTCGAGGCGGGGGCCGAAACCAACGATTTAACTCAAGTCGATGCCTTTGCCGATCCCGATGTGGGGAATGACGGGGAAACGACGTTGGATGTCGCCGCCTTGAACGACGCAATGGCGAATGTAATTCTGCAAGCGACAAACGATATTGTCTTCAATGCCGAGATGAATTTGGTCAACCCCCAAGTGGGACTGACGGCGGAGGCGGGGAATAATATCGATGTTAATGCCAACCTCACCACGAACGGTGGAGATATTACCCTGACCGCAGATGCCGATAATGTGGGGGGCGGTTCTCTGGATTTAACCAACGTTACCATTACCACCAACGGGGGTAACTTTACCGGAACCGGACGGGGTAGCGCCGAGTTTCAACATGGGATGACCATCAATGGCAGTACGATCGACGTGGGGGGCGGCAACCTCTTACTAAGGGGAATCGGGCGCGCGGGGGGCGATTTCAACTACGGGATTAATTTGGAAAACGGCAGTACGATCGCCGCAACGGGAGATGGAACCCTCACCCTAGAAGGAACCGGAGGCGAGGGGGTAACATCCAATTACGGCATCCGCATCGATGGCAACTCCCAAGTGAGATCGGAAGATGGGGCAATTTCCCTGATGGGAGTGGGAAATGGAACCGGAAACAACAACTACGGCATTTTACTGTTCAATCGCGCCATTGTGGCAACCACCGGAACGGGAAATATTGCCTTCACCGGAAGCAGTAACGGGGGAGGTCTGTTCGACGATGGCATCCGCGTCGAAAGCAATTCCCAAGTGCGATCGAATCGGGGCAATATCATTTTTTCGGGCATGGGAGGGGTGGGAACTGAGGAGAACAACGGCATCACCGTTAATTTTGGGGCAGTTGTTTCTTCTGTCGATGGCGATATTACCTTTACCGGAACTAGTGAGGGAACCAACCGGGCGAACCACGGCATCAATATCGCCACCGGTGGCGCGGTGGAAACCACCGGAGAGGGAAATATCACCTTCACCGGAACCGGGGGTGGGAACGTGGAGTTCAATCACGGTATTTTTATCATCGAGGGCGGTCGAATCGCCACGGCAAATGGGGCGATCGACTTGAGGGGAACGGGGGGTGAAGGCATCGACGAAAATCGCGGTATCTATATTCGAGGAACGGATTCGATCGTCACCTCAGCCGATGGCGACATCACCCTTGACGGCATCGGGATTGGAACCGGATTTGGCAACCACGGCATCGAACTGGCGGAAGGGGGAGAAGTTGCCGCCACCGGAAGCGGGACGATTTCGGCAACCGGGCAGGGCAGCGCGGGAACCGATTTCAATCACGGCATCTCCCTAACGGTGGGTTCGCGCCTATCTTCGATCGATGCGGATATTACCCTCTCTGGAACCGGGGCAACTGTGGGGATTGAGAACCACGGCATCTCCCTAACCGATAACAACAGCATCGAAGTTGGGGGAACGGGGACTCTGAATTTAGTCGGCAACAGCAACAACGAATCATCGGGGATTTTTGCCGATAGCGGCACGATCGATACGGGGGGGCAAGAGATTCAACTCACCAGTACCAGCAACGTCGATATTGCGGGTGAGATTACATCAGATGGCGGCAATATCGGTATTGATGCCCCCGGTAACGATATTACCCTCGGCAATCTCAACGCTGCGGGGGATATCGATGGCGGCAATATCGTGTTAAACGGGCAGAACATCCAAACCGGGGACTTGCGAACCGAGGCTTCTGAAAATGCCGGCGATATCGAAATTCGCAGTAGCGGCACGATCGATACCACTGGCGGAATTCTCAATGCGGCAGGGGGGATTAATGGCGGTAGCGTCACGATCGCAGCCCCCGGTGATATTGCCACGGGTGCGATTACCTTTCTCGCCCCCGGATTTGAGGGAGATAGCGGCAACATCGGCATTACCAGTCGCAACGGCAATATCGATACCCGTTCCGGGGCGCTGATTTCGGCATCAGCTAAGGGGCGGGGGGGCAATATCGCCTTAAATGCTAACGGTCGCATTTTCGCGAACAATTTGAATGCGAGTTCTGTGACTGGAACAGGAGGGGCGATCGCCCTTATGGCTGGAAATGGGATAACCGCAAGCGGAACTATCGAAACCAATCGCAATAATATTACGTTGAGCGCCCCCGTCACCCTCGCTGGGGATTTATCGGTGTCGGCTGCTGGGGGGAATATTACCTTTGGGGGGACGGTGGATGGGTCTAGTCATTTAGCAATCGCCGCCAATCGCGTCACCCTCGGGGGCAATCTCGGCCGTTCGGTTCCTCTCGAAAGTCTGACGCTTTCGGGACATTCTACCCTATCGCCCGGAGCGAGCATCACCACTCTAGGGGATTTAACCACCGAAAATTTAACCTCGGCAAGGGATCTGGAGTTAACTTCCCGAGAAGAGGATATTCTAGCCGGATTTCTCAACGCGACGGGAGATGTGACTTTACAAGGCGATGACATCACCGTCCGCACCATCGATACCCAAAGCGACACCAATCGGGGAGGAGACGTGCGGGTAAACGCCACGGGTTTCTTTCGCGCCACCGATACGTTTCGCGATCGCAACGGTATAACAGCGAGCATTTCCACGGGTGGAGGAAGAATCGCGATCGCCCACGGAGGCAATGGAGAAACCCCATTTATCGTTGGGGATGCCTCGACGAATGGAACGGCTGGGGCGATCGCCCGAGGAAATACCGGGGAAGCGGCTATTCTACCCGATCGACCCTATCTCTACACCCATTCTCAAGATGGCGGTGGGATTCAATTTATTTCCATAGATGCACCGCCCGGTTCTGAGGAAATGACTCCCCCGGTTGTTGAGGAGGCGACTGTACCCGATCGAGAGCCTGAAATCGATTCTGAATCTGAAATCGATACAGAGATGGAGATCGAACCGGAAGGTAGCTTAGATAACTCACCCCAAACTTCTGACGATACACCGCAAGATCGATCGAACAATCCCACATCAGAGCCAGGGAACGACCCCAATTTTGACTCCGGGGAAGAAACTACTCCCACTTCGCCCCCCACCCAAGACGAGCCTTCAGAACCGACCTCGGACCCCGTGATTCCCGAGACTCCCCCAGAAACTCCTGTTGAGGACGAAACCAATCGTCCTCCATCCAACCTTCCGATGGAGCCTCCAGCACCGGATTTATCCGATACGGGGAATCCCCAAGACCCCATCGAAAATCCAACCATCCAAAATCCAGATGTCGTTAACGAATCGAATTCCCAACCCGAACCCGATCCCAACGAGCAACTGGCCTTCCTGATTGGCGACTTAATTGGGGCCGAAACTACGATCGCCCGAGACTCCGAAACTGGCGATCTCGATTTAAAGTGGAACGTTCTGGACATCGATCGAGACCTGACCCTCTCGGTTCCAACGAATTTTGACAATCTCGCCCCCCAAATCGATGAATTTTTCGAGTCCCAGTTTGAAGAAGAAGCCGGAGAAAATTTAGATAGCGACGACGCAGAAATTACCGCCGAAACCATTCGCAAGACCCTAGCCAATATCGAGATCGAAACGGGGACAAAAGGGGCGATCGTCTATGCTTTAACCTCGCCTCCCGCCCCACTTGCCGAAACCTTCCAACTACCTCAAAACCAACTGACCTTGGTGCTGGTGGTTCCCGAAGGTCCTCCCATTCTCAGAACCGTTTCCCTCGAACCTTACGAACTCGAAACGACCATCGGTCAGTTCGTCGAAGAAATTCAACGGGTTTACCGTCCTCGATCGACCTACCTGCGACCTGCCCAACAACTCTATCAATGGCTGATTGCCCCTTTGGAGAGCGAACTCGAATCCCTGAATATCAACACCTTAATTTTTGCGATGGATGCGGGATTGCGGCAAATTCCCCTCGCAGCCCTGCATGACGGCGAGCAATTTTTAATCGAGCGCTACAGCCTCGGTTCCATTCCTAGCATGAGCCTGACAGATACCCGCTACCAAAGCTTGGAAAACACCCAAGTCTTAGCGATGGGTGCGTCGGAATTCCCTCATTCAGGTAGTAATCCTTTACCTGCGGTGTCATCGGAGTTATCGACGATCGTCGGTAACGAAACTCCTGGATTGTGGCCGGGACGATCGTTCCTCAATGACGACTTTACCCGAGAAACCCTCATCGAACAGCGCCGCGAGAATGCCTTTGGCATCGTTCATCTGGTCACTCACGCTAGTTTCGATCCCGCAGATCGCAACAAGATTTACATCGAACTGTGGAACGATCGCCTCTCCCTCGACGATATGCGATCGCTCAGATGGTACGACGATCGCCCCGTGGAACTATTGGTACTCAGTGCCTGCCAAACTGCCGTAGGAGATCCCAACACGGAACTGGGATTTGCCGGATTAGCGGTGCGATCGGGAGTGAAGTCGGCGATCGCCAGTTTGTGGGTAGTAAACGATACGGCGACCTTAGCCCTGATGAGTCAATTTTACGAAACTCTCCACGAAGCCCCCATCAAAGCCGAAGCCCTCCGCCAAGCCCAACTAGCAATGCTGCGCGGAGAAGTCCGGATTGAAAATGGAGAGATGGTGGGGAACGAGCTTCGCATTCCGCTCGCCCATCCATCGAACGGATCGTCGAATGCAGACTTCTCCCATCCCTACTACTGGTCGGCTTTTACCACCATCGGCAGTCCTTGGTAGTGTAGTTTAGAAATAGTCAGAATTTCTGGTTTCTAAAAGCTGACCGCTGAGGGCTGAAGACTGCTTGCTTGCTGCCTTGCTGCTAAATCTCCAATCTCCCTTGATGCTCGCATTTAAACTCCCGTTGCCGCCACTCGTCTAAATTAACTGCACTTAGAGGCTTTAAATCGTTGCAAGTTGGGGCGTAAACTTGAGAAATCCCCGCCCACACTAAACCGCGCAGGGTATCGACGAGGGTTTTGGGCAAAG